>MTME02000093.1 GCA_002011115.2 Candidatus Pyrohabitans sp. JdFR-17
TTCTTTGGTAAGGGAGGTAGGTTGCCTTGAGTGACACAATTGATGAAACGCTATCCTTAAATCGAAAAGTATATATAGGCAAAGTTTTTAAAAATGTAATAATTAAATAAAAATTAGATAAATAATTTTCACATGTTGAGGTGTATAAATAGTTGAGGTGTATAAATATGAGTAATATGGGGGATGGTGATACGTCTATATTTTTGAGTAAGGTGGGTGCAGGATCACTGAAATTGGTAATCTTTTCACTTATTGGGATATTGATTGTAACCGGGATGGTAAACGCTGCCAGCCAGGATCTGACACCCGATTATATAAACAAAAATGTGGTGATCAACATATCAAAACTTGATATTATTTCCACCGGTACCAATTCAGACCTAGATAGCATAACGGTTGACATAATTGGGACCGCAACTGTTGGCAATATAACAAATGCCACACTATACAACAGTACAGGAGCTCTCTTTGGTTATAATGACACCTTTGACACCGTTCCTTTTGTGATCATTAGTATAGGCACACCATGGGCGCCTGATAACTATACATTAATGTTCACAATATCTGCTAATGCAACGGATGGTGTAACCATTGGGGCAAATGTAACTGCTGTTAGTGGTACAAATGTGTCCCTTGCTGAACCGGAGGGATATTTTGCAAGTAATTTGAGCACAATCGACATAACACCGCCCACAATAACGTGGATATCTGCCAACAATTCGTGGGTGAATGAAGATTACCATGTAATTTACTTTAACGTTTCAGATTCTGGTTCAGGTGTGAATTTGTCCACGATTTCTGTTACGGCGAGCAACGGTTCGATTATTTTCAGCGCAACATCCAACTGCACAGGCACAACTTCTGAGTATTCATGCAATGCCACCTGGAATACTACTGGATTGTCCGACTACGCTGGCTACACAATAACAGTCACCGCTAACGACTCAATCAGTACAGGTGGAGGTCCAGATAACCAGAACAGCAGCACAATAACGCTTAACTTAGATAAAACTCCACCGGGTGTCGGAATAGTCTCTCCGCAAAACACTACATACAATTATGCGAACATTCTTATTAACGTCTCAGTAGTGGATGCCCTATCAGGCGTTGACACCGTAATAGCGGAGATAAATGGAACAGATAATGTTACGCTTACGCGACAGGGCAGTTCGAACTACTGGAATTACTCCTCCTACGTATTTAGTGATGGTAGCAACGTAGTAAGGATCTACGCCAATGACAGTGCCTCAAATCTCAATTCATCTGTGCAGGTCTACTTCACTGTAGATACCACGCCACCGACAGTGAATTATGTTGCTCCGACTCCTGTTAACAATGCAAACCTCAGCCAAGACTTTGTTTATATTAATGTCAGCGTGAGTGATGCAACAACTGCCATAGACACCTGTATTCTGGAGTTCAATGGAACTATCAACTACACAATGACCTTTGTGAATATAACTGCAGACAATAAATCAGGCTATTGCTCCTACAACGTAACCGGCTTGAATGAGGCACAGCATAACTTCAGTGTCTATGTAAATGACACCGCAGGAAATCTTAACCGGACTTCATTGAGGTATGTGACCTTGGACGTTACTCCACCACAGGTGACAATAAACGTTCCACAAAATAATGCCAACGTAAGCGGTACTTTAAATGTGAATGCAACAGTTATTGACAACCTGCTTGCTATAGATACGGTGCAGTTTAATCTTAGCAACACAACCTGGAGTAAATTGTTTGTGATGGCGAGGCAGGCTGGAACAGACTACTGGAACTATACCCTGGATACGACCACCATACAGGACGGGGTATACAATATAACTATAAGAGCCAATGACACCGCTGGCAATGTGAACTACACCGAATATGTTACTGTTACAGTGGACAACAACGCACCTGTTGTAACCTTCGTCTCACCAACGCCCTCCAGTGGTACGATTACAAACAAGACATATGTTTACATCAATGTCACCGTCCAAGATGTGACTACAGATTCAGGCTTACTGGAATGGAATGGAACCATCAACTATACCATGACTAAGGTGGGGTCGACCTTCTGGTATAATAAAACTAACTTAGCTGATGGTGTCTACACCTACAAAGTCTATGTCAACGACTCCTTTGGCAACTTCAATGTCTCAGAAACTAGAAGTATTACCATCGACACAGCCATCGTAAGTATAACCGTAGGAAATGTCAGCACCAATGCAGCGAATAACTACACCGATAACGTAACTGCCCTAAACACTGTTATAATAGTGAACACGGGAACCACAGAAGTAAATGGTTCCATAACAATTAATGAATACATCGACGTGCCGGTAGGTGTGAATCCACTAACCTCAGCCTATGGCTTGGAACCCTTTGAGAGGGCGATTAAACGGTATCTAAATGCAACACCAAGCGACAATCTTAATGCAACCAGCGGCAATGTCTCATGGACTATAATAAGGATGTATTACACAGATGCAGATGTTTCCGACCTAGTAGAGAGTTCATTAAGCCTATACTGGTACAACGTCACCGGAGGCAACTGGGTAAAACTAACTACCGGGCTTAACCTCACCGCCAGTGGAGGACCGTATGTTTATGAGGTGGGAGTAGATACGGCAAACAACTACGTCTGGGCAAACTTAAGCCATCTCAGTGTATATGCGATAAGTGGGGAAGTTTCTCCCTTTCAGGCAGGAGAGTACTATCCAGAAGTAACGATCCTTGCAAATAGTATAGATGGAAAGCTTGCCGAGGAATTCATTGACTATCTAACAGATACAGGGATAGATGTTTACCTGACAGACAATGAAACCTTCTCCAACTACAACAAGAAGAGCTATATCATTATACTTGGTGGGCCCGACGCTTACGAAGGAGTAGGTGAAATAGTTTCGCAGATACTAACAGAGGAAGAGAAAGAGAAGATCAGACAGGAAAAGGCATGGATAAAGAAGAAGAATGTTTTCAGAAATGGACAAGTGGTACACATCCTCGCTGGAAGAGACAGGAATGCCACGGTCGAAGTATGGAGGGAATACAAGGAAGATATCAGGAAGATAATACAGTATAATCTAAATTAGATTGAAAAGGTGTCGGTCGCTATTCTACGACCTTTTATAATCTTTAGATGGTGCTGTAAAGTTAAGGATGCTCTCATTCCCAGCAGGTTGCAGAATCTTTCGATTTCTGTTTTCCCTTCAAGTAAGTCGAGTGCTTCTCTCTGGGTTTGGTGCACTCTTACGTGATTGTAGTACAGTGTGAACAGTCGCAGAAAGTTAGCCAGGTGTTCTGAACTTGACGGCACCACTCTGCTACAGGTAAAGCAGGAAAACTGTACTTTTTTCCCGAAGGCTACGGGTGGGTTGATGGTATTGAGGTCTTTGAAAGCGGCTGCCTTAAAATTCTAAAGCTGAAGCTTGCAGACAAAAACCTTTAAGTCCCAGCAGGCTAAATCTCTCTACATGATTCCCGAGGACGTGCTCAAAGCTTTTGACAATCTGTGCTACCCCGAGAAACCCCTTGTGTGGGTGGCGACCTGCAGCGAAGACGAACCCCACCTCGTACCCGTGTGCTTTGTAAAAGCTCTCGACGACGGCAGGCTACTCATAGGCAACGTATTTATAAAGCGGACGGAGCGCAACATCGAGAGCAATCCGCGTATTGCCGTGGGTGTTGCCTTCAAGCGCGAAGGCTGGGATGGCTACCTGCTCAAGGGGAGAGCAGAGGTTTTGAGAGAAGGCGAGCTTTTTGAAAGCTTCAAGCGCGAGGTGCTGGAGAGGAGCGGCGGCAAACGCGAGCTAAGCTCCGCACTCCTCGTGAGCGTGGAGGAGGTTTATTCGCTGGCGCCAAAAAAGGGGAAGAAAAGGGTGTTTTAGAGCTTTATCTTCTCGCTGTAGTGGTGCCCCTCCGGATGCACCTCCTCAATAACTTCCCAATAGAATACGTCCGCTTCTGTGAGCTGCTTCGAAAGGTAGCCCAGCTCAAGCATCACAGGCACAAAGCGCATTGTAGCTTCGATGTACTCCCGGGGTAAAGCCGCGCAGAACCGCGGAGATAGTTTCATCGCCGCGAGTGCGAAATCGCTATCCACGAAGCCAAGTACCTCGGCAGCGACCTCGGCGGCTTTTATCGGGCGATTGATTATGAGGTTGCTCGCCTCTTCGTGCACCTCAAGAAACACGCGCAGCGCCTTCGAGTCGAGAAAGTCTTCGCGCGCAATTATCCCGTAGCTGGGATTGAAGGGCCAGAGCCTCGCCGGTGGGAGGGCAATTCTAGCGCCCAGCTCGCGCTTAAGCAGTGCCGCGAGAGCAGGTGTGCCAATCGCTGCAGCTATTTCCCCGGCCTCCATCGCGAGGGGTATGAAGTCCGCCCACGGGTAGTTTATAACCTCTGCCTCTACGCTGTGCTCCCTGAGAAGGTGGCGCAGGATAATGTCATGGATTGAGCCCCTCGGAGGGGAGCCTATTCGCTTGCCCTCAAGGGAGGTAACGACATCTTCAACGCTCTGCCCATCAACGCCTTCAGCTGTGCACAGGGCTGTGCCCTCCACGTGTCCCCCGGCAACGCATTTTATCTCTGCCCCCTGCGCTATGCCTATCATCACTGGGGGTAGGCCAATGTAGCCGATATCAACATCACCACGCCTCAGCGCCTCAACTATAGCAGGGCCGCCTCCGAAGAGTTTCCAGCTTGCGCTTACTCCTCGGCTCTCAAGCATGCGCAGCCCGCGAATGATTAAGGCGGTATGGTAGACCGTAGAGAGGTGTCCAACCCTAATCCTCATCTCTCAGAAACCCCATCACATTTGCTTTGATATCCTCGGGCGATAGGGGGATGTTACTCACGCGAGCGTTGCCTGGTTTTGTTACCACGTGCACAAATCGCGGCGCCTCGCCTCGGTGCATGGCTTCGACTACCTCTCCAGGCGTAGAGACGCGGGAGACGTTTTCTATGCCCATTGCCCTTGCAAGCATCGCCAGATCGGCGCTCCGTTTTGTAGCGGTTGGCTGGTTTCCGGTGCTGCCGTAGGCTGCGTTGTCTATAGCTAAAATGATCAAATTCCGCGGCGCCATCTCAGACACCGTTGCCAAGCTGCCTGGATTCATAAGCAGACTACCGTCGCCGTCTATAACCACCACCTCTTTTTGCGTACCCAGAGCTATGCCAAGCCCAATGGGTGTTGCCATGCCCATGCTCCCCAGCATGTAGAAGTTGGAGCGCTGGTGGAGCACATGGTATAGCTCCTTGCTGGGCACGCCCAGGTTGCTCACTACCACCTTACCGCGGAGCTCCTCTCTTATGGCGGCGAGAATCTCAAAGCGTGTGTGCTTCGCGGTAGCTTCCTCGCCTTCAAAAGCTCGCCTGGCTACAGTTCTGTCTTCACTCTCCCAGGAAGGCATCTTAAAGTCGCTGCCCTCCCACACCTTCGGGCTCAGCAGCGCAGCAGCTACACGGCTCTCCTCGAAGGCGATAGAGGCAGCCTCAGCTATTTTTGGTATGTCCTCCCTCTCCTTAATTTCCACAAATTCTATCTCAAGAGCTTTCAGGAGCCTTGGCACAAACATGCCCATGGGCTTCTGAGCCACTATCGCCTCTTTATAAACCCCCCGCCAGCTTATTAAAAGGAAAAGGGGGAGCTCATATAGCTTAGTAAGCGATGCCATTGCATTAATCATGTTCCCTATGCCAGAGGTTTGTACCAGCATCACAGGTTTCTCCCCAGCGAGCGCAGCGCCTGCGGCTATGCCCACGCCTTCTTCCTCGCGGGTGAGAGGCACATGCCTGAATTCTCTGGCAATGAGATAATGCAGCGTTTTAACCTTATCACAGGGCAGCGTAGCAGCGAGGGTTACGCCTGCATCCTTTAAAATTGTGACTATCTCCTCTTCAGGGCTCATAGCTCAAGCTCCCTAAGCTCGCTGTCACTCGCATTTTTGCTGAGAATATAGTCTTCCTTTAATCTGTGAAGCTTTTTATCCTTTCGTAGCCTTGCGCTTCCGCCGCCGGTGATGTTGAGTAGCACCGTCTCGTGCCTACGAATGCTTCCATTTTCAACTGCCTGCAGAAGTGCAGCCACTGCAACGCTGGCAGCAGGAAGAATGTCTATCCCCTCAAGCTTTGCAAAAAGTGCCTTGGCGCGCTTTGCCTCGCTGTTCTTAACCCCGTACATCTCTCCCTGCGTGTCCACAAGCGCGTCGTAAACTCCACCTGCTATGCCATATGGAGGGTAGCGGTTTGAGAGCACCCGCGCGTAGATCAGGTCGAGCACATTTTCAACCTGCGGAATGTCCTCCTCAGGCACAATCTCCCGCCTTCCTGCACGCCATGCACTGTACATAGGTGCAACGGGGAGATTCTGGGCCAGGTGAAGCCTTGGCAAAGCTTTGCCAAAGCGTCCGTCCTCGCGAAGACGGAGCGCCGCCTCGTACGCTGCAATAGCACCCGTACCACTTCCCACCGCCTGGAAGTAGTGCTGTGGCATGCACCCAATTTTAAACACAGCGTCGAGCAGCACTGTAGCCAGGCCATCTCTGCGAGCTATATTCCTAGCACCACCCTCATAGGTAAAGCCTCTTATTCTGGAAAGGCGCTGGGCTATTGCGATGCTGTCCGAGTAGTCGCCGTCGGTAATCATGACCGTCTTCACATACCTACTGTCATAGCGTGGAAGAAAAACTCCGCACAGACATTTTCTGGGAACGAGGAGTACCACAGGGAAGTGCTCCTGCGAGGCTGCAGCGGCAAAGGCTTTTGCAGTGTTACCTGCGGAGGCCACGACCAGTTTGGTGACACCGTTTTCCTGTGCATAGCGTATAGTTACCGCAGATTCAAGCTCCTTGAAAGTGCACGTCTCCATGCCCACCCCTTGCTCAGGCCAGTAGCCGTTAAAGGCGATGTAGAGGTTTTTGAGCCCTAGTTCCTCTGCCAAGCCCTCGCTTTTGTAGGTCACTGACTTTTCACTATAGCTTGAGGTCCCATTAACGGGCAACCAGTCAATGAAGCGCCATATTCCGGGGTGGTTCCTGAGAGTTAACTTCTTCTCTGGATATATGCTTCTTGTTAATCCTTTGTGGTTGGGGCAGGCGAAATTAAATGAAACATTCTTTCTAACCTCTCCCCCTTCGAGGCAAAGTAGATGAAACTTCTCCATGAAGATACCTCAGTGGTGTGGAAAAAATCCTACCATGGATAGCATAATTTGAAAATCATCCAAATATTGTTGCACTTTAAAAGACGATTTTCACCTGTCAACTTCATGGAGATCGTGGGAAAGAAGGGACGGGACTATAAGGATAGTGCCAGATAAATTAAGGCATATATTTAAATAAGAACAAAGAGATACTATTATATAAGAATGTTTTCTTGGATGTGGTGGGGATTAATGTACCTGGAAAATTAAAACTTGGAACTAAGTTCCTTCTTGTTGTCGGAACTGTTGTAGCTGTGGTTATCTCATCTATTTTTGTCTGGGAATACAAAGAACTGGAAAAACATATAATAGGTGGGGTAGAGAAGCAGGCTGAGATAGCCTTCGAGCAGATCGTTATAACCCGCCAGTGGAGTGCAGATTATGGAGGGGTATACGTTGAGAAAAAGGCGGGTGTGGAGTCCAACCAATACTTACTTGAAATTGGGATTAATCCAGATATAACCGATATCGAAGGGAAAAAATACACCTTAAAGAATCCTGCCCTCATGACAAGGGAAATCTCAAGCTATGCTGAGGCAAGGGGAATTCATCAATTCCATATCACCAGCCTCAAGCTTATCAATCCCAACAATGCCCCAGATGAGTTTGAAAGGCAGGCGCTTGAAAAATTTGAAAATGGAATAAAAAGCGTTTCTCAGATAACAATTAAAAAAGGCACTCCAGTCTTCCAGTACATGGCACCTATTTATGTAGAGGAGGCGTGCCTGAAATGCCACGGGCATCTGGGGTATAACGTGGGGGACATTGCAGGGGGCATAAGCGTCTTTGTGCCCATGCAGGAGGCGTATCTGGCTATTCAAAATACAAAAAGAAATCTCTTCTTTTTTGCAGCAGCAATAATACTCGTTTTAGAAGCAAGCCTCTATTTGTCAATAAAAAAGATGGTAACGAAGCCCTTAGAAAAACTTACCAGAGGTGCAGAAGAAATTGGAAAAGGCAATTTGGACTACAAGCTTGAGATAGAAGAAAGCAGCGACGAAATAGGCAAACTTGCTGGAGCCTTTAACTATATGAGTTCAAAATTGAAGAAGTCTCATGAGGAGATAAAGCTTAAAGCCAAGCAAATTGCTCTGATGCGGGACATCGACAAAGCTATACTCTCCACAATGCGCATAGATAAGATGGTCCCTGCAATTATCAAGAAAATAAACAGTGTAATATCCTGCGACTATGTTCATGTAGCTATCCTTGATGAAAAAGGCAGAGAGTTCTATGTTATTGGCTCTTCTGTGGAAAATAAGTCCCCTATTAGTTGCTCTAAGATACCATTTGAGCGGGCTTCTCAATGTCCTGTTTTGAGAGATAAAAAACCCATGATTTGCGGGGATATAGCCAAAGAAAACCCTTGCAGCATGTGCACCTTCGGTTCAAAAATTACAGAGGAAGGGGTTCGTTCTACATTAATTGTACCACTTCTCGCAGGGGAGCGGACATTAGGCCTCCTTCATCTTGCAAGCCTTACCACTGACGCTTTCAATGAGGAGCACATGGCAATAGCGCAGGAAATTGCAAACCAGCTTGCGGTCGCTCTTGAGAATGCAAGACTGATTGAAGAGCTTAACGATGCTTATAAGAAGCTTGAAGAAAACTATCTCGATTTAAAAGAGATAGACAGGGTGAAAACCGATATTATCGCAAACGTTTCTCACGAGCTTAGAACGCCATTAACCATTGTGAAGGGTTTTATTGAAATTGCGATGGAAGAAGATGATAAAGAGGAGAGAAATGAACTCCTTTCGATGTGCAGGAAGGCACTATTCAAGCAAAATAGAATTATAGACGACCTGATAAATGTATCAGAGTTCGAGAAAAAGGAGTACAAATTAAAATTCGAAAATGTTGATTTAGAGCATGTTATCCAAATTGCCAAAGAAGAGATTAAATCTTACGCACTTGAAAAGGATATTAACATAAAAACGTCAGTAGAAGAAAGTATACCTGATATAAAAGCAGATTTCGAGGCCTTAAAGCATGCAATTACTAATTTGCTTGACAACGCAATAAAATTCAACAGGAAGGGCGGAGAAGTTGTCATAGAAGCAAGGCAAAAAGGCAATGTGATTGAAGTATGCATTGCAGATACTGGTATTGGTATTCCTAAAGACAAAATACCTAAGCTGTTTACACCCCTATACCAGATCAATGCCACCACTACTCGAAAATTCGGCGGCACTGGCATGGGCTTGGCGGTTGTCAAGAGAATTATTGAAGCCCACGGTGGAAAAGTATGGGTTGAAAGTGAAGAGGGTAAAGGGAGCAGATTTTGTTTTACCCTGCCTATTCAGCGATGAATCCACCATCGAGTCATACTAAAACCTCGAGGGCTATGCCCAGAAAAACCGCTACAAGATAAACCCCTGAGCTTTTGTACGCTTTCCAGGCAACTCCACTGTTCTCAAGAAGCCTCACATTTAGATAAAGGAAATATAACCCAGCTGCAAAAGCGAGGGTCAAGTATACATACCCAAGTCCCGCCACAGGAGAGAGGATTAGTGTGGCGATGAATAGAGCAAAGGTGTTGGCAAGAAGGTATTTTGCCGCCTTTCTATGGCTCACAATGGAAGGAAGCATAGGCACCCCAGCGCGGGCGTAGTCGGCGCTGTACACCATGGCAAAGCTCCAGAAATGGGAGGGCGTCCAGAGAAACAGTATTATGGAGAGGAGCAAGGCAGCGGTATTTATTTCCCCGGTAGCGGCAGCCCAACCTGCGAGCACTGCAAAGCTTCCCGAGGCACCGCCAAGCACTATGTTCAGCCAAGTCCTTCTTTTTAGCAGAAGGGTGTAAACTACAACGTAAACAAAAGCGCCAAGGAGGACGAAAGAAGTGGTAAGAAGGTTTAAGGATAGTGAGAGGAATACCGAGGCGACAATCAACGAAATTCCAGTAATGAGGGCAATTCTAGGTTCAAGGACATGCCGCGGTAGAGCTCGGCTCCTCGTTCTCTTCATTTTTGCGTCTATATCTCTATCCATATAGTTGTTTATCGCTGATGCGCCTGCGGAGGCAAGCGTACCTGCGGCGATAAGGAGGGCAAGGTTTCTGAGCTCAACGGCGCCCGAGCCTGCGAGAATCATTGAGACCACTGAGACGAAGACCAGCAGCGCGACTATTCTGAGTTTGAATAAACCCAAAAAGTGTCTCATAGCTCACCCCCTGAAAAATGAAAAAAGGTATTCGCCTACCGGATCACCACCGGCGGCGCACCAGGGGTTCCGAGGTTTATTATGTTCATCGTGGGTACCACGTAGGCCATGAGAACAAGCAGCAGCGCTATGGCTGTGAACAGCTTGAAGTTGTCCACCACGCCTAGAGAGCCCTGGGGAATCTCAACGTTACTCGGCTGGGCAACCTCAACCCTTGCTCCTGAGGTCAGCGTCCTTAGCACATTGTAGAGGAAAAGCATTACACTGGCGAAGAGAAGCGTACCGCCTATGGCTGCGAGCACCAGCAGAGGTGCCCATCCCTGCGTGGAAGGATGTCCTCCGAAGGTGACGTCATATGTTCTTCGCGGCGAACCTAGGATGCCCAGGTAGTGCATGGGTGCTGAGAAGAGTATCATCCCGATAAACCACAGGTACACCTGGGTTAACGCCAGTTTGGTGCTGTAGAGCTTCCGCCCGGTTAGCATGGGCAAAAGCAGGTAGCTTACACCCATAAAGGTCAACGCCACAGCAGAGCCCACCGTTAGGTGAAGGTGTCCAGGAATCCATGCGGTGTTGTGCACCACATAGTTCAGGTTATGCCCAGCGTTAACAGCGCCTGTAGCACCAGCGAAGCCGAAGAGTATCATTGCGAAGGCGACGGAGGCGAATGTGGGGTCACGCCACGGCAGAGCCTTTATCCAGCCGAGTAGACCCTTGCCTCCTCTCGCGCGAGCAGCCATTTCCATCGTCGCTGTTATTGTAAAAGCGGTTATTAAACTGGGCACGAAAACGAAGAATGTTGTGGCTGTGTGGAGGTATTTCCAGCCTGCTTCTATGCCTGGGTCCATGAACTGGTGGTGGTAGCCCACTGGAGTTGAGAAGAGTATGAAAAGCATGAAGACCACTCTTCCTAAGAAGTCGCTGAACAGTCTTACGTTGAGCAGTCTTGGAAGTACAGTGTACCACACTATGTAGGCAGGGAGCAACCAGAAGTAAACCAGGGGATGCCCGAAGTACCAGAAGAAGTTCCTCGCAAGCAGGGGATCTATCCTCTCTACCAAGCCTAGCGACCATGGAATGAGCTGGAAGAGCATCTCAATGGCAACGCCTATTGTGGCGATGTACCAGATTATCAGCGTTGCAACGACGCCAAAGACACCAAGCGGCAGCTTTTTGTCAGTGTTGCCCATAGAACGCCATTTTTTCACTGTTAGAAGGATGTTGGCAGCAAATATCCAGCTGCCTATCACCAGTATTGTTGCGCCGATGTAGAAAAACGGAGAAGCTTTCATCGGCGGATAGAAGGTGTAGAGCACACTCGCTTTGCCGAGCAGTATAGGCACTGCCGCCATAACAGTACCCACTATCACCAAGCCATACGCCACCTTGTTTAAGGCGTGGCTGTAGGTGTCAATGCCCAGCTCGCGTGTGACCACATATATTGCCAACGCCATTATAAAGAATGTGGTGAACACCAGTGCCATGATAACACCGTGGGCTGTGAGAGAAAGGTAGTACTTGTCTGCCGGAATGATACTTATCCCAGGTACGCGCTCTAGCACCTGCAGCAAGCCGAAGAGAGCACCAAGCCCAATCGCCACGTAAGAGACATAAAAACCGAGCCTAATAAAAACGTCATCCTTGAAGTTACCCATTTTTCATCCCTCCGTCACTATGAGCGTGCCTTTCATGAATTGATGCCCTCTGCCACAGTATTCATTGCAGACGATGAGATACTCACCAGCCTTCTCAAATTTTGCTGTAATTACAGTAATGTAGCCGGGGATTACATTAGCCTGGACATTCGTGCCCACCACGTGGAAGCCATGCTGCACGTCTGGGGAGGTGATGTAGAATTTCACATACGCACCCTTAGGTACGCGAATCTCCTTAGGCGTGTAGCTCCACATCCTCGCCACCATGTAAACGTTGTATAGCTCACCCGGTATAACCTCCTCAACTCTGGGGTTAGCGAAGCGTTCGTCTTCATCGATTTTTGTGGGGTCTATGACCTCAGCATCCTGTGGAGGTTGAAAGCCGACGACGAAGCTGAAGTAACCGGTGATTCCAAGAAAAGCAAAGACCATTATTATAGAGAACCCAAGCCACGCCTTTTCGTACTTGTTGATGCTCATATGTAGCAACACCCCCCGACTCCAAAGTTTCTGGGCAGGAAGACGCCGAAGTACATTCCCAGCCATATCACCAGAATCACCAGCGCAAGGAGTGTCATCACCACCAGCGTTCCTGTAGGCTCAAAGTCCTCGCTAACAGTTTCCACAGGAAACACCCCATTATGGTGCTCTTTCCACTCAGCCGAAGTAGCGGTCTAACAGAGCCTTAAGTGCCCTTGCATGCCTTGCTTCGTCCCTCGCTGAGACATCGAAAAAGTCGTGTGCCTCGTCTATGCCGTTCTCCTTGGCTTTTACAGCAGCCTCCCTCTTGCCCTTATTTGCGTTCTGCTCTCCCTTGAGCATCTTCTCAAGGTTGGCTTTTGTGCTTTCGCTTACCAAACCGTTCATCTCCGCAAACACAGCAGCGTGCTGCGCCTCTTCCCAGGCAATCTTTTCAAAGACTAGGGCGACCTCAGGGTAGCCCTCACGCATGGCAACTCTCGCCATGGCAAGGTAAAGTCCCACCTCGGTGCACTCACCGCGGAAGTTCATGTTTACTTCCTCTTCCACGACACTGCCCTTGCAGACACCCAGCTTATTCTCACTTACAAGCTCCATTGCTTCACCTCCATGTTTAATATTTTTTTAACTGTTTCATAATTATGTAACTGTTAAAAATACATCTAACTATAAAAATTTTTTGGTCGTTGATATCCTCATTATTTTTGAGTTCGTTACGCAACCTTGCTTAATAAAAATATAACAATTTGATAAACTTCTAATAATCACGCCGGGTGAGGATATGGCACAAAAGCCTTACATGCTGAAACCTGACCTTGAAATCGCGAAGGTTTTCTCGGATAGGACCAGGGCTAAGATTATAGAGCTTCTGGAGAAGAAGGGTGAAATGACAAATACTCTTCTTTCAAGGGAGCTTGGAATCTCAAAGGCAACGGTGACCCATCACATGAAAATTCTGGAAGAGGCAGGAGTGGTGAGGGTTTCAAGAGTCGAGGAAACCCGGGGAATCCCGAAGAAGTACTATACCATTGATGCAAAGTTTCTTGAGTCTAGGAGGGAGGACATCTCTAAACCAGTGATGGAAGAAGTGGAGAGGGAGTTTAGAAAGCTCTTCCAAAATAAAAAATTCAGGGGAAAGTTGAGCGATGAGGTGAACATCTCATTTCTCAGGCTATACAAAAGTGCGCTTCTTTCTGCAAAAGTGAACCTGGACGATGTGCTATTTGACCAGGGGTACGAACTGGGTAAGAATGTTTTCTCTGAGATGGTGGCTGGAGAGAGTCTTGAAGAGGTGCTGATTTCGCTTGGCCACCTCTGGGAAGAGCTGAAGCTTGGCACAGTTGAAATTTTGGAAGTCGGCGACAAGGCGAGGATTGTGGTTAGAGATTGTTACCAGTGCATGCACATGCCAAATGTAGGCAAACCCCTGTGCGCCACCGACGAGGGAATAATCGCAGGCGTTCTGGAAAAAAAGCTGGGCTCCCGCTTCAGCGTTAAAGAGGTGGAATGCTGGGGCACTGGCAAGGAGTACTGTGAGTTTGAAATCAGAAAGCTGGCTAATACATAGCAACAAGGGGGTGGAGTACTCCTCAGAGCATAACACCCTGTCTCTAACATAAACACTGGAATGGGGCTATAGGTAACTCCACAAGTAGAATGCAGTGGTTATCTTCGTTACTATTGAAACTGCCATGCCTGGTGGGATGTTGATAATGATACTGAGTTTCATTACTCTGGCTTTCTCAATAGTTATGCTCGCATACTCCAGCGACTACTTCACAGAGGGTGCTGCGAAAATTGCGAGGAGGTTCGGAGTTTCGAAGTTTATCATTGGCGCAGTGGTTATTGGGTTTGGCACATCCTCGCCCGAGCTCTCCACATCTGTTTATGCGTCGCTCACGGGCACTGGTGGCATCGCCATAGGAAATGTGATTGGCTCAAATATTGCAAACATCGGCCTTATCCTAGGTTTAGCTGCGTTTATAAGGGCAGCGGCTATCAGGAGGAAGGTGGAGTTCATAAATGGGATCGCCTGCTTTTTGCTCACTGTGCTGGCAAGCATATTGATCCTCCATGACTATGTGATATCACCCTGGGACGGTATCCTCCTACTTGTGGCATTTACCTTTTATATCGTATACTCAATCAAAAATCCGGCTAACTCCATCAATGCTCCAGACGTAACTGAAGATGTAAGAAAGGCGGGGGTTCACGTTGTATTTGGTCTTGCAGGGGTTTTGATAGGAAGTGTGTTGCTGGTAAACTCAGCCGTAGCCATTGCCCACACTCTCGGCATACCTGAGTCAGTCATCGGACTAACCCTGGTTGCCTTCGGCACAAGTGTGCCTGAACTTGCGGTGTCTGTGGTAGCGGCAAAGAAGGGCTACTTTACCATGGTGCTTGGGAATGTGGTGGGCAGCAATATATTCAACATCCTGCTTGTGCTGGGCGCTGCCGCAGTTGCTAACCCCATTTTTGTTGATGATGCAATAGCTTTCAGGAGCACCCCAATGATGCTGATAGTTACTGCCCTAATGTTACTATTTATGAGAACCGGATGGAAGATTACGAGGGCGGAAGGACTGGTACTCCTACTCTCCTACGGCGTGTTTCTGTGGGTGAGCTTCAGCTGAAGTGGAGAATAACAGGACGACAAATTAGAAACCTGCGTAACTCATAAAAAAGGTGCTGGAGGAGGTCTGGTGAGACAGACTCAGCAGCCCCCAGCACCCTAAACCTGCCCAGTAGTCCTGGCAGACGATGCCGATAAACTTCACTCTGCACTTTCCTTTGCCTCAAAAATAAAAAAGGAAGAGCTACATGCAGCTCTTGTGGCACTTACAGGTTGCATATACAGCTTTCTTCTCTTTTTTCACAATTCTCATAATAATCACCAAGTTTTTACTGTTCGGCGCGATACATATATTTTGTGTTTTACAAACTGTCAAATTTCAGTATACCTTACTTATTTTTCCGCAACGATGAAACGAAAGACTGAAGTCAAAAGCCATTTCTCCTCGACGACTCTTAACCCCACTTTCCTTATGTTCTCAACCGTTCGTCTGTTTATCTCAGGCCCAAAGAACCTCGCTATCGGATTAAGCACGTCGAGAATCACTCCACCAATTTCATTCTCACACCTCATGTGTTCCAGAAAGTAAACTCTGCCCCCTGGTTTCAGCACCCTGTAGAGCTCTCTCAGACCCCTTATCGGATTCTCTACAGAGCAGAATACGTATGTAGACACCGCCGCGTCGAAGACGTCATTTTTGAAGGGTAATGCCTCAGCATCACATTGAATAAGCTCCACCTTCTTCCTGAGCTTTTCTACCTTCTCTTTGGCTTTTTCAAGCATCTTTAGGCTGATATCAACTCCAATAAAGTTTCCCCTTCCGTAATACTGTATGTTTTTACCTGTTCCTATACCAACCTCGAGAATACGATTTCCCTCAAGCCTCTCAAAAAGCAGCTTCCTCCACTTGGAAAAAGCCATGACCTCCATTGGAGACTCAAAAACGTCATAAAGTGCGGCGGCCCTATCGTACCTTTTCTTATCCACTCCCCTCTTGATATATTCAACCATATTTTCCCCCTTCTTGATGTTATATTGGGCAACAATAACCACAAGTCCAGAAATTGTATCTAATTCTCAGTCACATACGCCTCAAGAAATTGCAGGAAAATATCCTTTGGCATGTATCCCACTGCCTTGCCCAGGAATTTACCGTTTTTATCCAGAATCACAAAGGATGGATGACCGGTTATGCGGTAAAGAATGAGCAATCTCCTATTTTCCGGTAGGTCTGAGTCTATTTTCACAGGCACAAAGTTCTCTGAAACAAAATCTATAACCTCTTCATCGCTCATCACTTCCTTATCCATTTTCACACACCAGCTACACCAATCAGCCCAGAAGTTTATGAGCACGGGCTTATCCACCTCCTTTGCCACCTGAACACCCTTATTGAGGTCATTCCATATCCAGTTTATCTGAGGGTCTGCACCCTTCGCTGCACTGCTATCCACCTGAACATTTCCACCCAGAGGTTGAAAGAAGAATATGAAGAGAAGCAAAGTTAAACCCAAGCCGAGTAGACCAAACAACCGCTTATTCATGTTATCAGTCCCTCGTTTAACAGGTACTCTGGATTGGCATGTTAAAATATCTTTCTCCTGACAAAATGAAGACAATTGTGCGTAAATATTTTTCAAAATGTGATTATATCATCTACCTCAAAGGTATAACATCCCTCTCTCCGATAAACTCCAGTCCCTTTATTTTCTTATTTTCACATTTTTTTATAAAATGGAAAGGTTATCTAACTAACATATGGTGATGTACCAGCGAAGAGTTCGTTCGTGGCATGGGGTGGAGTTTGACATAAAAATTATAAATCAGAACTGGGCTAAGCTGCTAAGCCATATATCACAGTAAATTTTATTTGATGGACAGACGTGGAATAATTTTCCACTAACCCGCTGAAATTCCGCGGTTCTGATTACATGAAAGGCTCTTTTTATGCCCTGGTCGATATTTGGTTGGTGCCATGTCTTGGGCTGCCGTTAAGTTTACTGGTCTTAGAGACCCTGGTATTGATTCTCTGCCCGTGACGACCGTAACCTTGGGTTTAGAGCCCTCATCGTTGTGTGTCGTTTGCTCAGATCTGGCATCACGACCACCTAAACAGGAGGTGATCGTATATACATAGGTTCGGACGTGCATAAAAATCTGTGCTATGTCACGTTTGTCGACGAGCGTGGTGATTTTGTAGACCGGCAGAAATTTCTTCAACCTGCCGGGGATGAGAGCATCCTTAACTTAACAGCACCCCTACAGAGCCCTTCCAATTTTAACACGTCACATTTATGGCAGTAATCGAGGTTGTCCCTTGATAGCGGTGCTAACTGAGATACCAAGGTTATACTACCTCTTTGCAAAGGAGCTGAAGCGAAAAAAACTTGAATTTTACAGCCTGACCTTCAAAGAGGAGATTCCGGGGAAGGTTAAGGTAGTGCTTACTAGCGAGTCAGAAGCAGATAAAGTTAACTTTCCCTGCGTTGTCGCCGCAACTGAGAAGAACGTGGGCATAGCGGTGGAGAAGGCATACTCCCTCTCGAGAGGGTTCAGGGAGTATTACAGCGAACTCATCATAGGCATCGACCCCGGAGAGAAGCCGGGCTTAGCGGTGGTGGGCGACGGGAGTGTTGTGCACGTGGCTCGGCTCAACTCCCCAGAGGCTGTGAAGAGTGCCCTTGAGGATATTCTGCGTATATACTCCTGCCAGAAGGTGAGAATAAAGGTGGGCAACGGGGGTGGGGTATTCAGGCTTCGTCTGCTCAAGGTGCTGCAGGAGAGCTTCAGCTTTGATATTGAGATAGTTAATGAGCATGCTACAACGCCTTCGCTGGGCAGAGGTGACGTCCAGCCATCGATTCGTGATATCATCGCGGCGATAAACATAGCCCTGAAGCAGGGACGCAAACTGAAGGAGAGGGTGGAGATAAAGGCCACGCTGGGTGAGATTAAAAACATACAGCGAGACAGCAGACAGCGCAGCGGGAACATAACCATCTCACGCGCCCTTGCCGAGAGGGTTGCCAAAGGCGAGCTCACAATGGAGCGAGCAATAGAGTTGCACATTCAGAGGAAAAGCTAGCCTATGAAGTCCTTCTCCCTTTTGTCTCAGCGAGTGCGCAATGTGCTAAGCGAGTCGGGTTTTAAGAAGCCCACCCCTATTCAGGAGGCGGCTATTCCAGTTATTCTCAGCCGCAGACATGTGCTTCTCATAGCTCCCACAGGCATCGGCAAGACAGAAGCAGCTATGCTCCCCCTCTTCAGCAGACTGTCTGAGGGAGAAGCTAAGGGTATCTCGCTGCTGTACATCACACCCCTGCGTGCCCTTAACCGAGACCTGCTCTCCCGCTTAGAGTGGTGGGGGGAGAAGCTGGGGATACGCATCGCAGTTCGCCACGGCGATACATCTCAGTATCAGCGTCGAAAGCAGGCGCTGGCTCCCCCGGAGATGCTCATAACTACGCCAGAGACGCTTCAGGCGATTCTACCCGCGCCGGTGATGCGAAAGCACCTCAGAAATGTGCGCTACGTTGTGGTGGACGAGGTGCATGAACTCGCGGAGAACAAGCGGGGTGCCCAGCTCAGCGTTGCTCTTGAGCGTCTGCGTGAGCTTGCGCAATGCGATTTTCAGCGCATAGGTATAAGTGCCACCGTGGGTTCCCCCGAGAGAGTGGCGCGCTTCCTCTGCAACCATGCGCCTGTGGAGATAGTGAGGGTGAGCACCGCTAAGGAGATGGACATTCGCGTGGAGTATCCGAAGCCAAAAAGGGAGGACCGCGAAATAGCGGAGCGCCTCTTCACTGGCATAGCCGCCGCCACAAGGCTGCGCAGGATGCGCGAGCTTATAGCACAGCACAGGCATGCGCTGATCTTTGTGAACACCCGCGAAATGGCGGAGATTCTCGCTTCTAGATTTAAGATTATAGGCGAGAGCGTTGGTATACACCACTCATCGCTTTCTCAGGAGGTGCGAATCACCACGGAGGAGGAGTTTAAGAAGGGCGCGCTCAAAGCGCTCATCTGCACCTCTTCTCTGGAGCTGGGCATCGATATTGGGAGTGTGGACCTGGTAATCCAGTACAAGTCTCCACGCCAGGTTTCGCGCATCATCCAGCGCGTGGGAAGGAGTGGACACCGCTTGGGCTTGGCTTCTAAGGGTGTTATTATAACCACCGACGCCGATGATACCCTTGAAGCGCTCGCCATAGCGAGGCGAGCTAAGGAGGAGCTTCTGGAGGAGATAGAGCCCCATCTTAAGCCCTATGATGTGCTTGCCCACCAGCTGGTTGGTTTGGCTCTGGAGCGGAGGCGGGTGGAGAAGCGAGAGGCGCTTGCTCTGCTGCGCAGGAGCTTTGCCTTTGCGGAGCTCACAGAGGAGGAGCTGGAGGAGGCGCTTTCGCTGCTCGCCGAGCTTCGCCTTCTCTGGGTGGAAGAAGAGCGCTTCGGTGCTACGCGAAACTCACGGCAGTACTACTACAACAACCTCTCGACCATACCTGATGAGAAGCGTTACTTCGTCAAGAATCTCGTTACCAGGGAAAACGTGGGCGTACTCGACGAAGCTTTTGTGGTTAACTATGCAGAGCCGGGGAGCAGGATAATCTTCAAGGGGTCGCCCTGGCGGGTTGTGGCTGTGGAGGGAGAGGAGATACTCGTCGAGCCTCTCAGCGAGGTCGCAGGTGCGGTGCCAAGCTGGGTTGGTGAGGAGATACCTGTGCCCTATGAAGTAGCGCAAGAGGTGGCAGAACTCCGCGAGAAGGCGAAAAGCAAGGCAGAAGAAGCTCTTGCTTCTTACCCCTGTGATGATTACACGAGAAAGCAGGCTGTAAGTAAGGTCAAGCGTCACCTGCGCAAAGGCATACCTGTACCCGGGAAGAGCAAAATCTATGTGGAGCTTCTGGGAGGGCTGGCGATTATTCACGCGCCCTTTGGCATGAAGGTGAATGAAACCCTTGGCAGGGTGTTTTCCCTGCTTTTAACCTCAAAGCTTGGACAGAGTGTTGCGCTGCAGAGCGATGCGTACAGGATTATACTTCAGTCCGGCACTCGCTTAGGCGAGGAGGATATTTATTCGTTATTCCAAGTTGAGCCAGACCACATTGAGCCCTTGCTCGCTACAAGCTTGAAGCGAACCTCTCTTTTCAAGTGGAAGTTTGTGCACGTCGCCAAGCGCTACGGGGCGATAGCGAAAGACTACACCTACACCAGTGCGGGCATTCGCAGAGTGATACGCGCTTATGAAGGCTCGCTCATTCACCGCGAAACGCTGAAAGAGATATTCAAGGACAACCTGGACATACCGCGCGCGTGTGAGGTGATTCGCAGGGTACGCGAGGGCAGGCTTGAGGTGGAGGTGCTGCGTGGCGATGAGCCCTCGCCGATAGCCAAGCTTGGCTTGAGAAGCTACGGCGAGGTGGTGCTGCCGGAGAGGGCAGAGAAGCTTATTCTCAAGGCGCTCAAGCGCCGCATCTCCGAGAGAAGAGTTGAGCTCTTCTGCCTCTACTGCGCTTCCTGGTATGCGAGCTTCAAGATAGCCTCGCTTCCCTCTGAGCTTCGCTGCGAGCATTGCGCTGCGAAGATGCTTGCCGTGCTAAAAGGCGACTCGCGCAGGCTGCGCAGCCTTTACAGAAGCTACAAGCAGGGTAAGAAGCTCAGCAGGGAAGAGAAGCAGGAGATTAAAAAGCTCCAGCTTTCGGCGAATCTCTTCCTGTCGTATGGAAAAGCTGCGGTGATTGCGCAGGCGGCGCGCGGAATTGGTCCAGAGACAGCAAAACGCGTGCTCAGCAGAGCGCTTAATGAGGAGGAGCTGTACAGGGAAATTCTTAAAGCGGAGCGCGAATACGCACGAACGAGGATGTACTGGGATTGACAACGTTAACCTGGGCTATGAAAGCGATGGTAAAGGTGAAGTTCTTCGCCTGGTTCAGAGAGAAAGCAGGCGTCGCCGAGGTTGAGCTTAATATTAAAAATAAGGTGACGGTTAGCGATGTGATAGAGATGCTGAAGCAGCGCTACCCCGCGCTTAGCGAAGCTTTTGATGGAGGAAACTACTTCGTATCTGTAAACCACGAGGTGGCTAAGCCAGAGCAGGAGGTTCACGAAGAAGACGAGATTGCCTTCTTCCCGCCTGTCTCTGGGGGCTGAGGCATGAGCCATGGAGGGGGGACGTCTAAAACCAGCGCAGCTTTATGAGAGTTTGAACTCAAGGCTCAGGTGCACCCTCTGCGAGCGCCGATGCGAAATACCCGAGAACAAGCGAGGCTTCTGCGGCGTCAGGGTTAACCTCTCGGGTAAGCTGTATACCCTCACTTACGGCAATATATCTGCGGTTGAGCCGAGGCCAATAGAAATTAAGCCCTTCTACCACTTTTATCCTGCTTCGGAGGCAATAACCTTTTCCACCTGGGGGTGCAACTTCTCATGCATGTGGTGCCAGAACTGGCACCTCTCTCAGAGTAGGCCACCCGAAGGGGAGGGGAACTATATTCCGCCGAAGGAGATGCTGCGAATGGCTTTAACTTCACGCGTTCAGGGCACGTGCGCCAGCTTCAACGAGCCCACGCTCCTCTTCGAGTACTGCCTTGACCTCTTCCCTATTGCGAAGGAGAAGGGGCTGTACAACACCTTTGTGAGCAACGGCTATATGAGCGTAAACGCACTGCGAAGGCTTACGGAAGTTGGCCTGGATGCGATTAACATAGACATGAAGGGCAACAATGAAGTGTACCGCAGGTACTGCTCTGGCGCTGAGGCGAGCGTAGTGTGGAGGAATATTAAGCTGGCGAAGAAGCTGGGTCTGCATGTTGAGGTGGTTAACCTTGTGGTGACCGGCGTAAATGATTCCGAAGAAGATGTGGGATACGTGATTGAGAACCACCTGCGCTATGCCGGCGAGGAAACGCCGCTCCACTTCACTCGCTACCATCCGGCGTACAAGTTTGAAGCGCCACCCACAAGCATAGCTACGCTTGAAATGGCGTACGAAAAGGCAAAGCATGCGGGAGTGCTCTACCCCTATTTGGGGAATGTTCCCGACCACAGGTACGAGAACACCTACTGCCACGCTTGTGGAAAGCTGCTGATTCGCAGGCGTAGCTACAGGGTGCTGGGCTACAGCATAACAAAAGAAAAACGGTGTCCGCAATGCGGGGCGGAGATACCAATCGTTGGGGAGTACTGTGGGCAGAAAAAGTAAATGGGCCTGCCGGGAATTGAACCCGGGCCGCGGGGTCCGAAGCCCCGCAGTCTATCCGCTAGCCTACAGGCCCTTCAGCACAGATCCTCGCGAAGCTCGTCGGGCAGCATATGGGGGATGTCGTCAATTATAGGGTACCATCTTCCGCACTCGCGACACACCAGCACCTCACCCTTAACGGGCTTCAGCTCGCTATCGCACTTCTTGCACCGCTCAATCTTACATGCTTTTGCGTAGTAGCGAATGTTGCAGCTCTCGCAGAGCAGAAAATCTTCCTCACTGCGGTACTCCACATCCCCCTTGCACATGGGGCACGCGAGGATTTCAAGGAGCTCACTACTTATCGGCATTCAAAATCCTCCTTATTTCCTCAGCTTTTCTTAAGTCTTCCAGGCTGTTAACATTTACAGCCAATCTGATATTCTCAGTTATATAATTCTCCTCCTTCCCATCGAGGCGTCGTGCGTTAATTATATTCACCCCGGCAGGCACATGGTTGCGAATCACCAGCGTTGGGGTTAATCCGTAGCGATGAAATACCTCGAGAGGAACCATAGTGGCGAGCGCCGCCGAACCTCTGCGCCTGTATTCTCTCGCCACCTCCTCTATCTCCTGCGTCCTGAGTAGGGGGAGATCAGAAACAACCACCATAACCACGCCAAGCTCGAGTGCTTCGACGGCATAGCGCAGATCTGCCACGTAGCCTCTGCCAGGGGTGTGCACCACTTCCACTCCCAATCGTTTGAGAAGCTGCGCTGTTCCCGGGGTATGCGCCGTGGTGGCTGCGAAAATACGCTCTATACTCCTTGCTCCTTGCAAAGCAGTGAGCACGTGCTCTACCAGAGGTCTACCTTCAAACTCCAGCAGGGGCTTCTCCACATCAAGCTTCAGCCTTGTGCCCCTTCCACCGGCCATTATCAGTGCGTCCATCACACCAGCACCAGCATTGCGACAAGGCGGCTCAACTCATTCACCGCCCCGAATACATCTCCAGAAATTCCACCGAAAAGTCTCTGAGAGATGTTGACTATGAGCAGCGTTGTCACCACGACAGAGAGAAGCACCACCACCGCACTCTCCCACGCGAGGACTAAAAAGGGGAGATAGGTAAGGAGGGTAAGCATCATTATCCTGTGGTTGCCCTGAAGCACACGTACAAAACCAGAGCCCATCCCAGTGTGACTGCTCTGGTTTGCCGAGTAGCCAGCTAATACCATTGCAAACTTCGCCGAAGCTTCACCCACCACCAGGCTTGGAAGTATCCCTTTCGCCTCATACAGCGCCAGGTAGGTTAAAAGCAAAACAAAAAAGCCTGCAGCGAATGCGGCAACGCCGTGATTAATGTCGTGCATCGCCTTTAGTCGCGCCTCTCTGCTCCCACGCACCATTGCGGCGTCAGCAAAGTCGAGTAACCCGTCGAGGTGATGAAAACCCGTCAGGAGCAGCAGAACAAGGAGCGCGATGCCCGCGGTGATGCTACGGGGTAAAAAGTAGAAGGATGCAAAGGCAGCAGCGCTTGCGGCAAGGGCAATAATCGCGCCCACTACAGGAAATAGCCACGCAGCTTTAGCCACGTCCTCGTAGCTCTTAAAGCTCATACCAACCGGAAGGATGGTGAGAAAGCCCAAGCACTTCCTGAGCTCGCTGAAAGGATTCATGAAAAGTAATTTGCGATGGTGTATTTAAGCGTGTCCTTTTGGAAGCTTCACGAAGAACACGCTCCCCCGTGGCGAGTTGTCCTCCACCCAGACCTCGCCATCGTGAAGATCTACGATACGCTTCACAATCGCAAGACCTATGCCGGTGCCCTTTACCCCTGCCTTATCGAAGCGGCTAAACCTGTGGAATATGCTCTGCTTGTACTCGTCGGGTATTCCCTCACCTAGGTCTGCTATGCTTGTAAAGGAATAATCTCCCTCGTCCCACACTCTTATGGTTATCGGCGTGTCCTCAGGAGAATACTTAAGAGCGTTAGAAAGCAGATTTGAGAAAACCTCCTTAACAATCTCATTGCCCATAATGCGTCCCTCTGAGTCTCTGATAAACCTAACGTCTCTGTTTGTGAGGAGGGATGAATACTCACTTAGCACCTTCTCCCATAGCTCCGCCAGCCTTATTTCGCTCTTCTCCAGAGTTTTTATGTTCTCCAGCTTAGACAGCTCTTTAACGTCCTCTATCAGACAGATTATTTTGTTGAGATTCCTTTTAACTATCTCAATATACTCGAGAGTTTCTTCATCATCACACGAGGTTTCAATAAGCTCCACGAAACTCATTGCCAGCCCGGCTGGATTCATAAGGTCGTGATGAAGGATGTCTATCAGCAGATCCTTAAACTTGTTGCTCTTCTCAAGCTCCAAATTCGCTCTGCGTATTTCCTCCTCCAGTCTGCGCTTCTCCTCCTCAAGTCGGTGCTTTTCAAGTGCATCCTCGATCACCTTTCTTATTTTTGTAAAGCTGCTCACCGACTTTACAATGTAGTCTGCCGCGCCCAGCTTCATAGCCCGCGTTGCCGTCTCTTCATCTCCCTGCCCTGTAACCATAATCACAGGCAAGCGATAGCGTTTTATTATCTCATTCAGCACCTCCAGCCCATCTTCTCCGCGCAGGTTATAATCCAGAAGCACTATGTCAAAGTTCTTGGTCTCAAGCAGCTCTTTAGCTTCACCCCAGCTTTTAGCTCCTACCACCTCCCCATACCCTTTCAGCGACATTTTAACGAGGAGTATATCGTCCTCGTTATCCTCAATATACAGAACCCCGATCATTTACCCCACAACCGGTGGCTGGTTTGTAACTATCCAGTACAGCTGAATATTCTTTATTGTCTCTATAAAGTCTTTAAAGCTTATAGGTTTTACGATGTAACTATTTGCCCCGAGGTCATAGCAGGTTTTTATATCTCTGTCGTTTTTGGATGTGGTGAGCATCACCACGGGAATTCTCTTTAATATTTCTCTTGACTTAATATATTTAAGCACCTCTATGCCGTCTACCTTCGGAAGCTTCAGATCAAGGAGAATTAAGCCTGGGTGCGGAGCATCCCGTTTCTCCACCTGCTTCAAGAACTCCAGCGCCTCTGCGCCGTCTCTTGCGATATGTACATTGTTTCCCAGGTTGTTCTTTTTGAAAGCCCTCATTGTGAGTTCAATGTCGTCCTGGTTGTCCTCAACAAGTAGTATGTCTATAGCTCTCACCATGTTCATCATCTCTTCACCTCCTTGGGGAGGGTGAAATAGAAGGTGGAGCCCTCGCCCGGCTTTGACTCTGCCCATATCTTGCCCCCATAGGTCTCAACTATCTTCTTGACCATCGCCAGCCCCACCCCAGTGCCCCTGTATTCGTCCTCGCGATGCAGCCGCTGAAATATTTCAAATATCTTATCGTGGTAGCGCATATCAAAACCTATACCGTTGTCTCTGACGTAGAAGAGATAGTGGTCGCCCTCGTCGCGGTATCCTATCTCTATCTCCGGCACTTCTTTGTCGTTGTACTTCAGGGCGTTTGAGATGAGATTTGTGAAAATCTGGTAAATTCGCTGCTTCTCAGCGTTCTTTATAACAGGAAGGTTTTCAGGTATTTTTATTTTTGCATTCTTCTTGTTTATTTCGTATATGTTATCTTCCAGAGCGAGAGCCACCATCTCAGCAACGTTCACATCTCCCCTCGACAGGTTTATCCTTCCAATCCTGGAGTACTCAAGAAGCTCATCTATTAGCACACCCATCTTCTGCGCGCTGGCAATTACTCTATCCAGGTAATGCTTACCGTCGCCTTCGAGTTTGTCTCCGTAATCCTCCAGCAAAGCGGTGGAAAAGCCTTCGATGCTGCGCAGCGGTGCCTTCAGGTCATGGCTGATGGAGTACACAAAGCTCTCTATCGCCTCATTTTTGCGCTTGAAACTCTCGCTTAAAGATTTTCTGAGGTTGTTAAAAGCATTTGCGAGCATGCCTATTTCGTCTTGAGACCTTACTGGTATGTCCTTGACCTCTTCACCCTTCTGTATCTCCTTTGCGCTTCCTTCCACCTCTTTTATCAGTTCTTTTAGTGGTTTGGAGACAATTTTTCTGCTGAGGTAGTAGAGCACTGCTATTATTGAGATGGTGAGAAGCTGAACAGTGGCAAGTATGTAGATTAGGTTCTTCCTTGTCGCGGCAGCGATGTCCTCGTAGGGTGCGACGACGCTTATACTTCCCCTGAGGTCCCCCACGGCATAGCCAGGGTGGCAGGAGATGCACTGCTCTTTTGTGCGGAGTGCTCTCATATACCTGAAATAGCGTTTGCCATCACCGTCGGTAACAACCGCGTAGGACTCCGTTGCGTTTCCTCGCTGAAACATCTGCATGACGCGTTTTTCAAAATCATCGGGGGCGTTTTTCTGATTTACAGGATCAAGGGAGGTCTGCTTTAGCTTGTATCCTGTGACCTCGGTGAACTCTGCGGCAACGCGGGAGATCAGCTTGTGATCCTCAATCTGAATCAAAAGCTCTGATATTGTTCGAGAGCGCTCCAGAATCTGCTCGTCTAGACTGCGCTTCTGATATGTGTAAATTATTATGTTGCTAGCGGAGGAGATCCCAAATATCACTACAGTTATTGCAAGAATCAGCTTTGTCCCTATGCTGAGATCTCTAAGGCTCAATGAGGCGCCACCATTATGTGTAATTATTTCTAACGAATTTTATATTTATTGAAATAAATTTAAATACGACCTTGCGTAGAATACATCAGTGTTGAAGCTCCGGCGATTAAGCCTGCGATGGCATCGTCCACGAAGGGGCCAAGAGAGGAGAGTAAACCCGGCTTTGCCTTGTCGAAGCGCACATACTCGAATCTCGCTCTGGTACCTGCGATGTACTCTGCGATTGCCATGCCTATAATCTCGTCCGCCACGATGAACACTGCATCATCACGATACGCCTCGCGAGAAATTCCATAAAGCTCTCCCCTCGCGGCTTTCTCTTCCAGGGCGAAGGCAGCTTCGAGAAGGGCGCACACGTTGGCATCCTCAAGTATAGAGTCGAAAAGCCTGCTCAGCACGCGCTCCGCCTGCGCCCTGCTCTCAACCCCAGGATGGGGAACAAACAGCTCTAGGCAGGCTGAAATAAGCTTCTGCTTGGTTATGCCTCTCTCCTCCAGCATGCAAAGATAGCTCATGCCTACATCCTCCCCACCGGGCACACGTCTGTGCAGAGAGTACACTTCTTTATCAGCAGACCCGACTCCTTTTCCAGCTTGCGATTGTAGCTCTCGCAGGCTTGAATATTAAAGCTTCCGTTCAGTGCTCCCGAAGGACACGCTTCGCAGCATATGCTGCACCCTCTGCACAGGTTGGTGATTCTCCTTGGCTTCACCTCCAGCTCTGCATCTGTAACAACGGCGCCGAACCTCACCCTTGGTCCAAACTCAGGCGTTATAATTAGGTGGTTTTTGCCCTCCATGCCTATTCCAGAGGCAAGTACAAGGGGGCGCAGGTCTGCGCTTCTGTTGCTCGCCCCTATAGCACTTGCGCGGTAGCCCCTAGCCTCGAGGAATTCCTCTATGCTCAGCGCAATTGCGTCCATTATCACATCTATGAACTGCCTGGGCTCCTCCCACGTTGGATAGCGCACCCCCGTAGCAAGAAGCGGGTGGCGGATCGACAAGCCAAGCACAACGGCACTTTTCGCCCAGGGTATGCGAAGGTAGCTGAGCGCCTGCTGTGAGCGGGTGAAACCAACGAGCTCAGCGCCTTTTTTCTTCGCGAACCTCTCAATCTCCTTTACGAGCAATCACATCACCGCCTAGATATAAAGCAGCGCCAGCAGCATGCTTGCAGAATATAGGAGCAGCGCCACGTCAACAATCTTAAGCGCCCGCTTTATATCGCCAGCGGAGGGCAGGCTTTCAAAGCTTCCCATGGTGTAGTGCTCTGGTTTTATAAAGCGAACCTGAAGCGCGCCAGCAACTATGCTCATGGGGATGCCTGAATTGGGGCTGGCTGGCTTTCCTCTATCTCTGCGCAGAGTTGCAATGGCACCTTTTAAGCTTGCTCGGTTTAAAAGGGTGGAGAGGAGAAGAAAGGGCGCGAGGAGCCTCGCCACAGGGAAGTTTAGAATGTCATCCAGCTTTGCGGATGGTGTTCCAAAAGCACCATACTTGGGATAACCCACCATGGCGTCGAGGGTGTTTACCACGCGGTATGCAACAGCAATAGCTACGCCCAGCTCGAGGCTGTGGAAGGAGAAGAGGGTGAAATATAACAATGGCGCAGCGACGGCATCTACGCTATTCTCTGCAATACTCTCTACGCAGGCGGAGCTTATCTCCACTTTGCCAAGCTTACTCGGATCCCTGCTCACTATGTACGGGAGTAGCCTTCTAGCCTCAGCAATGTCTCCGTTTTCAAGGGCCAACTTCACTCGCAGAGTATAGTCCGCTAGCCCACGCCAGCTGAAGCTGAGCTTTAGCAAGGTCGCTGCCAGGATAATTTTTATTCCTGTCCAGGGTATTAGGGCAATTAGCAGGTACGCTGGCAGAGAGAAAGCGAGGATTACCAGAATGAGGAGGAGCACGCCCCCTGCAAAGCGCTTTGGCAAGCGTGACCTCAGCAGGGCTATAGCCTTGCCCATGTACACAGTGGGATGCACCCTGTCGGGGGGCTCGCCCAGGAGTCGGTCTATCAGCACAGCTAAAATTAAAGCTACAGCAGCCTCCGCTTGCATTGTTCAGCCTCTTCCAAAAACCAGGGATTCTAGGTAGCGCATGTCTAGGTTCTGCTCCACCACATCGGCGGCGCGCTCAATCGCTTTATCCCAGAGCTTTTCCACATCATCGCCTTCAGTTTCTGTAGTTTTTCCTTTAAACGATGAGATGTATTTGATAAATGCTCTCCTGAAACCAGGGGTATCGAAGATTCCATGAATGTAGGTGCCCATCACTCTCTTCTCTGCGTCGAAGGCACCTTCGCTGCGGGAATTGAACCTCAGCATTGGTTCATGAGCATGACTCGACTCGCCCATGTGAATCTCGTATCCCCTTACTTCCACCTCGCTTCCTGTCAGCGACTCCCTTGCTGTGCCCTCAATTCGCGTTGTTCGCTTTTGCATGCCCTTAAAGCGGGTCTCCATGTTCAACAGCCCCAGTGCCGCGTATTCACCTGCCTCAAAGTTCTCCACACCTGCCTCGTCCACTACCTTCTCTCCAAGCATCTGGTACCCGCCGCAGATGCCGAGTATTGGCACGCGCCCGTGGAGCTTGCGGAGAACTTCGGCGAAGCCGCGCCTCTTAAGCCACTCTAGGTCAGCAACGGTGTTTTTTGTTCCCGGGATTATGACAGCGTCACAGTCACGCAGCTCTTGCGGTGAGGTTACGAAACGCACCACAACACCTGGTTCATAGCGAAGGGCGTCAAAGTCTGTGAAGTTTGATATGCGTGGGAGGCGAATTACACATAGCTGCATAGCCCCCACGCCACGGTTGAGCTTCTCTAGGGCTACGGAGTCCTCCTCAGGCAAGGAGAGGTCTTCTATGTAGGGAAGCACCCCGAGCACGGGGACGCCGGTAAGCTCCTCTATCTGTTTTAGTCCGGGCTTGAGAATCTCAGGGTCGCCTCTGAACTTGTTTATAACCACACCCTTAACACGGCTTCGCCAGTGCTCTGGCAGAAGCATGAGGGTGCCATATACGCTGGCAAATACCCCACCTTTGTCTATATCTGCTATGAGTATCACAGGCGCATCCGCAAGCTCAGCGACGCGCATGTTCGCAATGTCTTGATGGTAGAGGTTTATTTCAGCCGGACTGCCTGCGCCTTCGATTATTATTATCTCATACCTGTTTTTAAGCCTGTTAAGTGCCTCCTTCACAGCTTTGATGCCTTCGCCAAGGGCAAACTCGCTGTAGTAGCTCATCGCCTCCAGATTTTTGTAGGGCTTTCCGAATAACACCACCTGCGCCCTGCTGTCGCCCATGGGCTTTACAAGGATGGGATTCATTTCCACCTCCGGCTCAATGCGAGCGGCGAATGCCTGCAAAGCCTGAGCGCGGGCGACCTCCTCGCCGTTGGGGGTTACATAGGAGTTAAGCGAGGTGTTCTGCGCCTTGAACGGCGCAACGCGATAGCCTTGTCTTGCGAAAACCCTGCACAGCGCCATTACCAGAAAGCTCTTCCCGGCAAACGAAGAAGTGCCCTGTACCATGAGTGTCCTTGCCTCTCTCGGTTGCATGGCGCGAAGTCTTGCCTGCTGTAGCGCTTTTTTGTCATCTCCCAGCTTCTCCAGCTCTTCGCTCACCCTTGCGGCAGCGTCGCTGCGATGAATCCAGTAGCAGTACTTGCAGCTCCACACCCTGCGATTGCTACGTCTGCTTATCACCCACCTCCCGCCAGTGGAGGTGTCTTCGCAGGGATAGAAGGGACAGTAGCAGAAGGTGCAGTCCTGCCCCTCGAAGTGGCAGGGGTAGTACTCGCATGAGGTGTTGCTCCCTTTTAATTTAGCCATTCAGCAGCTCCTCCATCGCCAAAAGTAAGCGCAGGTTTTCCTCTCGCCTTCTTATACAAATCCGAATGTGCTCATCACCGAGATGGCGAAAGCTGGAACAGTCGCGGATGAGGAACCCTCTTTCAGCGAGCTTAGCTTTCATCTCCTGTGAGCTCATGCCTGTCTTTTTGATGTTTATTAGGAAAAAGTTTGCCTCACTGGGATAGACCTTCAGCGCTGGCAGGCGGCTGAGCTCTGAGAAGAAACGCTCCTTCTCCCTTGCTAGGTACCCTCTGCTCTTCTTAACAAACTCCTCATCTTCCAGCGCTGCGAGCGCTGCACGCAAAGCTAGGGTGTTCACATTCCACGGTGGTAGAGCCAGGCTTAGGTACCGCGCTACCTCTTGCGAGGCTATGGCGTAGCCAAACCTCAGCCCGGGGATAGAGTAGAATTTTGTCATGGAGCGGAGAACAATCAGGTTTGGAAAGGTTTCCACGAGCTGCGAGGCGCTCTCAAGCTCTGAGAACTCCACATACGCCTCATCTACGAGAAGCACGCAGCCCTCTTTTCCCGCCTCTTCAGCCAGCACCTCTATCTCCTTAAGTGGAGTCGAGCCCCCTGTGGGGTTATTGGGATTGCACAGGAAAACTGCCTTTACCCCATTCAAACTCTTCGGTATACCGTCATCACCCACTGGTGGGATTAGCACCTCCCGCATGCGTGCGCCGTACAGCATGGAGAAGTACTCGTATTCAGAGAAGGTAGGCTGTGGAATTATCGCAGTATCGCCACTGGTCAAAAACACCTCACAGAATGCTTTTATTAGCTCTGAGGAACCATTCCCGAGGACCACGCAGCCTGGTTTTACCTCATGCTTTTCCGCCAGCGCAGAGCGAAGCTCCTCACCTGAAGGGGGATAACTTGTAATCTCGGCTGTCGCCCTGTCAATTGCCTTGAGCACTTTCTCACTCGGTCCCAGCGGATTTACATTTGCGCTGAAGTCTACAACCTGGGAATACCTCCACACATCACCTCCATGCTTAGGTCGTGCAATTTCCTTGAGATTTTTGTTAACTACCAGTTTTTCAACACTCATAAAAAAGCCTACAGCCTCCTTTTCTCTATTCCTGAACTGGCTGGCAGGGTAAAACAGAACCTTGAGCCTCTGCCGGGCTCACTCTCCACCCATATTTTACCATTGTGGATGGTTACTATGCTCTTTGCAAGGAAGAGACCAAGTCCTGTTCCTCCATATTTTCTGCTGGGGCCCCGGTCTATCTGATAAAACAGGTCAAAAATTCTTTCTTGCTCCTCAGGGGGGATGCCTATTCCCGTATCCTCCACGCACACCTCTACCATACCTCTCCCCAGAGAGTGTTCCGGGGCTCGCCACCTTGCATAAATCTTTATTTTTCCTCCATCAGGGGAGAATTTTATGGCGTTGTTCAGTAGTAATAGCATGAGGTGAACCAGCGCGTCTCTATCTCCTTCCACTTCAGGCAGGTTATCTTCGATGCTCATCTCAATATTTATGCGCCTGCTTTCTACAATCCTCTTAATCAGCCTGAAAGCATCCTCAGCCACCTCACGGATTTTTAACACCTGTGCCTTCTTGGGCTCTCTTATCTGCCCTATCCTAACCAGGTCCCTGAGAAGTTTTTCAAGTCTTACGATTGCGTTCATTGCAGTGGAGAGAATCTCCTCCTCTTCTTGTGTAGGGTCAATGATTTCCAGAGAAGCCTTTGCAATTGTTATTGGTGTTAAAAGCTCATGACTTATATTAGCCAGTATGTTGTGTTTTATTTCTTCAAGCTCGTCAAGGGTCACATCCCGCCTCTTCAGTATTAAAAGCCACTGTTTTTTATCGTAAAGCTTTGTGGGCATTAATATGAGATTTAGAGTTTCTTTGTCAGACGAAATTTCTATAACTGCTTCTTTTCCATTGATTATTGCATCTTTTAGTAATCGTTCCTCCTCTTCACCATAATCCAGATTAAAATATGTAAAAAAATCAGAGACACTCCCTCCCAGCATTTCCTCACTATCGCCTAAGACACCTGTAATGTTGAGACTGCTGTCAACTAAAACGGCACCGTATATACCTTCTTCTGAATGAACCTTTCTTTCACTTTTGAGCCAGGGCATATCACATCGCTTTTTTTTATCCAAATACAATTATCCTGTAAAGGCTTCTCAGCATGGGCATGCGCTTTATATCTATCTTGCTTAGGTCAACCGTGCCAAGGTAGCCGACAGTGTCATAGGCAAGATCGAAACACATGAAGGCCACGAAGTATGCGAATGGTAGTAGGGAAGCTACACACAGTGCAAGCAGCGCCAACTTCAGGGCAAACCTGTGGGTAAAGAAGAACACCATAAACCTATGCGCACGATGTGAGTCTACGTAGTCATTACCTTTCTCGTCTATTATGCCGAAGATGGTGAGTATCGCCAGGGGCAGAAGTAGAAGGTTTTCTCGTGCAAGAAACAGAATAGTTAGAACAATCGCACCAGTACTTGCAGTGAAGATCCAGTTATCAATTTTGCCTGAGAACAGCACGCCAAGCAGCACCGCTGTGAGGATTGTTGCAGAGTAGGGGTCGGTTACAGATAGGGCTATCCACAGTACCACTAGAATCGGAGCTAGAATAGAGGCAACACGTCTGCTGTGCATACCTTCGTCGAAGGCGTCATCTATATATTTCAGGCCACCTCCAATCAGGGTATAAATTGCCAACAATGGAAACATTTCTATCCCTCCATCTCTATAAATTACCCGTCAGCAATATATAATAATTACTAAAATTTCATAATTTTCTTGGCTGTTTTTTCTAAAATAAATCGAAATAATTTTAAATATTTCCCGCTATCAGAAATCCATTTAAAAACGATTAATGTCTGAATTCATCAATATTTTATGATGACCGATCTATCCTTTGGCAGCCCTCCGTACAACTTCTCTATTGTTATTTTTACTTCTCTCCCAGAGCTACTTAATATCAGAGAATTGTCAAAGAACTTCTTTATACCTTCTATTTCCCTTCTGGATATAATTTCTGGGTTAAGCACGATTAAAGAGGTGCAGTTCCATCGCCTGTATCCCTCGAGATACTTTATTAATATCTCTTCCATCTCTTCCCATTTGTAGTAGGAGATTAGGTCGGAGAATATGTCAATCACTACGCGTTTGTGTTTCTCCTTCGGGAGAGACTTTATGCTTTTTACTATTGCATGCTGAATAAGGGTAAGACTTAGAGGTACTATGATCCTGCCATCCTCTTCCAGAAGATTTGTTAATGCGCGTTTTGTATTTAGTGTGTAATTCAAGTCCAGAAATATGAGATTTTTAAGACTTCTCCGTGGCAATTCTTTAATAATCAAATCCCTGATTTCATCATAAGATACATTCGTAGTAAAATATATTACCTTATCTCTATTTTTTAATCCTCTTAGTATGAAAGATTTAATAAATAATGATTTTGCTCTTGTTTCCTCACTTATAATAAGGGTGGATGAATTTCTTGTCAGTCCTCCACCTATCAATTCATCAAAGGCTTCTATGCCTGTCGGTATGATGTTCAGCGCTTCTTCACCATTTATGCCATAGGATGATAGTTTTTCATTTATGGTTTTGGTTATCGCAGTTCTGAAAAGTGAATATTCAAAGGGAAAGCTTTCTTCTAGAGAATCCAGGTAGAGCTTTAGATTACGACTGAATTCTTTTTCATCCATAGGCGGTGGGTCGTCGCCATCGCTCAAACTTCTGAAAAATTCACTGATTTTTGCCAGCTTTAATATTATATTTCTGTTTTCTTTTTCAGGAACGAAGGCAGATATTTTTTCAGAAACCGCTTTTAGGGTATCGTTCAACACTAGAGGATAATATTTTTTTATTTCAAAATGTTTTTTGAGATCTCCAGGTAAGTTTAAGACATCAACGCCAAGTATTTTCTCAATATCTGCTTTGATTTCCTCCAAGCTCTGACGCTTTAGAGAGAATTTTTTGATGTCTTCGCTGGAATACATCTCCAGGAGGATAGCCGTAGCCAGCGCATTCTTAGCTTTTTCGCTTATTTCAGGGAACCAGAAGGTTCGCGTGGTAGCATCAAATTCTACTGCCTCGGCTTCTGGATATTCCTCAGCAAACCTTTTTTTCACCCTGTCGAGGATTTCTTTCAGCTCGTCTACACGAATCCAGAAGCTGGCGTAATGATTTAGAAGGTCAACAACGCTGTGCGTTTCTTCGGAAAGGTGCTTAACTTTCAGGGTGTTTATGGCGTATATCTCTATCACAAGCACCACAAAGTAGGCAAGGAAAAATGCACCGTGTAGGGGGAACATGTTCACCTGAGCGAATGATTTATAGAATAAGTAAACAATCACGAAGGCTACGAAGCCGCTCAGATAGCTCAGATTGGTCCATATATTCTTCTCCATCAGTTCCTCAAAGCCTTTATGGGTTGTGCTGAGGTATCCTATGTACGAGATGAGAAAGACCACTATGAAGGCGATGATCAGAGGGTAATTTTCAATGTTGAGTACGCCAATTGCTGGCAAGGATTTGCCATAGGTGAACCCTATTCCGAAGAATATTATGAAGAATACAGAGATGTAGGATACGAGATATCTTGAGAAGTTGAGAGTATCATATTTTACCTTAATTCCTAGATTTTTTACTATTGAACGTAGATCCAGTATGTAAAATATGTAGAAAGCAAAGAGAAGGGTGATATATACTATTGCCAGTAGTTGCGATTTCTCTCCAAGGCTGTCCCAGGAGAACATCGTCAATGCAAGAACGTAGAAGCTTGCTCCCGTGTGCACAAAGAGCCCTATCTTGAGGTAGTTCCAATACTTCAGTCCTGTTCTCTCTCCAACGACGCGGGTATAGAGGGAGACAACTCCGATTAAAAGTGTAAGAATCAGGACAATCGCATACCAAAAAGGCTGTACGCTAGCGTAAATTTTAAAAAATGGTGTGTTTTTGATTGTAAAGCATAGCGAAATAGCAAAGAAAGCAAGAGTAACTGAAGCTGTGACCTTAAGTATATCAAATGGCATTAATGCACGCCATTTTGGCTGGAGGAGAGATGGATATTCTATTATAAATTTTAGATAATAATTCATGGTAAAAATAAATGTTGCAGCATACCAAAAAAGGTTATAGTATAATATTAGAAAATATTGTGGGCCAAGATAATAATAAATTGAGAATATTATAAGAGTGACTGATATTAAGTAAAATACCATTCCTATACCGCCTATAAAGAATGGTTTATGAACAAAACCTAGATTCTTATAAGATTCAGATATTAAAATTAAAGAATATATCGAATAAAATATTAAGATGAAAGAAAATATTATAAACATTATAAGAGGAGAAATGTTGTCTGATTTTGGAAATGAAACATCTTTAAATATTATAAATAGATCAAATAATATCACTATTACTAAAAAATAACCAAATACATATCTAAATTTAAAAAAACTTACCTGATGCATAATTTTACTTGTAATAGGTCTTATTAGATAATATACTCCCAAATTTGCACATAAATGGTTGGCAATATCAAGGAAAACCGCTATATATAGCAACATCAGTGATTTATTTTCATAATTTACTATCTTATAAAGAAGAAGTGCGGTTGAAAATGTTAGCATTAGACCAATCAGATTTGCAAATAATAAATTATTCCAGATTTTAGATTTTGTTAAATCCTTGATTTCATATACCAGAATAAATAGAATTATGTGATATAAACTCAAACCTAAGATAAATATAATTATTAATGGGGTTATATGTGAAATATTATAAATAATATCAAGAATTAGAAATGGAAGGATTAATATATAAATTATATACTCTTTGAAATTAATATTGGTGTTGGATGGTTCAAAATTATGTAGTACCATTTTTTATCAGTCCTATTAATTCTTCAATCTCTTTATTAATTAACATTTCTAGTTCTTCAAAACAAAAAATTTGAGCAAAGATACCTAATCGAATTATATCAAATTTCATATCGTTATATTTGCCCAATTTACTTAATACTTCAGTTGATTTTTTAGAATATTCAAATAAGTCTCCTAATTTATTTTTCACATAGGTTTCGTATATTGACAGCGGTGTACATTTACTGAGATGCTCAAAAATTGCCTTTCCTGCAATATCGCCACAAATTATTGACGGAAGAATGCCCTCACCGAATGGTTTAATATTCTGGTTAGCAGCATCTCCTACGAGCAATATATTTTTATAAACCCACCTGTCACAAAAATCTAGAAATGGTATATGTCCACTTTTTTCTTCTATTTTTTGAGCATTATTTATCTGTGTCCTAATTTTTTTTGAATTTACAAATTTTTCAAAATATTGATATATCTTGTTTTTATTTAAAATTGTTGCTACCCCTATATTTGCAGAATTATCAGAAATCGGGAATACATATCCATAAGCACCAGGAGCAAAATTACCTAAATAGATTTGATCATAGTCTGGGTTTTCCAAATTTACATTATCGAATTGCCACCCTACCACTACCCCACATTTGCGATTTAACCTTTTAAAACCCAGTTCTCTAACTACCTTAGATTTGGCACCATCAGCACCCACTACAACTTTAGCCTTAACGTAAACCTTTTCTCCATCTTTTTTTATAGTTGCAACAACACAATCATTTTTAATTTCCAATTTAACCAGCTCTGCATTTATAATAAGTTCAGCTCCTTTTTTCTCTGCACGTTCAGCTAACCATTTGTCGAGAATCCTGCGAGAAATTGAATATCCATCCCATTGCGGACCTTCTTTGATAATTGAAATATCTCCTGCTACAAATTCTATACCTTTTATATACCGGCGAAAAATTCTTTTAGGTAGCCTAAATGGAAGATATGGAATCAAATACCTGCCTATAGCCTCAGCACATTGGACGGGATCGCCTATCCTATCTTTTTTGTCTATAAATATTGTATTTAAGCCTTCCTCAGAACACTTTGCAGCTGTTGAACTTCCAGCAGGTCCGGCACCTACAACGAGAACATCGCATGAAAGCAAATTTACCACCCAACTTTATTAGATAGTGCATAGGCTTTGTAAAATTTTCTATATTTTAGAAACTTATTAGGATGAAGTATTATACCAAGTGTGTCTTGAGATAATTCAATATGTTCTTTTAATTTCTCATTATTCATTTTTTTTATTTCGTTGTATATTTCTAAAAAAATTGGCGATCCAAAGTCGGAGTGTTTCCATTTAATATCATATTCGTTGGGATTATTATTAGAAACCGCCTCAGCAGCCATTTTGCCGGCAACCATCCCAGGACGTATTCCACCTTTTGTTAGGGGATTGTTTTGACAGGCCGCATCTCCCACTAATAAAATATTTCCCACAACATAATTTTCAATTCCTCCAAAACCTACTCTTCTTGCCTGTTTGACAATGATATTATCTACTTTTTCGATGCTTTTAACTCGAGGAAAACCTATCTTAGTATTTTTCCCATGTGGAAAAATCCATTTATAGTCACCTTCCCATTTTTCGTCATATTCAAATATTATTCTTCCATGGGGTGAAGGTTCGTCGACTATATATTGGACTAAGGTTTTTGTCCTACCATGTAGTCCTATTTTTTTCCTTATCTTTGAATTTGCACCATCTGCAGCTATTAGATATTTGGATTTAATGTATTCCCCAGAGGATAATTTAACTTTTATATTTTTATTTTTTTGCTCAAAATCAATTAATGCATCATTGAGAAGTTTACCACCTCTGTCTCTAAATTCTCCTATGATGTCCCAAAGTAACTGAGGTCTGTCTATTATGTAACCATCAATTTTTGTTTCGATTACTATATCTCCTGGCCATCTCTCTTCTAAAACTTTAATTTTTTCTATTATATGCTCTTGCCTAACTCTGAAAGGTGATATGTCACGTACGAACTCCCCACTTACCCCCTCACCGCAGATTTCATGGTAACTAAAAAATTTATTTTTATTCAACCGTTCCAATAGAATCACTTCTTTGTTATCAGAGAATTGGGTGCAGAAGTACGCGGCACTCGCACCCGCTGGCCCAGCACCCACTACAAGCACATCGCATTCCAACATGTTGAGAATAATATGTGTGCTTGACTAATAAAACTTACTCGATTTTCTTTGTCATGTTAATTCCTGGCACTGTAACGGTGGTCAGGTGGACCTTGAGAAATGCGAAAACTGTCCCATACCAATAAGCTACTGTGACGGACTCACCCGTTACAAGTGTGGCGTCCAGCGAAATGATGTGGAAAACTACTGCATTTACGACAAATACATGCAGAAGTAGCTGGAGGGGCCTCGTTCTTAACCTTCTTTTCCCAGCATTGGCGTAACTAACCTATAGGCTTTATCACCATGAATCTATCTGTATTCCCGCCGGAGCTAATTAACTTACTGAGGCGCAGCCTTATGAATCAACATTATATGCCGTGCGCTTCGCTCGCCACGCTCCTTGTCTATGATTAATACTCTGCCTTCACAAAGATTTAAATAGTATGACCCCTATATTTGTTGTTAAGTGACTTAACAACAAATGGGCTTTGCAATGGAAACTAAAGTGGTCTCATTGTTAATGGGGTTGGGACTAACAGAAGCCGAGGCTAAGGTTTACATCAGGCTTTTAAGTGAAGGTTCAGTAACCGCCGGGGAACTAGCCAAATTGACCCGGTATTCCCGTACGAAGGTATATGAAATCCTCGAAAAACTCCAGAGGGAAGGACTTGTAGAAAGCTATCCCACCAGACCCACTCAGTTCAAGGCTTTAGATCCCAGCGTCTCAATCCCTCTGTTCGTCCAGCACAAACGCCAGGAGCTTGAAACCGCCGAAGATCTCCTGTGTAGAAGCCTCTCTAAGATTTGGAACAAGATTCCCTCTCAGGATGCCCAGGTCTTTATCAACGAAGGCCTAAATAAAACCTCAGCCAAGTTTCTGGAGCTTTTAAACCGAGCAGAAGAAAATATATATACCTTCATGGCATGGATATCAATAGGAGAATATGATTCTCTCTTAGATGCCTTTAAAAATGCCAGTGAGAGGGGAGTGGAGGTTTATATTGCGGTTTACGATAATCCAGATTTTAAGGATGGGGTATCTCCTGAGATGTTGGCTGAATTTTCAACTTATTCCCGTGAGTTTTATCTTATACCAAGAGACTTCCATCCATTCCCACTGCCGCCGGTAAAGCTTCTGGTGGTGGACGAGGGGGATGTCAACATAGTTTTTGGAGACTACCTCGAAACTGGCTCACTGAAAGATGCGATTTCTGTCCACTACCACAATATATCAGGAATGAGTGTGATTGCCAAGAAGATTGCACCCATGAGTTTCGAGACATTTTTTGCCAGGTTCAGGAGGGGCAAAGGGTGAAAATTATCGAAACTCATGAGCTAACAAAGGAGTTCAACGGCTTAGTTGCGGTGGATAAAGTTACCTTCAGCGTAGAGCGGGGTGAGATATTTGGCTTTCTCGGTCCCAACGGCGCCGGTAAGACCACCACAATAAAAATGCTGACGACACTTCTCCTCCCCACCAGTGGCACAGCGTACATCTCAGGTTTTGACGTTGTTCGCGAAGCTGCGCAGGTGAGGCGCAGAATAGGTTTAGTCTGCCTGTGAAGATATTCTCGCGGGGTGTCCTCACTAATATAAAAAGCATTGGAGTCACCC
>MTME02000094.1 GCA_002011115.2 Candidatus Pyrohabitans sp. JdFR-17
TGAAATCGTTAAAGTAAGCGAGGCTGCCCTCAGGTGTGTGCACCACCAGGAAGACAGTATCCGGGATGCTGTGCGTGATTCGCACAAACTCTATACTCAGCTTTGGCGCCACCTGTAGCACTTCCCCGGCCTCGAGCACATAAAGTGGATTTTTACGCTTGCCCCGAAGCTCCTGCTTCACAAGCTCTATGGTGTAGGGCGTGCCTATAATAGGCGCCATGGGAAACTTCTCGGCGAGGATGGAAACCGCGCCTAAGTGGTCTAGGTGCCCATGGGTGAGCACTATCGCCTTAACCTCGCCGTAATTGTCCTGAACAGAGGGGATTATTCCTCGTGAGGCAAGCTCCTCGGGAGAGAGCTTGGATATGTCCGTATCCTCATGGATGAGCACCCGATCAAGGCGGATACCCATGTCTATTACAATTGCGTCGCTGCCATACTTGATGACGGTCATATTTCTGCCTACTTCCTCGTAGCCACCTACTGCAAAAATCTCCATAAAATCACCTTAAAATGCCTCTCGCAGTGAGCCACTCCCGCGTTCTGCCTAGGATAACAACCCTCGCTTTAGAAAGCTCCTCAACGTTTTTTGAGCCGGTTAAGAAAGTAGCGACGCGAAGTTCGCGCTCCACCCTGCGAAGTGCGCTTACCACAGCTTCACTACTCTTAACAGCTTCTTTAAGCAGAGGCAGAGCAATACCACACGCGCTTGCGCCAAGAGCCAGGGCTTTAGCCACGTCTATGCCGCTCCTAACTCCGCCTGTGGCGAACACAGGAATATCCACGGCTGAGACGCACTCCACAACGCTCACCACAGTGGGGATGCCCCAGTCCCAGAAGGCTGAGCCCACGCTCGCGTTGTCTCTGTAATGCTCCACCGCTGCGAAGCTTGTGCCGCCGAGCCCGCCCACGTCTATAGCCGAAGCGCCAGCCTCCTCGATAAGCTTCGCCTCATCTGCTGCTATTCCCGCGCCGGTTTCCTTAACTATTACAGGCACATCGAGGGCGTCTGAAATCTCGGCAATCTTCTCAAGCGCGCCCTCAAAGTTGGTATCACCCTCCTTCTGGGCAACCTCCTGCACTGCATTGAGGTGAAGCGCTAACGCGTCTGCTTCAATCATCTCAACCGCTTTCTCCGCCTCGCGTACAGTGTAGTCCTTGCAGAACTGCACCACGCCAAGGTTGGCGATAAGAAAAACATCCGGCGCTGCCTTTCTCGCGATGCTGAAGGTTTCCACGAGGTTAGCGTCCTCAAGAGCGGCGCGCTGGCTTCCCACGCCCAGGGGTATATTAAGCTCCTGAGCAGCAATGGCGAGGTTCTCATTTATCCTCTTCGCCTCCTCATGCCCGCCGGTCATGGCGGCAATAAACACGGGCATGTCCACCTCTCTGCCCAGAAATTTTGTGTGCAGCCTAACCTTCTCCGCGTCCACCTCTGGCAATGCGTTATGAATTAGCACAACATCCTCAAAGCCGCTGCCTACCCTTGCCTCAACCTTCTCGCTAAGGCATATTTTAATGTGGTCGAGCTTTCTCCTGTCTGTTCTCACGGATAATTTCCCCCTTTAATAGCTGTGCATTTCACCGGCTCGCCTAATAAAGCTTTCTTGAGCCTTCCTTCGGCTAGGGCGTTGATTATTATAGAGTCGTAGCCAATGCGCGCGAGATTGATGAGCTCGCCTAGCTTCCCGCGCATTCCTCCTGTTGCATCGTCGCCGCGGGCTACCACTTTCAGCACATCCTCGTAATTTTCCGGGTTTATCTCAGGTATAAGCTTAGCCCCTGGCTCTTCCGGGTTCCTGTCGAATACGCCATCCACGTCTGCGGCTAACACTATTCGTTCGGGTTTAAACTCTTCCGCAAGCTTCGCCACAAGCTGATCCCCCGAGAGGATGCACACTCCGCGTATGCTGTCGAGAACGACATCGCCGTAGAGCACCGGCGTAAGTCCAAGCTCAAAGAATCCTCTCACTGTGCTCAGGTTTATGCGCTTAACCCTTGCGTCTGAGCACTCCGCTATAGCTGAGGTTTGAACGCCTATGGCGTTGACTCCAGCTTCTATCAGCGCCTCGACCACCAGCAAGTTGAACCTCGTCATCGCTGCCCGGGTAAGCGCCACTCCACGGAGTTGCTCCTCGCTTACTATGCCTTCTGCAAGCTTGTACTCCACCGCCAGTGGATGCCCGAAACTTCCTCCACCATGCACAACCACTAGCCTTGCCCCACTCTCTTTTATCTCCTGCGCCACACGCTTCATTACCTCAGAACGGAATGAGAACTTCCTTCGTTTGTCAGTGAGCAAGCTTCCTCCCAGTTTAAGTATATTCATCTTTCGCCACCCTCTACTCGCACACCCTCGAAAGTGATGCTAGCCTGTAACGCCTGGCTTTCTTTGCTAAGCGCTTCTAGCACGGAGTCGTATCTCTCCCTCGCAAAGGCGAGCATGCATCCTCCTCCTCCAGCTCCGGTAAGCTTGGCACCCTCTGCACCAGCGCTGCGGGCTATGTAAACCAGGCGGGAAAGCTCAGGCGTGCTTACGCCGAGAGCTTCAAGAAGACCATGGTTTATGTTCATGAGCTCGCCCAGATGAGTAAGCTCACCCTTCTCTAAACACCGCCTCGCCTCTCTGGTAACCTTGCCTATGTTCCTTATAACCGGGTCAACCACCTCGGGCAAGCTTTCCTTCAGCCTGCGCACCTTGGCTACGAGAAGCTTGGTGGAGCGCTCTTTTTGTGTGTTTCCCACTATCAAGGGAAGCTCTTCCTCCACGTTCAGCCTCTCTATGCCCTTGCCGGGGAGCACAAATAGCACACCTCCATACGTAGCCGCTGCGGTGTCTGTTGGCGAGGCAGAACCCTGCACCTCCAGCTCCACGCAATGGGCAAGCGCCGCAAGCCTTGAGTTGCTCACATCTTTGCCAAGCAGCGTAAGCACAGCCTTGAGCGTAGCAACACTCACCGCAGCGCTGGAACCAAGCCCAGAGGCAGGCGGAAGCTCGGAGCTTATCCTCAGCTCCAACCCTGTCTTTTCGCCTACCTCCTCAAAGGCTATGCTTACAGCGCGCTTCACATACCTGAAGGCACCATTTGTCTCATGCAGGTCTTCAAAGGTAAAGCTCTCCCAGGTACCAATGGCGTCGGAATAAACATTTATTACCTTCTCGTCCAGTCTCCTAACCCCTACTCTAACCCTTCTCTCAATCGTACCCACGAGGGCTGGCTCGCCGTAGACAACGGCATGCTCGCCAAAGAGTATCACTTTTCCCGGCGCAGAAACGGTGAGCATATTCTTACAATTGCGGCGGAGTTAAAAAAGCTTGTTGCGATAATAATCTCCACCCATGTTAAAGCTCCTGCTCAGGGGCATGTACTATGTGGGCAAGAGTGCAGTGCTGGGAAGCTTTGAGAAGCTGGAGAACCACGAAAAACACCTTCTAGAGGAGGCTTTTAAACGCGCTGAGTTCGTCTTTGTGGGCATTGTGGCGGACGACGAGGACAAGCGCCTGAAGGCAAAGATAAGGAAGCTTTCGAAACTTTTGGCAGCGCGCTATCCCGGGCGCTACGAGGTATTGGAGGTTCGAGGAGAGTTCGCACCAGCGGTGGAGGATGAAGAGGTCCACACCCTGGTTGTGCCATCGCAGGAGCTTGCTCGAAGCATCAACGACGCGAGAGAGAAGCGCGGACTAAAGCGCCTTGTTGTGGTGGAGGTGCTGCCGTCGGAGGTAGGGGAAACGGGAAGGTGAACTGCCCCCAGCTAACGCAGGGAGCTTCCTGCTTCACAGAGGGAACTTACCATCATCGGCGGCTCTCTCAGCCGACCTAGGCAGAGGTTCGCCTCTCCACAGGCGTGACTTCGGGCCGTCCCAGCCCTAGGCCACCAGACGATGGCAAAGATATATTTGCAGGAGATGGCATAAATAGCTAACGCAAGCAGGAGAAAAGTGAAAGATAAGCGGGCTCTTATCCCCCTTTTCGGAAGGGGGCTTCCGCCCGCATAAGTTAAAGTAAAGGTGAAATGTCTGTAGGTCCGATTTCACAGAACAGGGATTCTATAAAACTGGAAGGATGATCTGCCCATAAAGTGGCTATAGCTTTACTCATTATTGGAGTAATCTCTTTTCTTCTTTGGTATATTCAAAGAACATCATATACTCCGTTAATTCCCGCTCAGACTATGGGCTATCCCCCATGGTTCTATGCGGTTGTCATAAGCTGGCTTGTTATGATAGCATATCTTATCTTTTTGGCTTTAATAAAAAAGATGCAAGGGTAATATTACAGGGTGCATACAATCTTAAAGCTTCTCTCAGAAAATACTCTTCAGAAACTTTGCAAAGAGGGCAAGCATCCTCTTTATCTTAAGCCCCTGAGACCAGTCCAGCTCCCGGCGGTCTATCATCAGCCTCTCCCTTAGCTCGTAGAGAGAAGCCTTCACATGCTCCTCCCCCAGGGTGCCCTGCCTTCTATGCGTATCTACAAAGCGGATCATCTCCTTGGATATTGCTATTCTCTGCTCTATTTCCTTTAAGGTATCCAGGGGTATAAGCCCAGCGTTCGCCTTTATCTCGGCGAGCCTCAAAGCTGCGTCGTAGGAGATGTTGATTATGTCGTCTTTGCTGAGATGACTTGTGCGGTAGCTGAGGAAGTCCTTCCAGGTAAGTCCGCGGTCAAGCAGTGAGTAGTGGTCCATGAGCGTGTGCGCATATTTAACAAAGCCGTACGCCTCTGGATTCTCGTAGGCGATTGAACCCGGGTCGAGGAAGGGTGCGTAGGGCGAGATGAAGGGTAGTAGTCTCCCACCGCGGTGCTCCTTCACTAAACTTTCAGCCAGCTTTAAAGTGGTGTCTATGCTCTCCTTAGTCTGCCCTCCCAGACCAATCATGAAATACAGGTCGAATTGCCTGCAACCAGCGTCGAAGGCTTGGGTGAGCATCTTCATCAGCGCGGCGTTAGAGTAATTCCTGCCTATGATTTCCCTAACCTTCTCGTCCCCAGACTCAGGGGACATCTCTATGGTGAAGTCGCTCACGCTCCTGCCCAGCTCTTTCATGAAGTTTCGGGATGGTGGTGCAAAGAACTCGAATATCAGGGGAATGTCCACCTTCTCCTTTTTGAGAAGCTCAAGCACGCGCATGCCGTATCGCTCGCCGCCAATAGCCAAATCGCCAAGAATAAACGCCGGCGCCTTGAACTCCTGTATTTTGAGAATGTCCTCCACCACCATCTCGGGCTTGCGGAAGGCAACGCTATGGCGGTTGCAGACTCTCGCATAGGCATACTTAGAGCCCCCACAGGCTATGCAGTCGCTCTCACAGCCTTTGCGGGTGAGCACCGCCATTATCGGCCTTTCCAGGAACTCGTAGAAGGGCAGGATATCCAAACTTCGCGTCCTCAGCATGCTTTTGAAAACATAGTCATAGTCGAGGGAGAACTCGTCGAGGTTTTCTGGCACATAACGGATGGGGTTTACCCTAACCCGTGAACCCTCGCGGTAGCTCAAGTTTGGGACATCGCTGAGCTTCCCTTTGCCCGAGATGGCATCCATGAGTTGCACAAATGGCTTTTCTGTTGAGTCTCCACGGAGAACAAAATCCACCTCAGGCACATTAGTTAGAAGCTCTTCATGAAAGTAGCTCGAGGAGAGGCCACCCATTATCACGGGCACATCCTCGTGAACCTGTTTGCACACCCTTGCCAAGTTTATCGCACCATGAACATGTGGCATCCAGTGGAGGTCAATGCCAAAAGCCTTAGCTCGCATCTTTTTTATGTACGCCTCAAGGTCAAAGTTTGGGTCGCGGAGCATCCGCAGCGCCAGGTTAACTATCCTTACGCGGTATCCATACCTCTCCAGCGTCGAGGCTATAGACACGAAGCCTATAGGATACATTTCAAATACGGGTGTAGAAGGCACCAGGTCGTTTATCGGTCCCCAGAGGATGGGTCTCTCACGAAAGTCGAATATGCTCGGCGGGTGAAGCAGAATAAGGTCAGCCTTCATGATCAGCACCGTTAAGTTTTGGGTTATACTCCAAAGCTATCGTTGAGAAATTGGAACACCGCCGCAACATTTAAATACTACTTCACTATACTATAATAGCTCTTGTTGCTCATTGATGAATAAAAATATTCATTGGTGATTAAATGTTTGCAGAAATACTGGCTGATTGTAAGAGGAGGTATCGCAGGTTTAAACGAGAGGTGAAGCCTGAGCGAAAGCCGAGGAGCTTCGTGGAGGCGATTCTCGCAGCCAAAAAGCGGGGCGTAAATCCGGTTATCACCGAGGTGAAGTTTTCCTCTCCTCGCGGTGAGATACGCGAGCCGGGAAATGTGAAGGAAATCGCCATGGCGATGGAGCGGGGCGGGGCATGCGCCCTGTCGGTGTTAACTGAGGAGAAGTACTTTAAGGGTAGCCTGGAGTACTTAAAACAGGCGGCACAGGTGAGTTCTCTGCCGGTGCTGCGCAAGGACTTCATCTTCGACGCTGCCCAGGTGGATGAGGCTTATTACTACGGCGCCGACAGCGTGCTTTTAATTTCCAGCTTTTTCTCAGAGGATGAGCTGAAAGCTCTTATTGCCAGGTGCAGGTACTTCGGGATGGAGCCACTGGTGGAGGTTCACTCTGAGCGCGACGTTCGCCTTGCGGAGCGGTGCGGAGCGCAAATTTATGTTATAAACAACCGGGACAAGGATACGCTGGAGATTGACCTATCGCGCAGCGAGAGGCTGGGGAAGCTTGTAAATGGCATAAAAATCTCAGCCTCAGGAATTTCAAGCACTGCAGAGCTAAAGCGGGTGCTTCGCCACTGCGACGCTGCACTGATTGGCACCAGCATAATGCGCAGCGACGATGTGGAGGCAGCAACGAGGAGGTTAGTATATGCGTGAACTCAGCCTTGAAGAGGTGCGAAACTTAGTCGCAGGTAAAGAGCAGTGCGTCGTCCCGCTGATTCGCAGGCTCCCTATGGAAGAGCTCAAGCCCATTGACGTCTATGCTGCGCTTCGCAGGAGCGCAAGCCACGCCTTCCTGCTGGAGTCTGCGATATTTGGCGAAAAGATAGCACGCTACTCCTTCCTAGGCGCTGAACCTGCGATGGTTATCTCGCTGAAAAATCGCGTGCTTCACGTCAATGGCAGAGAGGAGAGGATAGAGGAAAACCCATTGAAAGCGCTGCGCCGCTTTGTGAGCTATGAGGTTGTGTCCAAAGCGAAGCTTCCCAAGTTCTTCGGCGGGCTTATAGGCTTCTTTGCCTACGACGTGGTGCGCTACTTTGAGGATATTGGTAGCTCAACGAAGGACGACCTTCGCCATGAGGATGCCCTCTTTCTCTTCGCCAGGGATGTTATAGCCTTCGACCACTGGCGGGAGGAGGTTCTGCTCATCTCTAATTTAATTTTAGAAAGTGAGGATGCGCTTGAGGCGGAGTACGCTCGAGCAGTGGAAGCGCTGGACCAACTCGAAGACGTAGTAAGGAGAGCTGAGCGGGTGATTTTCACCCCAGGCGAGAGAAAAAACCTGGATGTAAAGAGCAACTTTACAAAGGAAGCCTTCGAAGAGGCTGTGGCAAAGGCAAAGGGGTACATCTACGAAGGAGAGATATTCCAGGTGGTGCTCAGCCAGCGCTTCGAGGTGCCCTTCAATGGCGACGCCTTTTCCGTTTACCTGGCGCTCAAGGAGATAAACCCCTCGCCGTACATGTACTGCCTGGAGCTGGGTGACAAAGCGATCGTCGGGTCTTCGCCGGAGATACTGGTGCGCGTGGAGAATGGCAAAGTTGTGGTGCGCCCTATCGCGGGCACAAGACCGCGTGGTAAAGATGTGGTGGAGGATGAAGCTCTCGCGAGGGAGATGGTTAATGATGAGAAGGAGAGGGCGGAGCACGTTATGCTGGTAGACCTAGGGAGAAACGACGTGGGCAAGGTCTCGCGATTTGGAAGCGTCGTTGTTGACGAGTTTATGACCATAGAAAAGTACTCCCATGTGCAGCACATAGTTAGCAATGTGGTGGGAGAGCTTAGAGAGGATAAGGACGCCTTCGACGCCCTAGAAGCGTGCTTTCCCGCGGGCACAGTGAGCGGCGCGCCAAAGGTTAGGGCGATGCAGATTATAGAGGAGCTTGAGCCCACGCGTAGAGGAGTATACGCAGGCGCTGTGGGCTACTTCTCCTTCTCCGGCGAAATGGATTTCGCCATAGCGATTCGCACCATAGTTATTCAGAACGGCAAAGCCTATGTGCAGGCAGGCGCAGGCATAGTCGCTGACTCTGTGCCTGAGAGGGAGTATGAGGAGACGAGGAATAAAGGCAAGGCGATGCTCCGTGCCATAGCTCTTGCAGGTGGTTAAAATGAGGGTGCTCATTATAGACAACATAGACAGCTTTGTGTACAACCTTTACCAGTACGTGGGGGAGCTTGGAGCAGAGGTAATGGTAAGAAGGAACCACGTGAGCATCGCTGAGATAGAGAGACTGGAGCCAGAGAAAATAATAATATCCCCTGGCCCTGGAGTGCCAGAGAAAGCTGGTGTCAGCGTTGAGGTTATAAGAAAGCTTGGAAAGCATATCCCCATCCTCGGCGTTTGCCTGGGGCACCAGGCGATAGGCGTCGCCTTCGGTGCAACCGTTGCAAGGGCAAAGACGCTGATGCACGGCAAGGTTAGCGAGATTACCCATGACGGCAGGGGAATTTACCGGGGCGTTGCCAACCCATTCATAGCCACGCGCTACCATTCGTTAGCGATAGTCGAGGAGACGCTCCCGCCTGAGCTGGCCGTGACCGCGCGGAGCGACGACGGCTTGGTGATGGGAGTGCGCCATTGCCAATATCCCATTGAGGGGGTGCAGTTCCATCCGGAGAGCATTTTAACCAGCGAGGGCAAAAGAATTATCAAGAACTTCTTGGAGATGTAGAGCATGGTTGTGCCTAGATGCATGTCAACGCAGCACCCGGATAATGTTACCACCCCCTTCTTTGCCCATAACCCTGTGCTCGCTGGCGAGGACGAGATACAGGAAGCGTACTATGCCTTCTCCCACCTGGGGATAGAGGAGCAGATGTGGGACTGCGAGGGCAAGGAGGTGGATAACTTTGTGGTGGAGAAGCTGCTCTCACGCTACGAGCGCTTCTTCCGCAGCGAGAAACTTGGAAAAGAGGTGTTCCTCACCCTTCGTGTCCCAAACCCGGAGGTGGAGCGCACAGAGGCGAAGATACTTCTGGAAACCCTGGAGAGCATCCCTCGCAATTTCGACATAGCCAGAGCGTTCTACGACGAGGACATCGCTCCGATTTTCGAGGTCATTTTGCCCATGACGTCCTCTGCAGCCTCGCTGAACCGCGTGTATTACTACTACAAAAATTTCGTCTCTGGTAAGGCGGAGAGGCGCTTTTTCACAGGCGATATTAAAATCAAAGAGTGGATAGGCGACTTCAAACCTGAGGAGATAAATGTCATCCCGCTCATCGAAGACCGTGACAGCATGCTGCGCAGCCACGAGATACTCGAGGCTTACCTCGCGGACAAGCGAGTTGAAACTCAGCGCGTGTTTCTTGCGCGCTCTGACCCGGCGATGAACTACGGAGCGCTAAGCGCGGTGCTTCTAAACAAAATCGCACTGCAGCGGATATGGAAGCTGGCAGAGAAGCTCAGCATGGAGCTTCTGCCCATAATCGGCGTGGGCTCTGCGCCCTTCAGGGGCAATTTTAAACCCACGAACGTGTACAACTGTCTGTGGGAGTACCCCAGCGTTCAGACTTACACTGTACAGAGCGCTTTCAAGTACGACTACCCCGAGGCAATAGTACGGGAGGCGATTGAAGAGATAAAGTCTAAGCGAAGGAAGTCGCCGAGATTTGTTAGCGAGGACAAATGCATAGAGATTATAGATAGGGTGAGCCAGGAGTATGCAAAGCTTGTGAAGCTCCTCTCGCCCCTGATAAACCTGATAGCGAAGCATGTGCCTGCGAGACGCAGAAGGAAGCTGCACATTGGGTTGTTCGGCTACTCCCGTGAGGTGGGAGAGGTCTCCCTGCCGAGGGCGATTCCCTTCTGTGCAGCGCTTTACTCAATAGGCCTGCCTCCGGAGCTTCTCGGGTTAAGTGCTCTGAAGGAGCGCGACCTCGAGTTTCTGCCGGACATTTATGTCAACTTTGAGGAGGACCTGCGCGATGCGCTGCGCTACTTCAACCCAGAGGTGGAGAAGCTCCTCCCTAAAGAGGTGTGGAAGAGGCTCCCCTTTGAGCTGGTGGAGCAGCACGAGCGGGATGAGTCACATGCTGAGATCACCTCCCGGATAATCTCTTCCATCAAGGCAGGTAGGCTTGAGAATCTTGAGAAGGACATCGTCGAAGCTGCGTGGGTTAGAAAGTTTCTGGGGTGAGTACATGAGCGAGATAGGCAAGCGGGTTAGACTCGAGAGGATATTCAATCGCGAGACTGGTAAAACAATAATCGTGCCCATGGACCACGGCGTTAGCTTGGGTCCTATCCCTGGCATTGTGGACATCAAAAGCATTGCCAATGCCATTGCAGAAGGTGGAGCCGACGCAGCCATTGTGCACAAGGGTGCAGCGATATTTGGGCATCGTGGCTACGGTAGAGACCTAGGGTTAATAGTGCATCTTAGCGCGAGCACCTCTCTCTCGCCGGACCCTAACCACAAGGTGCTCGTGGCGAGCGTGGAAGAGGCTATAAAACTCGGAGCGGACGCGGTAAGCATCCATGTTAATATCGGCGCAGACAACGAGGCTGAGATGCTCACCCAGCTGGGCAGGGTATCTGCGAAGTGCCTTGAGTGGGGTATGCCTCTCTTAGCGATGATGTATCCACGGGGGAGGAAGATTGAGAGCGAGCATGACGTTGAGTTTGTTAAGCACGCCGCTCGCGTTGGGGCAGAGTTGGGCGCAGATATTATTAAGACGAATTACACCGGAGATGTGGACAGCTTCAGGGAGGTTATCAAAGGTTGCCCTGTGCCTGTGGTAATAGCAGGCGGACCAAAGATGGGCAATGACCGTGAAGTGCTGGAGATGGTCGCAGGGGCAATAGAGGCAGGCGCTGCGGGCACTAGCATAGGCAGAAACATATTCCAGCATCCCTCGCCCACAAAAATTGTTCGCGCAATCGCGGCGATAGTGCATCACGGCGAAAGCGTGGAAGAGGCGATGAAGCTGCTGGAATAGAAATTCCATATACATTTACGAGGATAGAATATCACAGAAATTATGTCGATGATGAGTGATGGGCGAACTGAGCTGTGATGAGCCCTATGAGCGCTGAGACATTTATGCTTTTGCTATGCTTTCAATGTACGACAGAAATTCACTCCTGATGAAGGGCTTTGGTATGTAGCCGTTGGCACCCGCCTTTTTTACAGCCTCTTCAAAACCATTCAGTGTGCCCATCTCAGTGAAAAGCAGCACGGGAATGTCCCTCGTCTTGGGGTTGTTCTTTATCTCCCGGGTTATCTGCAGTCCGTCCTTACCAGGCATAAACACATCCATCAAAATTAAATCAGGGTGGTAGCCGGAGTCGAGCAGAGTGAGACAATCTTCTCCTGTAAGCACGCGCTTCACACTGTGTCCGCGCTTCGTCAGAAGAAGCTGGGCAAGCTCTCCAACTTCTTCGTCGTTGTCTACAAGGAGTATTTCCATTAAGTTATTTTGATGTACCGAAGAATATAAAAAATTTTCTTTAAAGATATTTGAAATCGTTAATTATTTTTTTCTTTTTCTTCGGTAATTATTAATTTTTTAAAACGAATATCAGTATTAATAAAGCTCAACTTTACGCGACGTCTGGGGAGAGCATATACCACCTGCTGCTTCTGGGCTGGCTGAGCTTCTTCTGGCTCTGCAGTTGCGACCAGCTCCTCAACCTCACCCGAGGGCAGTGAATACCCCTTCGCCCGGAGAAATTTTGTCAGTGCCTCTAAGTCGCCGGCTTCCTCTTCTGTAGCAATCCTGTCGTAGATCTCCGGCGGGATGACATCGCGCAGGCTACTTTTTAAGTGGGATGGCATCCAGACAACGCGCTCCCAGCCGCCGTCGCCCTGCAGAAACTTGGGAGAACGCAGGTAGGCCAAGCCCACGCCAATAAATCCTGAGTGCTGGACACCATTGCCAACCTGCTTTATAAGTGTTGAAAATCCCATGCCGAAGGGTGTTTTTCCTTTAAAGCCCGAATCAACAACGCCAAAGCCGTCCACCTCGGGTATGTAGAACACAATCGCTTGGGCGCATGAGCACTGGGTGTGAGGGTGATCAAAGAGGCTGTGCAGGTACACCCGCGTTGTAGCGCCTCTGCTTTTATCGGCGACGGCTCTATTAACTCCTTCAAATTCTCCCTTAGTCTCGTCTAAAACACTGTCCTTAGGAACCTCAAATATAGCGCCCTCTCCAATTTTCGCAGCCGCCCTAGCCTCGAGCCATGAGATAACTCCACATCCAGAGATGCGGGAGGGAGCGATAATACAAACATGATTGGCAGCATGGTTCTGACACATAGCACAGCCGTAGAAAACATCGACTTCCTCATCCTTAAGCTTAGCCGCCTTTTCGTCGCGCCTGCGGTATACCTCTTTGGCTTGCGCCAGCAGCTTATCCACTTCTTCGCGCTGCGTAAAAATCTCAACCTCTGCCTTCTTAATCGCCTTATATTCCTTCTTAAGAAGCTGTATAAGCGCCGCACCAATGTGCTTCAGAGTAAGCCCCTTCTCCACGGCGTGCTTTCCAACCCTGACCATCACCTTATCTCTGGAGTTCTGGTGCATCACGCCCTGGATGTAGTTAATAAACTCGTGGATTCTGCGCTCCAGAACGCCCTCCACGTCCTCCTCAAGCTTATCACCGGTGATTTTCACCAGAAGACCAAAAGGGTAAGCTTTACCTTCCTCCATTTCTGAGAAGTCCACACCTGTGAGCTTGACAGCACCATCCTTGACATCCTCAGTAGGAGCAACACGCAGCAGCTCCACACCCTTCTCCTCACCACCAAGCTCCACAAAGGCTTCCTCGCGAGAGATGCGCTCGCCCTCGTATATAACGCCAACATCAACGGGAAGCTCCATTGCCACACCTCATTCCACAGGCGAGATTTAACATTAAAAATCATTAACAATCTGGGAGCTCCTCTTCGCTGAGACCGGCTCGCGCCAGCTCTTTCTCTGCCTCCTTCCTGCTCTTGGCTTTTTTGAGAATAAGCCTCACAGTCTCCCTGACCTCCCACGGGAATATAACCCAGGCGTCCGTCTCCTGCACGTAAAGGTCAGGGTTTATCTCCGAATGAGGCTTTTTAATCAGGGTAACCACGAATATATCCCCTGCACCCCTCTCCTCAAGGTGTTTCTTGGCTATGCTCAGGCTCTTGCCGGTATCCGCGATGTCATCTACAAGGAGCACCTTCTTTCCGGTAACATCTATCTGCGTTGGGTGGAGAATCACAGGCTTTGCCGCAACCTCGCCGATGCCTGTGTAGAACTTAACCCTCATTGTGTGAAGCTCGTCGCTGTCCAGCATATCGCTGAGCAGCCTTGCAGGCACCCAGCCTCCACGGGCTATGCCTACTATTAAATCAAAGGGCACCTTTTTCTCCTTAATCTCCCTGGCTAAGATCATGCATTGCCTCTCAATATCCTCCCAGGTTAACCGGAGGTATTTCACATTCTTCCCTCCAGCTGGCGCAGAATTTGTTCTTCTGGCAAGAGCTTTATCATCTTTGTAAGGGTGTTCTCTGGATAGGTCCTGATTTTGCCATTCTTGTACTCCTTGAGCGTTATCCTGAAAATCTCCATCTTAGCCTCTTCACTCTGCAATGCTAGTTTTGCCTTCTCCGCCACCTGCACAAGGATCAGAACCTTTATTAAATCTTTATCGATGTTTATACCGAAATTCTCCGCCATGCTCAGAAGCTCCTCTGTTGTGGCCTTCTTTACAACCGGCTTTCCCAAGAGGGGATTGGCGATGGTAACCTCCCACTCCAACTTTTCAAAGTCCCCACGTAAAACACTGAGTAGCTCACCTGTATCAACAACACTCTGTGCATAGAACAGGTCGTCCTTGCCACCAATCTCAATTTTCTGTGGTCCTGCGATGGAGAAGATTTCAGCTACTACTGTGTCGTCTATCAGAACCACCCTATCCACCTGGATACTTTTATCCTCTATCTTTCCGTTAGAGTAGATATAACCCCTGAGCACCCCACCTACTATCTCACCAGCACCAGATTCCTCAGAATTCTTAAAAAGAGCCCTGAGAGGGACGTCGTTTACCTTCTGCTCAGCATCAATCAGCATGACACCGCCTTCATCTCTATCTATGCCAAAGCCCAGATCGATCTCACCATTTTCAGGGTTTATCAAAAAAATAGCAGGGTTCTCATCTTGCATACTAGCCATGTCATTTTTAATAGAAAGTACGACATTCAGAGCTGCTATTCCCATGACAACCAAAAAAATTGTGATTATGCCAACAATCTTCAGAAACTTCATATCCCTCACCTCTTGTTAAGTAACCTACATTAAGTAACCTTCAGATAAATATTTTCCTCACCCTGTCCCCCCAACTGTAAAAATTTCTCAACATAATTTGATGTTTTTTTAGAAAGTTAAACGTAAAATATATATAAAACATTCGGCTATAAATTAGACTATACATTTCATTTAGTTATACAAAGAAAAAGGTGAAGACATGTCACCGGAAACAAAAAAGCCGACAGTAACGGCTAAAGTCATGGTGGTTGATGATGACCCTGATGTTGTTCTCCTTTTAAATAAAGTTCTATCGAGGCGTGGTTATGAGGTTGTAAGCTCTTTGAGTGGTGAGGAAGCAATAGAAAAGGTGCTTGATGTAAAGCCGGACATAATCTTTATGGACATAATGATGCCCACAATGAACGGCTGGGAGGCGGCGAAAGCTATAAAGGAGAATGAAAAGACGCGGCACATCCCAATAGTCTTCCTCTCAGTACGAAAGGAGCCGGAGGATATTGAGAAGAGCCTGAAGTATGCCCATGCGGAAGCACACATAGGAAAGCCAATAAACTTCAATAAGCTGTATGAGATTATAGAGAAATATACGCAGGCGAGCTAGGCTATTAGATAAGTAGGTCTTATTTCTCTGATTTTCACCTCTCTAAACTCGCCTATTTTTCCTTCCTTCAGAACCACCTGGCGGTAAGAATCGCTTCGCGCAAGCATGCTTGAGCCTTTCCCATGCTTTGTGACAAGTACGCTGAGTTTTTTGCCTTTATATGGGGAGTTCCTCTCCAGGCCAATACCCTCCATGAGCGCTGTCAGCCTGCGGGAGCGCTCCTTCTTAATCCAGTCGTGGATATCTCTAAGCTTCGCCGCCTCTGTACCTGGTCGGGGAGAGAATCGAGTGATGTTGAGTATCTCGGGCTTTATCTCCTCTATTAGTTTGTAAGTCTTTTCAAAAGCTTCGTCGCTCTCTGTGGGGTATCCAACTATCACGTCCGTAGAAAGCGTGCTCTCGGGGAATCGACGCCTGAAGTCAGAGACCAGCTCAACAAAGTCCTCGACGGTGTAGCCGCGGCGCATGTGGCGCAGCACGTCGTCGTCGCCACTCTGCACAGGCAGGTGGAGGAACTTGTACACTTTCCTGCTGGAGTAAGCGTTAAGAAGCTCGTCGAAGATTTCTCGAGCGTAGGTGGGGTTCATCATACCCACGCGTATGCGGAACTCATAGGGCAACTCGACAAGCTCACCCAGAAGCTCAGGTAGCGATGTAGAGATGTCGCGACCGTATATGGCAGTGTCCTGCGAAGTTAGTTGGATTTCGCGGTATCCCTGCTCCAGAGCACTCTCCACCTCCTTTACTATACTCTCTACCGGAAAGCTTTTAAGCCTCCCTCGAGCAAAACGTGTGGCGCAGTAGGAGCACGCTCCAAGGCAACCTTCACTTATTGCGACGATGGCAATCGCACTATTGCTATGCCGCAGCTTTGGCAACTCTGGCTTAATCACAGGCAATGCTTTTGCGCTGCCTTTGCCCTCTATAGCGCTGTTTATCTCAGCTATGTGCTTCAAAGGAAGCACAACATCCGCACCCGAAGCTTGAGCAGAAGCAGGGTTTGCTCCCGGTAAGCAGCCAGTGAGGATTACCCTCTTTCCTGCGAGTTTGTGCTTTTTTATTTCCTTGAGCACCTTTCGCTCAGTAAAGCCAACGACGGCGCAGGAGTTCACCACCACAGCGTCGCTCTCTTCTGGCGTGGTGACTACCTCATGCCTCCTCGCCACTAGCGCTTTGAGGATCTCAGTATCCCCCTGATTCATTGTGCAGCCGTAGGTTGAGAAGTACACCTTCACGTCCTGCTCCGAAAGGCATAACGTGGGCAACAAGATATAAAGCTGTATGGGGAGTTTAGAGCATGAAAGTGGAAATATATGCGCTGAGGCATATGCCCTACGTGAAGAAGGGCGACGACGTTGCCGCGTTCATACTTAAAGCTTTGAGGGAGCAGAAACTGGAACTGCGCGACGGCGATGTGGTGGTAGTGACTGAGAAGATTGTTGCAAGGGCAGAGGGGCGAGAGGTGGAGCTCAGCAGTGTTACCCCCTCTCGGGAGGCGGAGAGGCTTGCCAAGGTGACGGGGAAGGACCCAAGATTAGTGCAGCTAATCCTCGAGGAGGCTAAAGAGGTGCTCGCTGTGGGGGAGAATTTTATCATTGTCGAGACAAAGCATGGCTTTGTATGTGCCAATGCTGGGATTGACCAGAGCAACGTTGAGGAAGGCAAGGTTAAGCTTCTGCCCGCTGACCCGGATAAGAGCGCCCGGGAGATTAAAAGCAAGCTGGAGGCGGCGACTGGAAAAAAAGTGGGGGTGATTATCACCGATTCTTTCGGCAGGAGCTTTCGCCTCGGCAGCGTTGGCATAGCCATAGGCTGCGCTGGCGTTATTGCGCTATGGGACCGCAGGGGAGAGCGCGATCTGCTCGGAAGAGAGCTTCAGGTCACCCGCGTGGCTGTCGCAGATAACATCGCAAGCGCTGCAAACCTTGTGATGGGCGAAGGCAGCGAGGGCATTCCCGTCGCCATAGTGCGCGGCCTCAGTGTGCTGGGAGATGGCTCTGCAAGAGACCTGATACGCCCCAAGGAGAACGATGTGTTCAGGCGGAGATGAAATTCTTACTCTTGTTACGCTAAATCAGGATTAAGGAAGATTACTTCTCAGCGGGCGTGGTCTAGCCTGGCAAGACCTTGGCCTTCCAAGCCAATGACCCGGGTTCAAATCCCGGCGCCCGCATATCCAGGGGAGGGGAATTCCCCTCCCCTTAGGTTAACCCCACCCCGACAGGGATATTAAGGAAAAATAATAAAGAAACATGGCGGTATTGAGCATTAGCGAAATACCGCAATCTGATGATCAAACCGTCTGCGGTTTGCGGCGCAAGATTTTTAACGCAGGGGTTAAATAAAACAAGCGGGAGAGTTATGAGAGAGGAGTGGCAGAGCAGGGTTGAGAGAGCACTCGAAACGCTTGGTTATGCGGTTGGCTTCACATTCTTCCAGCTGGTTGCCGTGTATATACTGGTCTCCCTTGGTCTGTTCCACAAGTACAACGTATTCCGCGCCTTCAGACACTTCTTTGAGACCTACCTCTTCTTCCTGGACAGGCTCTACTTTTTTGTGGTGGGGTTGCTCTACAAAATATTTGGACCTTCATATCCCCATGTTCCTGGATTCAACAACGTTTTTAAACTGGTGTTCTTTATTCTCTTCATAATAAATCTGGCGCTTTTTGCGTATCTGAGAAGGCGAGAAAAATGAAGCTTATTGATATAAAAGAGGGAAAAGTTCTGGGTGTGAATTTTGTAGACTTAATAGCTATAGCCCTTGTCCTCTTTCTCGCCTTCTCCTTTGCAAGGACTGTGCTGGGAGAACCTCTTAGCTTCAGCGGCGAGGAGGTGTACAAGGCGGTTAAAACCTATAACAAGCTAGAAAGCAAGGGTTTTCTGATTGAGGTGGAGGTCCAGGGCTCAGCAATAGGCGACCCTACCGGCAAGGAAAGGAAGTTTCAGGGCCTAGTGATCGCTGCGAGAGGGGGCACCCTGTATATTAAAAATGAGTATGGTGATGAGTTCAGCGTTGGGGGGAGCATGAGCTATCTGGAGGACGTCGCTGCAAAGCAGATAAAGCTGAAACCTCTCTACTCTTCATCCCTGAGTTTCTATTCAAATGTAACACGATTTGATAGCTTCAGGGAATTTATTAGCCAGCTGGAACAGCTCAAGTTCAACGCCGGAGCTAGCAGGGTAATGCTGACAGGCGAGATCAGCATCAGCCAGCCGGAAATGAAGTATTTGGATGTTAAGAAGAGTGTTGAGGATTGCTTCTTTTGTTTAAATGCGAAGGCATACAAGATAGGCGACGACCTGTACATGCTCTCATTAAAGGCCGTTGACCTGGGGGAGCTTGGGAAACTCGACCTCAAAAGCGGTGAGGTGGTTGCAAAAAATCTGCGGATATACTTGGGTTACAATGGGGAGCTGGAGGCAGAGAAGGTGATGCAGGCTGAGCTTACCTCTAAAAAGCTCGGATTCCTCAGAGAAGTGGGAGAAGCAACCTATGTCAGCATTGATGAGCTCCTGTAGACTTGTGGGCGTTGTGGAAAAGGCGACTCTCTTTCTGGCAGCTTCCCTCGAGAGAAGCCTTGTGCTTCGCGCCATTGGCAGAGTCGCTGCCTTCATTGAAAAGAGTTTTCAGCGCTCTTCCATACGCGCCTGGGCTAAGCATCTGCTACGGCTCTACCCCGCAAGGGTTTATGCTGTCGTGGACAGGGTTAATAAAACTCTTCCCCGTGCTGAACTTTCGCCAGCGTTGCTTTTTCCCATCGCCTATCTGCTCTTCCTTTCTCTGGGAAAGATGAGCTTGCTTTCCTTTTCGCTGGTGGTTCTCTTTCTAATCAGCTTTGTTCTCGCCTTTTCCCTTGCTTCTAGAATTGAAGTTGAAAGGGTTGCCTTTGAGAAGAGCAGCCTGAAGCTAGGGTTCATGATGCTGCTCATCTCTCTTTTCGCACTGTGCATTGATCTCTACAGGGCGTACGACGTACCCCTTATCGAGCCGCAGGCAAGGGTAAAGCTGAGCGTCGCGTACACCTACCTTGCGACTTTCCTGGTGCCTGGAGCCGTGCTTCTCACCGCTCTGCTGGGGAAACAGTACATTAAAGGCAGGCTGAGCACGCGAGAGGCGAGGGTATACACCTTCACCATAGCCCTTGCAACTACCTTCCTGATAACCCTTCTCGGATACCGCACCCAGAGCGTCGTCTCGCTGCTCGCCTTCACCTTCATTATGCACCGGTACCGAATAATAGGCATGGCAGAGATTCTTGCCGCCCTAGCTGGTGTGCTATTTGCCGTGGCGGCGCTTGGCTACTACCGCGCCCTTGTAATGGGCAGCGATGTTAGTTTGGCAGAGGTGATAGGCAGGAGGGTCGAGCTAACTATAACGCTCTACGACTACACCGTCAATAACCTGTACAGCGCGGGTGTTACAACCCTCCTTTTCGGATATTACGGGGGCTACGTAGCCCTGGCGACGTTCTCCTCTTTTCTGGACTTTGTGCCCGGCTTCAGCCTGGGGCCGCGCACAATTGTGGCGAGGAACTTTGGGGTTACTGGAGTTTCGCTGACGTCCACGCTATTGGGCACTGTGAGCCTGGACCTGGGTATAACGGGTGTGATTACCTTTGCTCTCGCTCTGGGGAGCATCCTCGGCGCTGCCTATGCGCTTGCGAAACGCACCGGCTCAGCTCTAGCTACAGCGCTTTACAGCACGTGCCTTGCCTACCTGCTTGTGGGGATAGAGACTGGCTTGGTGGACTTCAACGTCTTTGTGCTCTATTCCTTTACAGCCTTCGTGGCGCTCGCGTCGATTGCGAGGATGGAGAGATAGCGATGCGGGTGCTTCTGCTGACCATCTGGAAGCCTGCCCGCGGGGGCGTTGTGACCCATGTGGAGAATGTAATTAAACGCCTCCCATACGAGTTTGAGATTGTCACCTATCCGAGGTTTGCGAAGCTACCGCTGTTGAGAGCCCTGGCGTTCATCCTCTTCGGGTTTATGGATGCACTGATAAAAAGCTGGAGAAAAAGGTTTGACATCATTCATGCCCACTACGCTGTGCCACAGGGCTTACTCGGTGTGGCGCTGAAGCGGGTGCTGCGCTTGCCCTTAGTGGTGACCCTACATGGTACGGACATAAACTACCTTGCAAAGAGGCGGGGTACCAGGGCTCTAGTAAGGCTGGTTTTAAACAACGCCGACGCTGTGGTGGCGGTGAGCAGGTTTTTGAAGACTGAGGCTGAGAAGCTTGGGATAGAAGGGGAGAAGATCAGAGTCATCTACAACGGTGTGGAGCTGCCCGAATATGAGGAGACACAGAGGGAAATGAGCATCCTCTTCGTAGGCAGCCTTGTGAAGCAGAAGGGCGTTGATGTGCTGATTAAAGCGTTCCGCACAGTGAAGGAGCGTATACCAGAGGCGAAGCTGATTATTGTGGGCGAGGGCAGGGAGAGGGAGGCACTGGCTGAGCTCTGTACCCAGCTAAGGCTAAGAGATGTGTACTTCGCAGGAAGCAGGAGCGAGCTCAGCAGCTATTACTCCCGCTCCCGCGTGCTTGCTCTCCCGTCTCGCGCCGAGGGTTTTGGGCTTGTGGCTCTCGAGGCGATGGCTCACGGTTTACCAGTGGTGGCAACTAAAGTGGGAGGAATACCTGAGGTCGTTACCCATGGAGAAACAGGAATACTGGTGGAATGCGGCAATGCCAATGCCCTAGCCGAGGCGCTTATAAGAGTGATGAGCGACGAAGCGCTATGGCAGAGGCTTGCAACGCGTGCGAAAGAGCGCGCTTCTGAATTTTCTTGGGAAAAAACTGCAAATGAGTACGCGAAGGTGTATGCGGAGCTGAAATGATGAAGGTTACCAGGCTTCTTCATCCAGAGGTGGTTTTCCCTTCAGTGTACCTTATCTTCCTCGCATGCGCCTACCTCGGGTACAGGATTGAGGTAACCAGCAGATACCTCACCCAGGCGTTCGGCGAACTTCATGGGCTAAGCTTTCTCCTGAGCCTCTTCGGCATAGCTTTGGTCACCGCCTCTGCGTGGCTCGGAAGGCGGGTCGAGGTAAAGCTGAATCCGGACTACCTACTCCCCGTGATGGCTGCTCTCGCCTTCTTCGCTTTGCAGTCCACCTTCCCGGAGCAGCTTTTTGTCAACCTCGTCATTGCATTGGGCAGCATCGGCTTCTGGCTGGTGTTCACCCGGTATGGCTCTCTCAATGCCCTTCTTGCAGGGGCCTACGCTCTGGCTGTAGCGGCCGCCGCACTAACGCTGTCGCAGGGCATACCTCTGCTTGAAGCAAGCTTTCGCGAAAGCGTGGCAGTGTCGCCAGCTCGAGCTGTGTTCCATGGCCTGGCGGTGCTCTCTGCTTCGCTGCTCATTGTCCTCACTTCGTGGCGCGTCGCTGCGCCGGGAATCGCTCTGCTTGTGCTTCTCGGCGTACTGTCGGGCTTTAAGAGCGATGCAATAGCGGTGATTCTAAGCAGCGTCATCGCTGGTTTGCTCGCGCAAAGGATTTCGTTGCGAGCACTTCTTCCTGCCCTCGCCGGAGTGGGGATAATCCTTACCCTCGTGAGCACCCATATAGCGAGCGTCGCCTACTCGAGCTGGAAGATTCCCCCACACCTTTACATATTCTACCGCACAGGCTTCACCTTCTCGGTGTTCGACAGGATAGTGGAGCTCTCCCTGCCCTGGGGGCTGCTTCATGGCTCTGCCTTAGCTGACGTGAGTCAGGTGATAACCAGTAAAGTGGTGCTGGGCTATCAGCAGGAGCATATAATAACGTCGACGCTATTCGGTCCTGCAACGCTCGACTTCGGCATCCCTGGTTTAATAATAATTGCCATGCTGGTGGGCGTATACCTGGGCATAATGCACCGCCTCGCAAAGAGCAGCCTGGGGATAGCGAGCTATGCAGTTGCCCTTACCCATGTGCTCATCCTCATAGAGGTTGGGCTGCAGCCCACGAGTGTGCTCTTCCTGCTCACCCTTCTTTACCTCTCCCTGAGCGCAAATAGAGTGAGGTGAAATGCGTAGCGTTGCACTGGTATTAATCATTCTTGCCTTCTCGGCTTGCATAGCCGGGGAAAGAGTGGCAGAGGAGTCACCCAAGCCAGAGGAGAAGGCTCCCCAGCCTGCTACTACGCCACCTGTACCGCCACCTCAGAATGAGGAAGGCTCCCCCCAGCCTTCCCATGAGAGCGCGCAAAAGATTAACCTCTCGCTATTGTGGAGCTTCTCCACAAAAGAGCCGGTGTACGGCGTAGCCGTGGGAAGGCGCTACATTGCGGTGGCGAGCTATGAGAACAAGATCTATCTCCTCAACATGAGCGGCGCACCTGTGTGGAGCTTTAAAACGCGGGGCAACGCCGAGGCGGTGGCGCTGAGCGAGGGGGAAAAATACCTGCTCGCGACCAGCTACCTGGTGCCCGAGGCTCGGGTTTACCTGTTCAGTCTCGCTGGCGGAAATATAAGCTTAATCTGGGAGAAGAGGCTTCATACCTTGGCTAAGGGCGTTGCGGTTTCGGAGCAGGCTAACCTTGTGATAATCGCCGCTCGTGATGGCAGGGCTTACGCATACACCCTCGAGGGCGAGCCCCGCTGGACTTTTGAGATTCAGGAAAGTGCCTGGGGTGTGTGGGACGTGGCTCTGCAAGGGGGGCGCGTGGCACTAGCTGGAGATGACAAATACCTGTACCTCTTGGACACCGGCGGTAGGCTGCTGTGGAAGAGGGGCGGCAAAAAGGGAAGCTACCTGTATGGGTGCGCTTTATCGCCGGAGCTTGTCGCTGGAGCAGCGCAGGACAGAATGCTTTACGTCTACACCACAGATGGCAGGCTGCTCTGGAAGTTTAAAACAGGGTTCTCCAACCACGACGTGGCTATTGCTGAGAACCCTGAGTTAATAGCACTCTCCTCGTGGGATAAGAAGGTTTACATACTAAGTTACTCTGGCGAGGTGATGGCAGAGCTTGAGTTTGAGCAGGAGCCCACCAAAGTGGACTTTGCACCTGACGGGCGCAGCTTTGCGGTTGGCAACAGGGATGGAAAAGTTTACCTCTTTGGTATAGAAAATTAGAAAAGGCAGCAAGAGGTTTTACAACCATGCTCGATGTAGAGATAGCAGGTTTAGAACTGAGAAACCCGACAGTGCTTGCCTCCGGCATTCTTGGAACTACCGCAGCGTCGCTGCTAAGGGTAGCTCGCAACGGCGCTGGTGCGGTTGTGGCAAAATCCTGCGGACTAATGCCGAGGGAGGGGCATCCAAACCCTACCGTTGTGGAGATAGAGCAGGGAATTCTCAACGCCGTTGGCTTAGCGAACCCGGGGGTGGAGGAGTTCACAGAAGAGCTAAGGCAGGCGCTTCGCGGTGGGGTGCCGGTAATAGCCAGTGTGTATGGCTTCAGAGTGGAGGAGTATGCCGCAGTTGCAAAAATTCTATCCCGTGCCGGCGTCTCAGCGATAGAGCTCAACCTTTCATGTCCAAATGTGGAGAAGGTGGGCTCACTTTTCGGTGCTGATGCAGAGCTTGCGCATGAGGTAGTGCGCGAGGTTAAACGCACTGTTTCTCTGCCTGTGTTTGCGAAGCTCACCGCCAACGTTGGCGATATCGTGGAGATTGCCAAGGCATGCGAAGAAGGCGGCGCCGACGGGATAACCGCGATAAATACACTCAAGGCGATGGCCATAGATATAAAAGCGAAGGCGCCGGTGCTGGGTAACAAAGTTGGCGGGCTCTCTGGGCAATGTCTTAAGCCTGTTGCTCTACGCTGCGTATATGAAATTGCTCAGGAAGTTGAGATACCTATAATGGGGTGTGGTGGCGTTACCTCTGGCAGAGACGCGGTGGAGTACCTCATGGCAGGCGCTAGAGCGGTGCAGATTGGCAGCGCAGTGCTCACCAGAGGGATTAGCGTTTTCAAGAAAGTGGCCTTAGAGATTCAGGAGTTCCTCGAGGAGAGGGGATATTCTCACGTTAGAGATATAGTGGGGCTTGCTCTGAAATGATTGCTGAACTTGAGAAGCTGGCATCGCGGGTGAAGCTCAGCCCAGTGCATAGAATCCTTCTCACAACCGACGGTTCAATTACGAGGATTCTTGAAGCTCTCGATGGATGCGAGGTTCGAGTGGAGACGGTGCTTCAGGAGGTGGTCAAGGCAACGCCAGAAATCGCCGGCGTGCTGCAGATAGACGCACGCGAAGAGGTCAACTACCGCGTGGTTAACCTTAGCAGTTGCAGGCGAACTTTGGTGAGAGCCACGTCATATGCCCCGCTCAGCAGGCTTGAGCCCAGATTCAAGGAGGCAGTAATGCGTGCAGATAAACCCATAGGCAAGATAATGGCTGAGCTTGAGATAGAGTCGCGGAGAGAGATACTCGGCTTCTCCACCCTGAAGGCCAGCTCTCAGCTAGCCAGAATATTTGGCATCGCGCAGGGCGAGCTTTTGCTGGAGAGGAGCTACGTTATTATCTATCGCCGCGCGCCCCTGCTCTACATAACAGAGGTATTCCCCCACAGCTTCTTCTAATTTCGGAAAAGTTTACCTCGTGAGTAATCCTCATTAAGAGAGCCATAATCATTAAGGAGGAGTTTAATGGCAGGTAAGCATTCGTCAAGAAAATGGAAGAAGCGTGGGAAATGTCGGTGGAAAACCAGAAAGAAAAAGTTGAAGGAGAGGAGAAGAAAGAGAAAGCTCCAGCAGAGATAATCTCTTTCTTTTTAATATTTGCGGGGGTGTCCGAGCCCGGTCAAAGGAGACAGGCTTAGGACCTGTTGGCGTAGAGCCTGCGAGGGTTCAAATCCCTTCCCCCGCATTATTTTGTCAGCAAATTAAAGTTCGTTAGTCTATAGGAGACTGAAGGATATCTCACTTTCCCGTCTCTGGCACTCTGGGCACGGGATGAGTTTGCAATAAAAGTGGAGAGTGGGCTAGGGAAGGGTTACGCTTCTGCTTTACATTGCCCGTTTACTAATTTTCCAGTATTGTTTAATTTTCTGAAAAATTAAGTATAAAAATTTACGATATGTGATTTTTTTAATTGCTTGTAATGCGGAAGGGGGAATGGTATATGGCAAAGATACTGGTAATAGACGATGAACCTGAAATAAGACGTATAACCAGAAAGCTGCTCGAGAGTGCAGGACATAAAGTCTTGGAGGCTGAGGACGGGGAAGCAGGTTTGGAAATGTTGGAAAAGGAAAAACCAGACGTAATACTCCTAGACATTATGTTACCTGGGATAGACGGGTGGGAAGTGTGCAACAGGATTAAAGCAAATAATAACTTAAGGGATATACCAATAGCCATGTTCACCGTCAAAGATGGGGATGAAGATGTGCTCAAGAGCATTCAATGTAATGCAGATTTGCATATCACCAAACCTTTTGAGAATTACATTCTTCTGGATGCAGTTAATGCCCTTTTAGAAAATCGAGCCCATTTAATAAATTGATAGGTAAACCTTTTGGCAAATTTTCATCATAAGAATCATAAACTTCTGTAATAGCCTTCTATTAGAAGTAATCTGCTACTTAAAAAGCAAGTATAATATAATTTATTTTAAAGATGAAAAGTCAAAGTGAAAGTGTAAACAGGTACGATTTGCCAGAATTACTACTTTCTACCACCAGATGAGTTTCTCGCAAAGATGAAAGGTGAATAGCGCTGAGAAATATATGAACGAGTTAGAGACGATATACTCGCCAGGTCCAGGAGAGTGTGTAAAGGCAACATAAAAAAGAAGAAGCTGCTCTAAACGTAAGCGTGCACCCCTGGCAAGAGAAAGATCACCAGGTAGGCGAATATCACGCTCAGGTAACCCATTATTCCGAGAATTGCCGTTGCGTGCCACATTTTTTCATCTTTAATGTAGAGCCTCGCGTGCAGGTAGGCAGAGTAAAAGAACCAGAGCATAAAGGAGGCGCTTATTATAGGAGACCACCACCAGCTCTGTCCACGCCATGCCTCAAGCGCCCAGGGGTAGCCTATGAGCATGCCTATGGTGAGCAGCAGGTATCCAAACTTTGCATATGCATAGGCGATGCTGTCATAGATTTCATCCCTCTTCAGAAGCATCGCTATGCAGGCAAAGAAGTTCACAGTAAAGGCGGCATAGGCGATGAATATCATGGGCGGGTGGAGCCACATGTACCAGGTGGAATATAGGTAGTACTTGCCTATGAGAGAGCGGAAAAGCTCGACAGGCGCCGCGAAGGGGTGAAGCTCCCACAGCAAGTACTGCTCTGTGAGCTGGGCCATCTCTGGCAGAGGTTCTTCTCTGCCTGTGAAGAAAATCGCGATTAGGAAGGCGAGAGAGCCGAAGTTTAAAGCAGAGGCGAAGGTTTTTGCTTTGTATCTCCATGCATATAGCACCATAAATGCATAGACCCACAGCCAGAATAGAAGGCGCTCCTTTTCCACCCAGAAGGGGAGAAGTATATTGAAGCGACCGCCTTCGAAGGGATTAAGGTAGGAGATGCTTGCCAAGCCTAAGTGGTACTTCACCAGTAAAGCATAGAGTAGAGTAAGCTCTGCAGTAAGCGCGAGGGCTGCGTAGAAGGCGAGTTTCTCGTACCTCTCTTCCCTCCTCCAGATGTATAGAGCGGAGAAGGCGGAGGCAAGGATGCCTATCCCCAGGGCAATGTATACCAGTGGAGGGTAGTACTTCAGAGCCTCTTCCTTAAAGGACAGGAAGTCGTAATAGTTCACCCTTTATGATAGTGCAGCTAAATATTTAAAGACTGCCCTCCTCTTACTTATCATGGGCTTCGATAAGCCTCTTACCATGGCAGCGGTGGCGACGCTTCTAGCACTGGGTGTGGTCTCCCTTTATGGGATATACGACTATGCGATGAAGTCTAGAGCAGACCCAGCCTTCGCGTATTCCATGGCTTACCTCGATTTCATGCAGAAGATGGACCGCCTCGCCTTTCCCTTCGCTGTCGCCTTTATTCTGATACTCGCCATCTGCATACCCAAACGCATAGTGCCTGAGAGGTATTTAATTCCCCCCTCAGCCCTGCTGCTGGTGGTAGCTTTTGGGGTCTACCTTAAAGACTACAGGCTTGCGCTCGGCGTTGTGCTCACCTTCGCTTTAGCTTTGCAAGCTGGTGTGTTCGCTTTAACCCTGGCGGGGAAAGAGCTTCACTTCCACAGCGTCGGGTACAAAAAGCGTGTGGGCTCAACGCTGGTGCATCTCGGCATAGTGGCGATTGCGCTAAGCATTGTGCAGCCTTCCTGGGTAATCCTGGAGCCCCTAACAGTTTTCTGGGGTGCAACTGCTGCAATAGGCATTGGGATGCTCCTCCTCTTCTACACCAGGAGTGGTGGTAACGGATGATTAAAGTGGGTGTTGTTGATACAACCTTCGCGCGGGTGGATATGGGAAAGGAGGCAATCGACGAGATTAAGAGCCTGACCACTAGGATAAAGGTCATACGTAGAACAGTACCGGGAATTAAAGATCTAGCCGTAGCCTGCAAGATTCTTATCGAGGAAGAAGGCTGCGAGGCGTGCATAGCGCTGGGAATGCCGGGCCCTGATCCAAAGGACAAAATTTCAGCGCAGGTCGCTAGCCAAGGGATAATGCTGGCGCAGCTTATGACAAATAAGCACATCCTTGAGGTCTTTGTGCATGAAGACGAGGCGAAAAGCGAAGCTGAGCTAGTCGAACTGTGCAAGAATCGTGCCAGAGAGCATGCCCGTAATCTTGTTAGGATGCTTTTTTCGCCGGAGGAGATGACGAAGCTTGCGGGCACAGGGCAGCGGGAGGGGTTCCCTGACGTAGGTCCTGCGAAGCAAAGGTACTCATAAATGAGTAGCTACTCAAAAAGTATATAAATGAGAAGACACAGGAAAAGGAGAGGAGATGATAGGATGAGGCTAGCGATAGTGGCAGCGGAGTTTAATTACGACATAACCTATGCGATGGTGGAGCTTGCTAAAGAGCATGCTCAGTTTTTAGGCGCTGAGGTTAAGAAGATTGTCCGTGTACCTGGCGTTTTTGACATGCCCCTGGCGGTCAAGAAGCTTTTGGAGCGCGAGGATATAGATGGTGTGGTAACCCTTGGTGCGGTTATAGAGGGGCAGACGGAGCACGATGAGATTGTGATACAGCACGCCTCACGCAAAATAGCTGACCTCGCTCTTGAGTATGACAAACCAGTCGCCCTCGGCATCTCTGGTCCGGGTATGAGCCGCCTTGAGGCGCATCAGCGGGTGAAGTATGCAAAGCGTGCAGTAGAAGCAGCAGTTAAGATGTACCGCAGGCTGAGGGAGATAGAAGAGTAGCTCCCTCTCACTTTTTCACCACCCTCTGGTCTGGGAAGTTTAGCTCTATTATGCGCTGGAGTATACTCCGCGTTGAAGGAAGCTTGCATTCCCTATACTCGCGAATCCTTACCACTTCGCAGCGAAGGTTGCGCCTTTTCAGCTCCTCCTTAATCTCCTCCTCGCGATGGGTCTGGTCTGGTCCCAGAGCTATGACGTCCGGCTTAATTTTCTCCACAGTGGTGTAGATGTCATCCACCTCCCCAAGCAAGGCGATGTCAACCGGCTTTAGCGCGGCGACCATCTCAACGCGCTGCTCCTCAGGCACAATCGGGATGCGCTTTCGCCTCGTAACAGTCGTGTCCCTCGCCACTATCACCACGAGCACGTCGCCCTTCTCCTTTGCCTTTTCCAGAAAAAACACGTGCCCCGGGTGAAGAATATCAAAGACGCCGCCAGCCATAACAATGCGGAGCTTCTTCCTACCCTGGCTGGTGAGGGTATAGGCGTCGCCCTCTTTCTCCAGCAGTCCCTCCTCCACAAGCACCCCAAGCCTCTCTCTCAGGTCGCCCTCCCTGCACTTAATTTCCCTTATTATTCTCTCCGGGGTTGCCTTCTTTCCCAGAAAATTCAGCTTCCAGACTGCTGCGAGAAGCTTCGTTTTCATATCACTTCGTGAAACTTGAAACTCCTTCACGCTCTCACCTATGTAAAATCTTCCAGGGCACGCTGCTCGCTGTGCTTCTTCTCCTCCTCAAAAGCTGCTAAGCGCCTGCCAACCCTGCGCCTTACTGAAGCTTGAACCTCATTAATAGTGCCTGAGGCATCGACCACCTCAAAATTTTCTGAATCCTTTGCCAAGGCTAAGTAGACCTCTCGAACCTTTTCAAGAAACTCTCTCCTCTCAAAGTGCTCCTTCTCGCGCACACTTGCGCGCAACGAATTGCGGGAAGATATCCTTTCAAGCGCCACCTCCGGCTCAACGTCAAGGTAGACCACCAGATCGGCCTCGGGAGCAAAAGCATTGATCTCCCTTAACCAGGACATCTCCAGCCCCGAGACAGACTGATAAGCCAGGGAGGAGTACAGGTAGCGCTCTGTAATAACCACCTTGCCCTCGTGGAGCTTTTTCATTATCTCGCGCAGATGCTCACTTCTGTCAGCGGCGAAAAGCAGCGCCTCTGTGCGAGCGTCGAAGCAGGAGGTGCGTAAACTTTCGCGAAGAAGCTTTCCTATGGCACCGTCGGTAGGCTCCTTGGTGAGAAAAACATCATAGCCCTTCTCCCGTATCCACCGTGCGAGAAGCTTTGCCTGCGTCCCCTTGCCGGAGCCGTCTATGCCCTCGAAAGCTATAAGGAGCATCGTATGTTACTTCCTTCTCTCCATTTAAATATGCTTCCCATTGTTACCAGAGTAATCTATCCTGAGCACCATGGCCACGGTAGTGTAGCCTGGTTAGCACAAGGGACTGTGGATCCCTTAGCCCGAGTTCAAATCTCGGCCGTGGCCCTACTTCTTCTAAAAATTGGCTATTTGTTGCAAACATTTTATTTTTGATTCCCACTATCAATCGTAGATGAAAGGTATAAATACCCTCCCAGCCTATTCTACCAGAGGTGATAATCATGGGAAAAAACAAGAATGAACTGGCAGAAAAGGTAAAGGGCTGGCTGGAGAAAGAGGGCATCCTTAAGGATGAGGTGGAAAATGAGAAAGCTGAGTTTCACTTTCTTGTCCAGTTTCCGAGGGGTTCGAATTATATAAGTGAGGTAATAAAACCCAAAGATAGGGACTACATCATCATTGGGAGCAGCATCCAGCTGGCGGAGGAGCACTACAAGGCGCTTCACTCGCTGCCAAAAGCTGAGAAAGACGCCCTGCTGTGGCAGTGGAGGTTTGATCTCCTCTTCCGCGATGCAGAGTTCAGGATGGTGCCAAACGCTCAGGAGTTAAAGGGTCTGGAGTTTACAAGGTCCCTGTATGAGGAGGAGGTGACCAGAAGCACGCTGATAAGCGCCTTGAGGGAGATATTCAAGTGCAAGCTCTACATAATATGGAGAGTGGCGCAGCTAATGGGAAGAGGAGAATCGGAAGCACAGATTTACAGGTAAAAAATCATAATCCCATTTTATATATTATATTAAGGGGTTTTTCAAATTATTATCCTCCATTCCGCTTGCGAATAATAATTTCCATCTCCTTTTCACCATCTTTGACCTCAACCTCATGCCCATCCTCGACCATGTGCTTCGGTACATTTTCTCGGGCACAGGGCATATCGACGAGCACTCGGAGTTTCTCTCCCTCGTCCAGCTTCTCCAGCGCCTTAAGCGTCTTAATAAGAGGCACAGGGCAGGGTTCTCCGCGGAGGTCAAGCTCCTTCATTCTTGTCACCTGCCTTTAAATTAACCCTCCGCATAGAAAATTCTTTCGTAGCTATGCCTCAGCCTTTCCCATCAAGCAGGTTATCCAGCTTCTTCTTAAGTACCTCCTTCGGTATGACACCAACCATGCCGTCTACTAGCTCACCTTTATCGAAAAATGCGAGGGTGGGCACCGAAAACACATCGTAGCGCTCAGCAAGCTCCTCGTTCTCATCGATGTCTACCTTGACAAACTTCACTCTGCCTTCATATTCTTCAGCCAGCTCTTTAAGTGTCTTGGAGATAACAAAGCAGGGGGGGCACCACTCGGCATAGAAGTCCACAAGTACAGGGAGCTCTGAAGCAAGCACCTCTTCTTCGAAATTCTCGCTGCTCACCTTTGCGATTGTCATCTCTTCTCCCATGTTAGAAGCTGAGTACAAAGTCGCTAACCATCACCACGTCGGTATAGAAGGTTTCAGGGTCGGCGATGCCCACCCCTTCAATGAAATCTTCGTCTTTAAACTCGAAGATGTCTTTATTCAGTGGGCAAGCGAGAAGCAGTGCACCCTCCATTTCCAGCATTGTAAGCATGTCCTCAGGCGTGGGAAGCGCAAGCTCCTCCATCTTTGCCATTACCGCCTTCTGAATCTCCTCCGGCTGGTCGGGCAGGCACTTTAGCTCGCGAATCTTCTCTTTGTGCACCACATTTATCCCACGGGAACCAAAGAAAACAGTTACTTCAGCGCCGGAACGCAGCAGACTCAGCGCGGTCATAAGACCATTGAAAACCTGACACAACTCGTCGTGGAAAAGCAGTACAGTCACCTTCTTCTTCTCAGCCATCATTCTCACCGTATGGTATATTATGATATGATGATATATAAATTTTTCCTAATGCATCATCATATCATAATCTGTCAGGAAAAGTATTTATTTGCTCTTCATTAATTTTCTCTTTATGCAAACCAACGATACCTGGCTTGAGCTCAAGGCAAAGACCTTCAAGGTTTTCGCTGACCCTACAAGGCTGCGTATTTTAGAGGTGCTACGTGAAGGGGAATTCAATGTCACGGCTATAATGGAAAAGCTGGGGCTGAAACAGAGCACAGTATCCCAGCACCTACGAATGCTTAAGGAGTGTGGTGTCGTGGCTACGAGAAAGGAGGGCAGAGAGATATACTACAGCCTCAAGAGCGATAAGGTGATAACTATTCTTGACGAGGGCGACGAGCTCCTTGCACAGACAATAGAAGAGTTAACCTCCTGCGTCTGCCCCTAACTGCGCTCCTGGTACAGTAGGTCAAGCTCCGCATCAATCTCCTCTATAACCTTTCTTCCAATCTCTTCGCTTACCAAACCGCGTACAATCGCTTCTCGAACTGCGCTCTTCTTTGCCTCAAGGCTTCTTCGCAAGGCTGCAAAGCGTTCCTCTTTTTGAATTCCTCCATCTTTTTCCACGAGCTGAGCGATCTCCCTCGAAAGCTTTTTCGCTTCATCTTCAAGTTCAGAAATAAGCTCCCGGGCGATTTTTTGCGAAATTTCACCCTTATCCACCATACTCTCAATCTCTCTTCGCGCTGCCTTGTTGGCAATGGCAAAAGCAAGCTTTTCCTCATACTCAAGTCGCATCTCGTGCTTTTTCACCAGTGACGAGCGGCGCACCATAACTTCTATACTAAGCCCCTGGAACACGAGGGAAAAGAGCACAACACCAAAAGTCATGCTCGCCAGAAGCTCCCGCATTGGAAAGTCCTTTTCGAGACCTAAGGCAAGGGCAACAGGTATGGTGCCGTGCAGCCCACCCCAGAAGATAACGTGCTGCCATAGCAGAGGAATTTTAGACCTGAGCTTAAGGTTTAACAGGTTGAGCAGAGGGTACACAGCAAGTGCTCTAGCAGCGAGCACGACAGCAATGGCTATAGCCACCTCTCTCGCGTAGCTAAGGAGCTTCTCTGGATGAATGTCGATGCCTATTATCAGGAAGATTAGCGAATTTACAATAAAAACTGCGAAGTCCCAGAAGGTAATGAGCGCCACCCTCGTGGAGGGCGACATGGAAAACAGCTTGCCATAGTTACCGATTATTAAGCCAGAGGCGACGACTGCTATTACGCCCGAGGTATGGAGGTGCTCCGCCAGTATGAAGCTGGAGAAAGCTAGAATAAGGGTTATTGTCACCTCAATCAGGTGGTCGTCGATGTAGGCGAGCACTTTGTAGGCTGCATACCCCAGGAGGAGCCCTACTGCCGCGCCGCCGGCGCACACGAATAGGAACTTCGCTACACCTTGGGCTACGTTAAGTTCTCCACTGCGAAACATTTCGAGGATAATGGCGAATATCACAACACCTGTGCCGTCGTTGAATATGCTCTCCCCCTCAACTATTGTAGCCAGCCTCTTGGGCACCCCTAGGGATTTAAATGTGGCCAGCACAGACACCGGGTCGGTGGGAGTTATCATCGCTCCAAATAGAAGGGCGAGGGGAAAAGGAATGCTGAGCAAAAGGTGGAGAAAATAGCCCACGAGAGTTACGGATATAACCACTCCAGCGACTGCGAGCAGAGCGATAGGTTTGATGTTCCTGCGCAGGTGCGAGAGGTCCATGTTTACAGCGCCTTCAAACAGCAGAGGTGGGAGCACCAGGTAAAAGATAATCTCCTCACTTAGCGGAATCTCCGGGAGTATTCTAAGGCTGCCAACCAGCAAACCTACAAGCACGAGGGCGATGGTATATGGAAGACGAATATACTTCACAGCCACGGCGACAACGCTGGCGATAAGGAGCAGAGAAATTAGCTCCGAGAGTTCAAAGGCGACCTCCTGCATGGTTATGCATCTCTGGCTTGGCTTAAATATTTTTCATCCTACCAATATGAAAAGATCGCTTTAAAGAATATTAACGATGACGAAAAGATAATATATATGCACACATAATAATACCATTTTTATAGTTAGTATTACTGAGGTTGAATAATGAACAACGACATGCTGCTCCCCTTTATCGCCCTTTCGGTTGGAATCAAACACGGCGTGGACTGGGATCACGTTGCTGCGATTATGGATATAACCGCAACGCAGCAGAGCCGGCGAAAGGGGGTTCTTCTCAGCTTTCTCTACGCCATTGGGCATGCAAGCGTTGTGGCTGCTCTCACTCTGGGAGCGCTTATTATCGGACTCTCTCTGCCTGAGGGCATAGATGGCATCATGGAGAAGGTTGTTGGCATAACTCTCTTCCTTCTTGGGCTTTACGTTCTGTATTCCCTCCATACGTATAGGGAGGGAGAATTCAGGATTATGCCGCGGTGGGCTATTGTTGCCAACGCGATACTCAGGGCTTATGACTGGAGCATTGCGAAGCTTAACAATGCACCCATGAAGCAGCGCAGCGTGTGGAAAGGTGGATACGGAGGTACCTCTGCATATGTTATAGGCATGATCCATGGCATAGGGGCGGAGACGCCCACGCAGGTAATGCTTTTCGCTCTAACCCTTGGCACTGGTGCAGCCGCAGGTAAAGAGACCGCCATCCTTTTAATACTCTCCTTTGTTTCCGGGCTGATAATCACCAATACGGTGATGGGCATTCTTGGAGCTTACGGAATAGCCACCTCTGCGAACAGAGATAAGCTTTACAGGGGTGTAGCACTGGTAATAGGTATCTTCAGCCTCACCCTTGGAGCAGTCTTCCTCTTTGGTGGTGCCGACTTTCTGCCAGACCTTCAGGCACTGATTTAAGGAGAAGGGGCAAGTTTATATTTTGCGCTGTTAAATACGCAGCAAGGTGTGGCCATGGTAGTGGTAAAGCCGTTTAGAGGTGTGCGTTATAATACAGAGAAGGTGGACATCTCCCGCGTTGTTACCCCGCCGTACGACGTTATAAGCGACGAGGAGCGAGAGCGCTATTATGCCATGGATGATTACAACATCATCCGCCTTGATTACAATAAGGGCGAAGGCGAGGAGAAGTACCTCGAGGCAGCGAGGTTCTACATGCGATGGAAGGATGAGCAGGTGCTCATTCAGGACGATGCCCCAGCCCTGTACTACTGCCGCCAGGACTATGAGGTGAGGGGGGAGAAAAAGGCTCTTCGCGGCGTTATCGCTCTGGTAAAGCTGAGCGAGTACGGCGCTGGCGAAGTTCTCCCGCATGAGGAGACGCTGAGCTCGCCCAAGAAGGATCGACTAGCCCTGCTCCGCCACACAAAGGCGAGCTTCAGCCAGATTTACGGTCTCTATGAGGATCGCGAGGCGAAGGTGACAGAGACAGTTGAAGAAGCGCTCGAGGAGCCCCTTGTGGACTTTTTTGATTCCACTGGCAAGAGGCACCGACTGTGGCGAATAAGCGATGAGAAGGTGATAGAAGCAGTTGCTCGCGCCTTTGCTGAAAAGAGGATTTTCATAGCCGACGGGCACCACCGCTACGAAACCGCTCTCGCTTACCGCGATGAGATGCGCCGGCTTACCGGCAAGACCTCAGGCAATGAGCCCTTTGATTACGTAGCCATGTTCCTCGCCAATATGTACGACGATGGTGTTACCATATTACCAGCGCACCGCTCGATTAAGCACGAGTTTTCCACAGGAGAGTTTCTGGATAAGGCGAGTAAGTATTTCGACATCCAGAGCTTTGGTAAAGATAAAGAGGCGTTCTTCCGCTTTTTATATGGTGATGGCAGGAACTTTGGATTTTACCGTAGCGATTTTTACGGTCTTGTTCTGAAGGATTATAAGGTTATAGACAGGCTGCTCCCTCAAAAATCTCGGGTGCTCAGAAGGCTGAGCGTGAGCGTGCTTCACTCTCTTATTTTTGAAAAAATCCTGGGATTTACCTGCAGAGAGGATAATATAGCCTACATAATCGACGAGGAGGAGGCAATTGCAGGTGTGGCTCAGGGAGAGTTTACAGCTGCCTTCTTTTTAAATCCTACCCGTGTTGAGGAAATCCGCGACGTGGCTTTGGCAGGAGAAAAGATGCCAGGCAAAGCGACGTACTTCTACCCGAAGCTCCTCACAGGGCTGGTTATTTACGACATGAGGGGTTAGGATGCACGTGGGTGAGGCGTGCCACTCTTGCTTGATAGAGCAGAGCAGGCGTGTTTTGAGTCAGTGCAGGCTAAGCGGTGAAAAAGAGAAAGAAATTATGCAAGCGGTGGAGGAGTTTCTGGCTGAGAACTACACCACCAAGGCGATACCTGCGCTTCTGGGTACTGAGCTTCACCGCATGCTTAAAGAGCTAACTGGATGCGGAGACCCCTTCCGCGGGGCGAAGCACCAAGCTAACACCCTCGCGTTAACGATGATTTCCAAGGCAAGGGAGATTATAGACAGCGCACAGGACAGGCTTGAAGCAGCAGTTAAGATTGCACTGGCTGGGAATTTATTGGACTACGGAGTTTACGGCGCAGATACTGGGGAGGAAAGGCTGGGGAAGGCACTGGAGGAGGAGCCAGCAGTTAACCACATCCCCAAGCTAAGACGGCTTATTGGAAGGAGCAGACAGGTACTCTACCTTCTGGACAACGCGGGTGAGGTCGCCTTTGATAAGCTTCTCATAGAGGAGCTTAAAAGGCTCAATCTTGAGGTTACGGCGGCGGTGAAGTCTATACCTATAATCAACGATGCCACCCTTGAGGATGCGCAGCAGGTTGGACTTACGCACACATGCAGGGTTATAACCTCTGGCAGTGATGTGGTGGGTGTGAATTTTAAAGAAGCTTCTGAAGAATTCCTGCGAGAGTTTGAGAGGGCTGATTTTATAATCGCAAAGGGGCAGGGTCACTTTGAAACCCTTGATGGCTATGCAGCTAAACCAATTACGTTCCTTCTCAAAGCCAAGTGCACCACCGTTGCAGATGAGCTTCGCGTGCCCCTCGGGAGCAGTGTGGTGCTGGTGAGGAATTTTTGAGATGCTGTATATATCCAATGTGAAATTTTGTACCTGTATGATATGTGATTTGCACGAAACTTATTTATATATAGAGTTCTCATGAAATGGAACGAAATTCAATGGAGGAGAAAACATGAGAAGGTTTGTGATTGCTGCCGGTGTCCTGTTGCTGGTGCTTGCCTTTGCTGGCTGCACCGGTGGTGGAGGCGAGACCAAGACTACTGCGCCAGCTACAGAGGTGCCTGCCACTACACAGCCCCCTGCGACAGAGGCACCTAAAGAGACTGCAGAAGCTGCTGCTCCAGGTTATGAGGAGACAGCGCTTCACGGCGAGGGTAAGTGCGACATGTGTCACGACGCTCCTACCCTAGCAGATATGCGCAGTGGCTTGCACAGGGTGGCGTTTGAGAAGTTCGATGGGCACAAGAACTTCTGCAGTGAGTGCCACGATATCCAGACGACCTGTACGAAGTGCCACGAGCTTCCTGCTATAATGCAGTAAAATTTAAAACCTCTACCACCTTTTTTTATTATTTATGAAAAATACGCTGTCGCTGCTGACTTTTGTTTTCTCACTCCCTTTAGTATTCGCAATGGAAAATGAAGCGGGGGTTAAGGTTTACACCTGGGAGGATTATTTCACCTTCTTTCTGGGTATTGCACTGGTTGGGATTGGCATTGCCATAATCAGAGAGTACCTTCAGGGTGAAGGTGGCTCCCAGAGGTAGCCGATGATGGAGAGTAGTATGAAAAATGTCAAGCTAGCTATGCCTACAATTGTTCGTTTCCTTTTAGTCTGAGGGTTTTCTTCACCCGAGTCTATGTATGGCACCAGGAATAGGAGGGCAAGTATGCTCAGAAGGAGTAGAATGTTCACAAAGTTGAGGTGGGGCGAGATATAGCCAACTCCGCGCTCTATCACGTAGAGCCATAAAAATAGCCACGGTGGCTTTAGGCTCACAGTAAGCTCTGCTGATGGCTTAGCAGCGAGTTCAAAGGGGCTGAGAACACTCACAAGCAGCAGAAAGCCCAGGGTAATACTGCCCACTCCAACCTCAAGCCAGTAGAAACGTGCTTTTTTTATGTAATAGTAATGAAGCCCGAGGAATAGAAGGTAGAGGAGGGGGAGAAGTACCGCATGGGCGATATAAAACCTAGCCAGGCTGCGCGATGTTATCTCAGTACCGCCGAGAATCAGGCTGCGAATGGTATCGCCGATGAATGGAGTATAAGCGACTATTGAGGTGGTTATCTGGATACTGTAGTAACCTATCTCATCCCAGCGTAGAAGGTAGCCGGAGAAGAGGAATAGCACGGTTATCAGAAGGAGCACCACGCCACTTATCCAGGCATTACCGAGTTTTAGCTCTGTTACCTCTGCATGGTTGCGCTGAAGTCTGGAGATTAGATAGCTCCCATCTGCCCAGGTGTAAAGCTTCCCCTTGTATGTACCCATGAAGAAAACCCTTATGAGATGGAGTAGTGTAGAAGCGATAAGCACATCGGTGGCATAGTGATGTATACTCAGCATTAGCTGACCAAAGGCGACATAATCGCCTATGTATTTTATACTCTCATAGGCAACGCTGGGGTGAGGTTCATACCAGAAGCCCAGTGCTATTCCAGATATTATAAGCACTATAAAGCTCGCAAGTGACGCAGCGCTGGGCCAGTATATGGGATTCAGAATCAATCGCTTTCCCCAGCTTAACACCTGCACACAATCACCGCTACTTATTGAGGCGAGGGGATATAAAAAATTGGTGCATACTGCAATGGATTAATGCAAAGATTATTATACGCCGGGGAAGGGATTCAGAACCAAACTTCAGAAAGTTTGATCATCAGATTGCGGTATCTTACGATACCGCTATTATCAGCTGGTTATCAAGGTTTACGCCGGGGAAGGGATTTGAACCCCTGAGCTCTTGCGAGCACCAGATCTCGAGTCTGGCGCCTTTCCGGGCTAGGCTACCCCGGCAGAGTTTCTAAAACACCAATCTTTACCGAGGCAATAGTTTTTTGTTACCTCTTCCCTGTATATTCATTTTTTTGTAAACATTATTGTAAAACATTTCATCGTTCTTAGCTTAAAAATATATTGTAAAAAATATATTATATAACATATAATTAGGTAGAACACTTTTACAAAAATTGTTTCACTTTACAAACATTATTGTAATGAAAGCTGGTGTAAGGCGTATGACGTTGGAGATAGGCTGCGGAAGAGCGCTTACATTTTGGTTTGTCTCTCTCCTCACCGCTGTTCTTCTCAACCCACCTCCATACTTCATGGGTATATCTCTGTGGATTCTACTTGCTCATTGTTGGCATCTCAGATCTGGCTTCGTTATACTGTCTTTTTATGCTTTTAAAGGCAAATAGCGATGGTGATGTTCATTGCATATGCTCTTCTTCCATGCAGGTGTTTGGTTCATTGAATCTAGCAACCCTTCTTTAACAACAAGCTAGTACGCCCTCAATAAGCTCTTTAAATGCATGCTATATCAGGTGCTGTCAAGTTTAGCATATTCTCACCCCCAGGAGGTTGCAGAATCTCTCAA
>MTME02000095.1 GCA_002011115.2 Candidatus Pyrohabitans sp. JdFR-17
TCTTCTCTGCCACATCTAGAATTGCGTCGATATTCAGGTAGCTCTGGCTCGGGGGCGCAGCTCCAATCAGGTAAGCCTCGTCAGCATATTTCGCATGAAGCGCGTGCTTATCCGCCTCGGAGTACACCGCCACCGTCGCTATGCCCAGCTCTCTGCACGCACGCATGACGCGAACCGCAATCTCGCCTCGGTTTGCCACGAGGATTTTGTTAAACATAAGTCAAGCTCTCCCTTGCCCTTTTTATATTTAACGTGTCACCCTCTGCAGTGCTACCTTAACCAGCGCCAGCCCGCGCTCACACTGGAGTTTTTCTCCTGTTTGCGATACCACCACCCTGTCTCCAGCCTTGAGCCCTTCTGGCACACAGTAGATATAATTATCACACAGCACCCTATTGCAAGCTACGGGAGAAAAGGCTAGGGTTGCGCCTATGAGCGCCTTCCTCTTCTCCATCCCTGCCTCAACTTCAGCCTCTTCCACCTCAACCACAACAGCCTCGCCGCAGACGGCACAGGCATGGCTCTGCTCCCTCACCGCCACCACTCGATATCTCCTTCCAGCCTCAAGGTTCTCCACACACGCCTTGCTCAGCCTGCACTCTGCGCACTCCTCAGCGGCGCCATAGTGGATAAACGCGTAGCCTTGCTTTGCTACTTTTTTGTCTATCAGTGTGACCGGCATCATATTACCCCTGTTGCCTTCGCAACCTTCTCTGCCTTATCTCTGCTCAGATTCACGTGCTCAAGAATGGTATAGCGGTGCGGTCGTATTTCGCGCGCCTTCAAAAGTGCTTCAACCACCTCTCGCCTGCTCACCCCAAGCTCCTCTGCGCTGGTGGGTGCTCCTATCTCAGCGAGTGCTCGCTTTATCCCCTGCCAGTCTCCGCCATGGAGGTACATCATCATTATTGCGCCCACGCCGCACTGCTCCCCATGCAAACCTGGCTTCTCAGCTATTATATCCAGAGCATGGCTAAACTTGTGCTCAGAACCAGAGCCAGGGCGGGAGCTTCCTGCTATGCTCATAGCCACGCCACAGGAGATAAGCGCCTTAACCACCTTGCGTATCCCCTCGCGAGAGCCGCGAATCTCCTGCGAGGAGCGCATAACTATCTTTGCACTCATTCGGGATAATGCGATAGAGTACTCGCTTATCTCCTCGCCGGTAACGCTATGCGCCAGCTCCCAATCGCGAGTAGCCGTAAGCTTGGAAATCACATCCCCGCACCCGCTGGCGGTTAAGCGGTAGGGTGCTGAGCTTATAACTTCTATGTCCGCAAGCACACCAAGAGGTGCGACAGCCTCATTTGAAACAGTGCCACTTTCGTGCTTAATTGATGCTCTCGCGCTTGCTATGCCGTCGTGACTTGCTGCGGTGGGTACACTCAGAAATTCCACATCAAGCATCTTCGCAGTGAGCTTGGCAACATCTATAACCTTGCCCCCTCCCACGCCCACAAGAAATTCTGCGCCAAAGCTTTTTGCCAGGGCGAGAGCCTCCTCAACGTTGGAGAAGCTGGCTTGTGTGACCCTGAAAACCTCAACCTCATGCTCTTCTCCCAGGATTTGTACAGCACGCTCTCCAGCAACACGTGCAGTAGCGCGTCCTGTGAGCAAAAGGCAGCGCTTGCCCAGCTTAAGCTGCGCCACCAGCTTTGGAAGCTCTTCAAGCACGCGCTCGCCCACGAGCACCGCCCGGGGGAGCTGCATCAATTTAGTGCGCATAAAAATTAGAAAATTACGTGAGAATATATAAATTTGCTATTTCTGTAGCAGTGACTCAATTGTGCGAAACAGCTTGTCCATGTTTATCGGCTTATCCACATGAGCATCTGCTCCGGCTTCTCTGCTCTCCTCCTTTGCATCTGGCTCCGCCATAACTGTTAATATCACCAGCGGGATTCCCCTTAGCTTGGGGTCTGATTTTATAACCTTGCATGCCTCTATTCCGCTCATGCCCGGCATCATGAGGTCCATAATTATCAGCTCCGGGGTATCGCCGGAACGAAGCTTTTCTATGGCTTCCTCTGCACTCTCACACAACTCAACCTCGTAGCCGCGCTTTTTCAGGATTCTAGATAGGACCAACCTGATATCCGGCTCATCGTCCACCACCATTATCCTTGCCATTCTATTACTCACCCTTCGGAAGTTTTACCCAGAAGATGCTGCCTTTTGGCTTATTATCTGCTACGCCCACCTCGCCTCCATGAAGTTCTGCGACGCGCTTGGCTATCGCAAGACCAAGGCCAGAGCCTTTCACACCACCTTTTCCTCCTCTGCTGAACCTGTCAAAGATGGTTTCCTTCTGCTCATCCCGAACACCAGGTCCAAAGTCAGCAAAGCATATATTCCAGCAATCTCCCGCATCCTCGGCGTAAATCACCACATTCTTCCCCTCTTCTGCGTACTTTATTGCATTGCTGAGGAAGTTCCAGAAGATTTCCTTGACAATTGGGTTGGCCTTTACCGACAGCCTTGTGCTTATCCTGTTCTCCACTGTCATGTCTGCTTCGCTGAGCATCGACTTAAACTCCTCTAACACCTCATTGATAATCTCTGCAACGTTTAACTCGACCTTTCTGATTTTATCTATGCTGGCGAGCTTTGAGAACTTTGTGGCGTTTTCTATTACCTCTATAATCCTTTCAGCATTTCTGTTAATAACTGTTATTGTTTCTGAATCCAACCCATCGCTCTGAGCTAGCTCAGCATAACCCTTTATTATACTTGTATAATTAAGGAGGTCGTGATGTAGTATATCTATAAAAAGGTCTTTAAGCTCACTGTTTTGCTTCAGTTTTTTGGCATAATTTCTTAATTTCTCATCAGTCTCTTTAAGTTGTGTTATGTCAGAGAACGTGGCAATAGTGCCTGTAATTTCTCCTTTATCATCAAATATAGGGGATATGTTTACAAGCACTTCTTTTATGTTCCTGTTAACGTCTGAAATTCTTGTTTCAAGGGTAATCGGAACCTCTTGTGGTTGGTGAAATCCCTGCATGAACTGCCAGGAGCACTCTTCACCGCAGTAATTCGTAATCGGGGTACCGATTAAATCATCGACGCTTGGTCCAAAGAGTTCAGCCGCCTTGGAGTTGGCGTAAGTTATGCGCCCCTCACTGTCAATGGTTACCACACTTTCATTCATCGTCTCAACGAGGGTTCTGTATCTCTCCTCGGACTCTGCGATAGCTCTCTCTGCTTCTGCCTTACTCCTGAAGTAATCTGAAATATAAAGCACACCGGCTATCATGAGTACTGAAATTAAAAGTGCCACAAGCTCTGGCAGCAAGCCTGTAAAAATCTTCCCTGCGCCGTAGTAAATGGCAAAGAGAGAGACGAGCCCACTTAATCCCATGAAAAGAAAGGCTATGCCCAGAAAAAGCCACCCTCTTGATTTTGTTACCTTCACCAGCTGAAAAGCAAAGTATGCAGCTGTAACCTGAAGTAAGACTGAGAGGGACAATATACCCACGCTTAAGCTGTCAACCATTCATTTACCTCTTGGATTTTCCGGAGATAGAAGATTTATCTACTACTTTTTATTTTATCATAACAAATATTTATATCATTGGGAGAAAGTGCATAACTGCAGGGTGAAAACATGGCTGTTTACACACCGCTCGACTATGCAAAGAGTTTTGGCATTCTCATAATCATCCTCTGGTTATTGAAGAGGTACCTATTTACCAGAGTCGCCCTGGATAGGGAGTTCATGCTTGCCCTAATCCCACCCATAGTGTTGGCGATAACCATCCGCCTTCTTGCAGATGCCGGCGTCTATGAAAAATCTCAGTGGTGGAGTGTAACCCCGGGTATATACGTGCTGGGCGTTGCCTATGGTTCAGCGCTCGTTGGCGTGGGATTACTCGTGCAGGAGCGCTATGGAATAAGGTACTGGAAGGTTGTCCTAGCGTTAGGCGCTGGCACAATCCCCTACTTTCTTCTGAAGCTTATAGCTGAGATGAACGCGCCGCTGAGGTTCTTTTATCCCGTCGCACTGGCTGCGTTGCTCACTCTTGTGGTGGGAGCAGTTGCAAGATTAGCAAACCTGCGATTTCTGCACGCCTCCGGTAACTTGTGGATAATCTTCGCCCACTTCCTAGATGCGAGCGGTACCTTCATAGGCATAGACTACTTCCACTTCAGCGAGGAACACATTCTGCCAGAAATTTTCATCAACCTTGCCGGCACCGCCTTGGTGATGGTACCCCTGAAGCTTCTAGTAGTCGGCGGCGCGCTCTACCTGCTTGAGAAGTGGCGAGAAGAGGAAGGCGAGGACGTGTACTACCGCATTATTAAAATAACCATGTTCATCCTTGGTTTTGGCCCCGGAACAAGAAACTCCCTTCTCCTAACTCTGGTTTGAATTTTGGGCATCCACTGAAAAGATATAAATAAGGACTGAGAGTATTTTTAAGCAATGGGCATTAAGAGGGTCAGAACCTTTGTGCGCGGCTTGGACGAGAAAATGGAGGGAGGAATACCAAAGGGAAGCGTAAACCTTATCTGTGGCACCGCAGGCACAATGAAGTCCTCGCTTGCATACAGTATCCTTTACCACAACGCACTGCGTGCAGGAATACCGGGGCTTTACGTAACACTGGAGCAGGACCCTAGGAGCCTGCTCAGGCACATGGAAAAACTGAACATGGCTAAGGAGGGCGCCGTTGACATAGTGTGCTTCAATGACATTAAAGAAAAAGTCAAAGAGAGAAGGGTGGAAAACTGGATCCAGAAGCTATCTAGCTTCCTCAAGGAGATGAAGGATGAGAAGAAGTATGAGCTTCTGGTAATCGACTCGCTGAACGCGCTCTACTCCCTCACCACCATAAAAGACGTTCGAGCGGAGATATACTTCTTCTTCAAATCCCTCAGCGACCTGGGCTTTACATCCTTCCTGATCTCCGAGATGCCCCCTGAGGGCGGACGATACGGTGAGTACGGCGTGGAGGAATTTCTCAGCGATGGCATAATCCATCTGCTCTTCCAGCGCAGGGGGGGCATACTTACCTCGCTGGAGCGCTACATAGGCATAGTGAAAATGCGTGCCACAAACCACGACACCCACTACTTCCCTCTGCTATACCAGAACGACAGGTTCACCATCTACACCAAAGAAGACCTTGAGCTGTGATTGCAGATGTTAATAACCAAAAGACTTAAAAACCTGCAGGTGGTTACTACTTTCGAAACTTTTATATTGCTGCTCTGCGAGCTTTTAAACTCCAATTTCGGTGATAGTTATGAAGATGCCAAAGGAGAAGCGAACCTACTGTCCGAGTTGCAAGAGGCACACAGTGCATGAGGTGCTGAAGGTTAAGAAGCGCAAGGCGAGCGAGCTTAAAGCTGGGCAAAGGCAGTTCCGCAGAGTTTTGGCTGGTTATGGTGGATTCCCCCGCCCCTTGCCGAGCGGCTCAAAGCCCACGAAGCGTGTAGCGCTTATACTGAGGTGCAAAGAGTGCAAGAAGGCGCACAGCATGAAGGGCTTCAGGGTTAAAAAGCTGGAGATGGAGGCGGTATAGTGGCGGAGGATGACAAGCTTATTCCAAAGCCTCGCTCTCGCTTCCTGCGCGTTAAATGCGACGACTGTAGCAATGAACAGGTAATATTCGGCTCCGCATCCTCAAAGGTGCAGTGCCTTGTGTGCGGCAAAACGCTTGCGGAGCCCACTGGTGGTAAGGTAAGAGTTCTCACCAAGATAATCTCTGTGCTGGAGTGAAGAGCTTGGTTCTGAAACGTGAGCCCTTCCCGAGCGAAGGCGACCTGGTGGTTTGCACCGTAACTAAGGTTTACCCTCATGGAGCCTTCGCTAGGTTAGATGAGTACAGGGATAGAGAGGGCTATATACATATCTCGGAGGTAGCCTCTACCTGGATAAAGAACATCCGGGATTTTGTGAAGGAGGGGCAGAAGACAGTAGCCAAGGTTTTAGCGGTCGACCGCAAGAAGGGGCACATAGATTTATCGCTTCGCCGCGTTAGCGACGCCGCCAAGAAGAAGAAAATGCAGGAGTGGAAGCGCGCCCAGAAGGCTGAGAAGCTCCTGGAAATGGCGGCGACGCAGCTTGGTAAGAGTCTCGAGCAGGCGTACCGCGAGGTAGGCTTTGTGCTCGAGGAGGAGTTCGGCGAAATTTACGGTGCCTTTGAGGAAATCTCCGCTATGGGCGAAGAGGCGCTTAAGGGAATAAAGATACCCAAGGAGTGGGTGAAGCCGCTGGTAAAGCTGGCGCAGGAGAACGTCTCCATACCCAAGGTTAAGATAGACGGGTACGTGGATCTCAGATCCCGCGAGCCTAATGGAGTTGAGATAATACGAGAAGCGCTCATCTCAGCCAAGAAGCTTGACCACGGCGAGGATGTGAGCTTGGACATAAGCTATGTTGGTTCGCCCAGGTATCGCATTACTGTCGTCGCCTATGACTACAAGACCGCAGAAGAAGCGCTGCGAAAGACGGCGGAGCATGCGATAAATATTGTAACCCAAAAGGGTGGAGAAGGCAAGTTTTACAGGGAAATAAAAGAGGAAAAGTAGTAGATGAACCGTCTTAAAGTATGCAAGAAGTGCAGGGTTTACACCCTGAAGGACGCCTGTAAGGTATGCGGTGAGCCTACGGTTTCTCCACACCCTCCAAGATTTTCACCTCAGGACCCGTACGGGGAGTACAGGAGAAAGCTCAAGAGGGAAATTATGAAGGAAGAGGGGAAGGAGCATGCAGTGTGAGGTTGTGTTTACACGAAAGCCGGAGCTTCGCTCGCCAGTGCTCATCGAAGGCTTGCCCGGCATTGGGAATGTGGGTATGATAGCAGCCAAGCACATGATACGCGAGCTTCGTGCAAAGAAGTTTGCCAGGCTCTACTCAGCCACATTCCCGCCCCATGTTATTATTAAAAAGACGGGAATGATAGAGGAGATGAAGAACGAGTTTTACTACTGGCGGGCAGAGGATGAGTCGCAGCGAGATCTGATTTTCGTCGTAGGAAATACTCAGAGCACCTCTCCGGAAGGGCAGTACCTGCTGTGCGAGAAGATTCTGGACGTTGCGCAGGAGCTTGGCGTTAAGGAGATGTTCACCCTCGGTGGGCTTGGGGTTGGCAGACCCGTGGACGCGCCGAAGGTTTTCGGAGCCGTGAACCACCCCCGCTACATACCCCTGCTGGAGGAGAAGGGCGTTGTGGTGAAGCGTGATGGCGTGGGGCAGATTATAGGCGTCTCGGGCATGCTTCTGAGTCAGGGGAAGCGTCGTGGAATATACGGCGCTTGTCTAATGGGCGAAACCTCTGGCTTCTATGTTGACCCCAACAGTGCACGCGCCGTGCTGGAGGTGATCACATCCATCCTCGGCATAGAGATAAGCATGGAGAAGCTGGTTAAACGTGTGAAAGATGCCGCGAGGCGCGTGGAGGAGGCAGCTAAGCTTGAGAGGAAGATGATGGAGGATATGGGCATTCTGCGCAGAGAGCCCACCGATGATGAAATGCGGTACATAGGTTAGGGCAAAGGTTATATTACCGCCCTGCCTATTTTTCAGCATGGTAAAAGTTGGCATAGTGGGCGCCTCGGGTTACACAGGTGGCGAACTTCTGCGTATCCTAGCTCAGCACAGTGAGGTTGAGATAGCCTGCGTCACCTCCCGTGCCCACGCAGGTAAGCCTGTTCACAAGGTGCATCCCAATCTGCGTGGTGTGCTTGACCTGAGCTTTGAGGACATACCCTACGAGCGCGTGGCTGAGCGCTGCGACTTTGTTTTCTGCGCAACGCCGCATGGGGCGAGCATGGAGATAGTGCCCACCCTCCTTGAGCATGACGTTCGCGTAGTAGACCTGAGCGGCGACTTCCGCTTTGAGGATGTTGCAGTGTACGAGAGGTACTACGGCAAAAAGCATGTGGCGCCTGAGATAAAAGCAGCCTATGGCTTGCCCGAGCTTCACAGGGAGGATATTAAGCGAGCGAAGCTGGTGGCCAACCCGGGCTGCTATCCCACGAGTATTATTCTCGGTCTTGTACCGCTGCTAAAAGCGGGGATTATTTATGCTTCTCACATAGTGGCAGACGCAAAGAGTGGAATCTCCGGCGCTGGGAACAAGCCTCGGGAGACAACGCACTTCCCCAACGCCGCAGAGAGCGTCCTGGCATATAAGATGACAACGCACCAGCACCTGCCGGAGATAGAGCAGGAGCTACGTCGCTTTTCCAGCGAGGCAAGAGTTTCCTTCGTTCCCCACATAGTGCCTGTGATTCGCGGGCTTACGAGCACGCTGCACTGCTTCATCACCCGGAGTATAGACGCCGTGGATGTGCGGAAGCTCTACGCCGAATTTTACAGGGAAGAGCCCTTTGTGCGGGTGCTTGACGTGGGCGAAGTGCCCCGCTTGAGCGCTGTGCGCGGCTCAAACTTTGCCGACATAGGCGGCTTTGCCGTTGATAAAGAGCGTGGGAGGGTTATAGTTATTTCGGCGATAGACAACCTTGTGAAAGGTGCCTCGGGGCAAGCGGTGCAGAACATGAATATAATGCTGGGTTTCCCAGAGCAGGAAGGGCTCCGTGGCTTGGGTATTCACCCGTAGGAGGGCAGAAGTTTGAAGGTAAAAGATGTTATGACGCGGGAGGTTATTACCCTCTCGCCAGAGGTGGGCATAGAGGAGGCTGCGAAGCAGCTGAGGGAGAACAAAATCAGCGGTGCCCCTGTGGTGGATGGGGATAGAATAGTTGGTATTCTCAGCGAAGCTGATTTAATGAGGCTACTGGAAGAGGAGAGCATAAACCTCGTGTTTCCGAGTCCCCTTGAGCTGATTGAGCTTCCAATAAAGATGCACCAGCAGCTGAAAGAGACCATAAAGAAGCTTACCGCCTCCAAAGTAAAAGATGTAATGACCCGCGAGGTTATAACCATAGGTGAGGAGGCGAGAATTGAGGAGGCTGCGCGGCTAATGGCAAAGCACGGGATAAACCGCCTGCCTGTGGTAAAGGATGGAAAGCTGGTGGGGATAGTAACCAGGGCAGACGTGATTAAGGCGATGTAAAAAGCTGTTTTTACTTCCTCTCGTGGAACCTCTTACCCAGAGCGAACTTCCCCACCTCGTGGTGCGTTCCCTCGACCACCTCTATGCCGAGGGATTCAATGCTCTTTTTGATGTCCTCCTTGAAGATGCACCTGTTAAAGGGCTCTTCCATGAGCATACAGGAACTCATGTGTATCACATCCACGCCGTAGCGTTTTAGCGTGTTCGCCAGTCTGAAGGTGCGCCTTCCCGAGCACCCGCCGCAGGTGAAGAATCCAACCAAGCTGGTTTCCTCGCCCTCATAGCGTTTGAACAGCTCCTTCTTGTTCTCATACGCAAGCAGGCAGCCTATCCCAGGGCAAACCTCGCTGACTATGTCGCACCTAACAATGGCGATCCTCTTTTTCTTCTTGTCCCCTTCCTCCTCCATGCCCAGGTACTTAGCTTTGGCTTTGAGGGCAATCTCCTTGGTAACCTTCTCCAAACCTTCCTCCTTAGCAAGCTTTTCCACGGCTTTTTTAGCCAGAGGTCGGACAAAACTAGGGACTTCTTTTAAAACCTCCAGCGCGTCATCTTCCCACTTCATAATTCAATCCTCTACCAGAGTCCTACTTCTGTGTTTAGCCGTGAATCAGCATGGGAAGGCACCGCACACAGATGTAGTGCTCTTCCTGCTTGTGGTAGAACTCTATTATTGGTACCTCTTCTTCACTTCTGCTGCAGTTTTCACACTTTTTCATGATGATAGCTCAGCTTTATATCTTATCCCATTTTTCCCGAAAATGTTCGACCAATAACCTTTAACTTCGTTACCTCATAATTTCACAGCAGGTGATGCCTTTGCACAAAAAAATTAAGGGCAGGGTGTGGCGTTTCGGTGCAAATGTTGACACTGATCAGATAATCCCAGCGGAGTATTTAATCACCGCCGACCCCAAGGAGCTTGCGAAGCACGCGTTTGAAAAGGTGAAACCTGAGTTTGCAGAGCAGGTTAAGGCGGGCGACATAATCGTAGCTGACGAAAACTTCGGGTGCGGCTCCTCGCGTGAGCATGCGCCGAGGGCTCTGATGGGGGCTGGCATAAGCGTGGTAATTGCGAAGAGCTTTGCAAGAATCTTCTTCAGGAACAGCATAAACATAGGCCTTCCCCTGATTGAGGCAAGCGTGGACGCTGAAGAGGGGGATGAGCTTGAGGTTGACTTTTCGCAGGGCATAATAAAGAATCTAACAAAGAACAGGGAGTACACCTTTAAACCCCTGCCGGAATTTCTCCTCAACCTTCTTGAGAGCGGGGGCTTGGTGGAGTACACCAAGCGTGAGCTTGAGAAGGCTCAAGCTCAATAGGAACTAATTGCTATGAGGTCAAACTTAATAAGGCCGCAGCATAAGATTACGTCATGCTACCAGAGAAGCTGAGGGAAGACTTCCCTGCCCTGAGCAGGCTGCGCAATGGCAAACCTCCTGTTTACCTGGACAGCGCATGCATGAGTTTAAAGCCCAAGCAGGTAATCCAAGCGATAAATGAGTATTATGAGAATTATCCTGCATGTGGTGGGAGAGGGCGCTCCCAGCACTGGTTTGCCCGCGAGGTTAAGGAAGCTACAGAAAAGGCGCGGGAGAGGGTGGCTGGTTTCATAAACGCCTCGCCAGAGGAAATTGTGTGGACGAAAAATACAACGGAGGCGATTAACCTAGTGGCTAGAAGCTTCAAGCTTGAGTGGGACGATGTGGTGCTAACCAGCGACAGGGAGCACAACTCCAACCTTGTACCCTGGCTGGAGCTTGAAAAGAGTAGGGGAATAAGGCACGAGGTGGTGCCTTCGCGGGAAGATGCCACCTTCGATCTGGAGAAGTTCAAGGATATGCTCTCTCCCAAGGTTAAGCTTGTGAGCGTGGTGCACGTCTCAAACCTCGACGGCTACGCCCTGCCCGTGGAAGAGATTATAGAAATTGCCCACGATTATGGAGCCAAGGTTCTGCTGGACGCTGCGCAGAGTGTGCCCCATCGTAGCGTAGATGTTCGTCGCCTGGATGTGGACTTCCTCGCCTTCTCTGTGCACAAAATGCTGGGTCCCAGCTTAGGGGTGCTATATGGCAAAGAGGAGGAGCTTCGCGAGCTTAGTCCCTTTATCGTTGGCGGGGATACGGTGAGCGATTCCTACTACAACCGCGCTGTATTTCTGCCGCCACCCCACCGCTTTGAAGCAGGGCTTCAGAATTACGCAGCGCAGATAGGCTCTGCTGCAGCGGTTGAGTATCTCAGCCGCGTGGGGATGCGCAGGATTGAGGAGCACGAGCGCGCTCTGACGGAGTATCTCTCGAAAAAGCTCGCGGCTATTGAGGAGGTGCGCTTTGTTGGCGTTACCGAGGCGAAGCTGCGCTCGGGGATAGTAAGCTTCCGCTTGGAGAGACGCGGGCGAAGCCTTGTAGCGCCGAGCGACGTTGCCGAGCTGCTCGACCGCCACTACAACATAATGCTGCGCGCGGGCGACCATTGCTTGCATGCGTGGTTTAACGCCCGCGGAATAGGGGCGAGCGGCTCTGTAAGGGCAAGCCTCTACCTCTACAACACCCGCAAAGAGTGCGATTTACTCGTGGAAGGTGTAGAGAGGATAGTTGAGATGGAGGGATAGAAAATCGATGAGGAAAAAAAGCGCCTTCTCTTAGAAATCCTCCGCTCCCTCGGCGAAGCCAAGCTGGCGAGGATTCAGGAAGAGGTCGAGGCGCGCCGTTTAGATGAGCCTGAAAAATATGAAGCTTTAACCGGGTGCAACCTTCAGGATTTGCTTATAGAGATGGCGGAGGAAGGCCTGGTGGAGAGGATTTTTCCCGAGTGGGGTGCGCCGGTTTACAGGGTGAAATTGCGACAGAAAGAATAGATTTAAGTTTCATGATTCTAAAGATTTAGCTATGGAAGAATTCAAAGTAGAAATAGATGAAGGGCACTCTCTTAGAATAACTGGGAAGAAAAATAATGAAAAGGCAAAAATAATAAACGATGAAAAACATCACTATCTCTACGAATGTCGCACCTACTATGTGGAAATAACATCAGAAAATGAGTAATCTAGGAAAATCAGCGATAATATCTCTATTTATATAGGAGATGAGAAGCTTGAAGATATTAGCAAAAATATCTTCAGATTTAAAATAAAAAAATTATATAGGCAAATCTCAAATCAGAATTTTTAAAAACAATAGAAAAATTAAAGAAATTCCTATATAAATAATTTCCGAAAAATTCAAGAAAATTAGAGATAAAAGAAATGGGCTAGTAAAATTCAGAGATAATAATGAAATTTTCGATCTTGCCCTACTCATGAAGGCTCTACCGAAATTCCACGGGAACAGGAAGAAGCTTGAAGAACCACTTAAAACGATTTTTAAGGTATGTCATGTTAAAACTGAAGACTTAAATGATTCTGAGAAAGTCACAAAAAAATTGAGGGAGGTAGATGAATGTATATGAGATCCAAACTGAGGTAACTACAAGTTCAAACACACAGCCAAAAAGCCCTTATAATGCTCAGGCAGCTCTATGAAGTTGGTTTTGCTTCATTCTCATAGTGGCTAAATAGTCCATAAAGATAGAAGCATCATCTCTCTGCGTCTTCTGCAAGTGGCACCCTCTCAATCCCAGGCACGCGGTCGAAGGCGGTGTCGTCGGAAATTAGAGCCTCATCCAGCGAGAGCGCTGCGGCTGCAACCAAGCTGTCGAAGTAGCTCAGCGAGAACCTTTCCTCTATCTCCGCCTGCCTAATAAAAAGTTCAGTGTTTATAGTATTAACCTCCTTCATATTGTATTTAATGAAAATCTGCTTTAGAGCCATCATGGCGGAGGCGACCTTTGCGGCGCTCCTGCCCCTTGCGCGGAGAACTATCTGAAACTCAAAAAGCGCCACGTCTGGCACGAGCACGCGGTGGCGCTCTAGGTAGCGCAGCGCGCGGGCATGCTTCCTGTCGAGGGGGTTGAGGGCGAAGAGGAGCTCAGTGTCGGCTACCGCCATGCAGCAGCCACCTCTCGGTGCGGGCCTCGTCTTCCCTCTCGTCGTAGCTCTCTCCCACAACCTCCGCCAGTACTTTAAAGGGGTCGGAGGGAAGCTTCTCCAGGATTATCCTGCTCCCCTCGAGCTTCATCTTGAGAAGGTCACCCTCTTTCACCCCTAGAGCCCTTCTAATCTTTGAGGGGATCACCACCATATACTTCTTTCCGACTTTTGTGATTACATCCGTCATTCTGATTTCACCAGAAATATACAAATGTCTAACATTTTAAAATGTCTTACAAAAACACTATTTCGCATCTTCGTAGCTATTGAGTTTTCTTGCTTAGTCCCTATCCCGGCCTCGTAGCAGCGCTCATCCTTCCAGTACCTGCTCTCGTGTGTATGTAGTCGTGCATCAAGAGAATAATAGCCGAGTCAAATCAAAAACCTTATAAACCAAGAGCGATATATCCCACTTACTGTTTTACATGAAATTGGCGAGGCTCTTCTGGGACATTGGCACGGCTTTGTGTGAGGGGGAACTATCTCGTTCTTCCACTAGTGAGGTGATTGCGTGGTAACCATCGTTGTAGGCGGTCAATGGGGCGACGAAGGCAAGGGAAAGGTGATAAGCTACCTGTGCATGAAGGATGAGCCAGACATAATTGCACGCGCTGGTGTTGGTCCGAACGCAGGCCACACCGTGGTTTATAGAGGGAAGAAGTACCCCCTGCGCCTTACCCCGAGCGGTTTTCTGTATGCGAAGGCGAAGCTGCTCATAGGCGCGGGTGTACTTGTGAACCCCGAGGTAATGCTCAAGGAGATTAGGGACCTGGGCATAGAGAATAGGATAGGGATAGACTACCGCTGCGGTATAATAGAGGAGGAGCACATCGCGAGAGATAAAGGCTCAGGGCATCTCGCGGGTAAGATAGGCAGCACGGGCACAGGCTGCGGGCCTGCGAACATGGACAGGGCAAACAGGAGCTTGAAGCTGGCTAAAGAGATACCTGAACTCAAGCCCTACCTCACCGATGTGCCCAAGGAGGTCAATGAGGCGATTGATGCTGGTAAAAAGGTGCTGGTGGAAAGCTCTCAGGGTTTTGGGCTCAGCTTATTCTACGGCACTTACCCCTATGTCACCTCAAAAGATACGACAGCAAGCATGGCGTGTGTGGATGTGGGAATAGGTCCGAGAAGGGTTAGGGATGTGATAGTGGTGTTTAAATCCTTCCCAACCCGCGTTGGCGCAGGTCCATTTCCAACTGAGATGTCACAGGAAGAGGCGGAGAGGCATGGGATAGTGGAGTACGGCACCGTCACCGGGCGAAGGCGAAGGATAGGAAGGTTCGACTTTGACATGGCGCGTTATGCTGCAATGCTAAACAGCGCCTCGCAGATAGCACTCACCTGCGTTGATTATATTGACGAGGAGAGCAGAGGTGCGAGGAGCTACGACGAGCTCAGCAAAGCTGCGCAGAGCTTCGTGGAAGAGGTGGAGCGCCGCGTGGGTGTGCCGGTGACAATAATCTCCACAGGTCCAGAGCTTGAGGACACCATAGATTTAAGGGAGGAGAAGCTCGGAATATGACCAAGTATGTAATTGTAACTGGCGGTGTGCTTTCTGGCCTTGGTAAGGGCGTGACCACCGCAGCCATAGGCTTGATTTTGCGCTCCCGCGGGCTGCGCATAGACGTGTGCAAGATAGACCCGTACCTCAACGTGGACCCGGGGCTAATGAACCCCTTCCAGCACGGCGAGGTTTGGGTTACCAAGGATGGCTACGAGGCAGACCTGGACTTCGGGCACTACGAGCGCTTTCTGGATGTGGAGCTAACCCGGGACCACAACATTACGACGGGCAAAATCTACCTCTCCGTGCTGGAGAAGGAGCGCCGGGGCGAGTATCTCGGCCAGACGGTGCAGATAATTCCCCACGTCACCGATGAGATAAAGAGGCAGATTCGCGAGATCGCGCAGATTAACAATCCAGACGTGCTCATCGTTGAGATCGGAGGCACGACTGGCGACATAGAGAGCATGCCCTTCCTTGAGGCGCTGCGTCAGCTCAGGATGGAGCTGGGCAAGGAGAATGTGCTCTTCATCCACGTCACGCTTGTGCCCACGCTTGAAACCGTGGGGGAGCAGAAGACCAAACCCACACAGCACAGCGTCAAGGAGCTTCGCGGGATAGGAATACAGCCCGACATACTCGTATGCAGAACTCGCGACCCCCTCTTAGATGAGACCAAGGCGAAGCTCTCCCTGTTCTGCGATGTGAGCAAACGCGATGTGATAAGCAACCACGACGTGAAGATAGTCTACGAGGTCCCCCTGGTTATGGAGGCTCAGGGATTGGGGGACACAATCCTTGAGAAGCTCAACCTGCGCGAGCGCAAGCACGACCTGCGCGAGTGGGACAGGTTCATAAATAAGATAAAGAAACCCAAGGAGAAGGTCACCATAGCCATAGTTGGTAAGTACACCCACCTTCATGACTCCTACATAAGCATCGTCGAAGCCCTGAAGCATGCGGCGTGGAAGCTTAACCATGACGTGGAGATACTCTGGATGGAGGCTGAGGAGATAGAGGAGGAACCCGAGAAGATCAAGGAGCTTGAAGGTGCGCACGGCATTCTTGTGCCAGGCGGTTTCGGCGCGCGAGGGGCAGAGGGTAAGATCGCCGCGATAAGATACGCGAGGGAGAACAATGTGCCTTACCTCGGGATATGCTTCGGCTTTCAGCTTGCCGTCGTCGAGTTCGCGCGCAATGTGCTTGGTTTAAGCCAGGCAAATAGCGTTGAGCTCGACCCCAAAACCATGCATCCGGTAATAGACCTCCTGCCTGAGCAGCGGAAGATTGAAAAGATGGGGGGCACAATGCGCCTCGGTGAGATAAAAGTTAATATAAAGCCCGGAACCAAGGCGCACGAAATTTACGGCTGCACCGAGGTGGGCGAGCGCCACCGCCACCGCTACGAGGTTAACCCGGATTACATCCCCCAGCTTGAAAGCGCAGGGATGGTGTTCTCTGCCACCAGCGACGGCGGACGCAGAATGGAGATATGCGAGCTCCCCTCGCACTTCCACTTTCTGGCGACGCAGTTCCACCCGGAGTTCAAGTCCCGACCGCGTCGTCCTTCTCCAGTGTTTCTTGCTTTTGTTGACGCCGCAATAAGGAAGAAGAGGTTGTAGTTATGTTTGATGCAAAGAAGTTTATTGAGGAAGCGGTGAAGGAGATTCGCGAGCAGGTGGGTGAGGAGACCGCGATCATAGCTTTATCGGGCGGCGTTGATTCGAGCGTCGCCGCTACACTTGCCCACCGTGCGCTTGGAAAGCATCTCGTAGCTGTCTTTGTCAACCACGGCTTTATGCGCAAGGGCGAGGAAGAGGAGATAGTGGAGATTTTTAAGAATAAGCTTGGAATGAACCTCCGCGTTGTGCATGCGCAGGAGCGTTTTTTCAAGGCGCTCGAAGGGGTGCGTGACCCGGAGGAGAAGCGAAAGATTATAGGCAGGATTTTCATTGAGGTGTTTGAGGAAGAGGCAGCCAAGGTGGGGGCGAAGTACCTGGTTCAGGGTACAATAGCGCCGGACTGGATAGAGAGCAGCGGCGGGATAAAAAGTCACCACAACGTTGCTGGTTTGCCAAGTGGCATGGTTTTAGAGCTTGTGGAGCCCTTGCGCGACCTGTATAAAGACGAGGTGCGCATAGTTGCCCGGGAGCTGGGCTTACCTGAGAGCATCTCTGAGCGCATGCCCTTCCCAGGTCCTGGCTTGGCGGTGCGCGTGATTGGAGAGGTAACGCCGGAAAAGGTGGAGATAGTGCGCGAGGCAAATGCCATAGTGGAGGAGGAGATTAAAAAGGCGAAGCTTAAACCATGGCAGGCTTTCGCTGCGCTCCTGGAAGGAAAGACCGTTGGCGTAAAAGGCGATATCCGCGACTATGGCTATACCATCGCTGTTCGTGTGGTGGAGAGTGTTGATGCGATGACGGCAACGGCGATGGAGGTGCCCTGGGAGGTGCTCAAGCGCATCCAGAAGCGAATAACCAGGGAGATTCCCGGCGTCACCCGGGTGCTCTACGACATAACCGATAAGCCCCCGGCGACGATTGAATACGAGTAAGATACGGTTGCAGGATGTCTCGCCAATTCCATAAGAACTGGTTTCGGTTTCCCTCTCAAACGGTCGGGAAACAATAGGAACCCGCTGGTGGTTACCCGGAAGCTTCGCTTCCGGCGTGACGTAGTTCCTATAACAACGGAAAGGTTGGAGGTGAAATGCCCGAGAAAAAGGAGAGGAGGAGGTGGGGCATTTCACCTTACCCAGTAATATTGCACATACCGAAGGTAAACATTATTGTTGATCTATTGCTTTAAGGTAAACGTTGACGTTTGCAGGTGTGGTGAATGGCGCTGCTCTTCGGCACTGCGGGTGTTCCCATTTCCTCACCCTCTAGAGACACCGCCTCTGGCATAGCGAGGGTGCATGAGCTTGGGCTGGGATGCATGGAGATAGAGTTTGTTCGCGGGGTGAGGATGGGTATGGAAAAAGCAAAAGAGGTGCGCGCAGTGGCGGAGAAGCTTGGCGTAGCTCTGACTGTACACGCCCCCTACTACATTAATCTTAACTCACCAGAAGAAGCCAAGCTTAAGGCGAGTGTGCAGCGCATCCTCGACTCCGCTAAAGTGGGCTACGCCTGTGGTGCCCGCGATATAGCATTTCACCCAGGCTACTACATGAAAAGCTCCAAGGAAAACGCGTACGCTAGGGTAAAAGAGCATCTTGAGGGTATAGTTAGGACCCTCGAGGATGAGGGCATAGATGTGGTGCTTCGCCCTGAGACAACAGGCAAACGCAGCCAGCTGGGAAGCCTTGAGGAGGTTCTCAACCTTAGTGCAGAGCTTTCCAGGGTAATGCCCTGTGTTGACTTCGCCCACCTCTACGCGAGGAGCAGGGGAGCGGTGAACAGCTACGAAGCCTTTGCGGAGATGCTGGCAAAGATAGAGAATGCGCTTGGCAGCGAAGCGCTCCGCGACATGCACATCCATGTCTCTGGCATAACCTACGGCAAGGGTGGAGAGCTATCCCATCTTGTGCTTAAAGAGTCGAAGTTCAACTACGAGGCGCTGCTTCGCGTTCTGAAGGATTACCGCGTTGAGGGCAAGCTTATATGCGAGAGTCCTAACCTCGAGGAGGACGCGCTGCTTTTGAAGCAGAGGTATGGGGAGATTTGAGAGCAATAGAAATAAAAAACACTAAAACCCTGCACTCTGAATGCAGTGCCTGTAAAACTCGTCTATTTCTCTCTTCTCTTCCTCAGTGAATCTCCTCACGTACTTGTCCTCGCGAAGCTTCTTGCCCGTCTTTGCCTCCCATTCGCTGGCTGATATGCTGAACCTCTCCTGTATACGGTCGCGGTAGAGCTCCGGCAGGACATTGAAAGAGCAGAAGGGCACAATGCGAAGGTCAGGCAGGGCGTAGTGTACGCAACACTTCCTGACCCTCGCTATGTCGTAGTTGTAGGTGTCCTGGAAGTGCATCATTCCTATGAAAAGAGAGTTTCGGTTAAGTTCCTTGAGCTCAGCGTAAGAGCCTCTCGTTAGGGAGGATATGAGCACCCTCTTAAGGTCGAGGTACTCCGGCTTCTTTTCCTCGTCGATGAAACGGGAGATATTGGCGAGGGCTTTAATTATAGAGATACCCTTGCCAGCGAGCTTAAAGCGGGAGTGCTCCACCTCAAAGCTCAGCTCACGAAGGAACTCCAAGAAGCCCTCCACATCGAAAAATCGCGTCAGCGGCACGAGCGTGCTGCCCTGCTTGAAGGCGTAGGTCGCCATTCCGCACGCGAAGTGTGTAGACAGGCGGTACTTCGGTCTAGCGAAAATCGCCTCCATGAAGTCGGTTAGGCGAGCGGTACTCGGCACCGGGAAAAAGTCCTCCCTCGCTATGGCTCCGTCGGTCTGCTCTTCTATGGCCTTGATCACCCCGGGTATGGTTATGCGCTGCTTTTCGCGCTCCTCGCGGGGCATTCTTCCCACGAGGGAAACAGGCTGGAAGTTGACCCCGCGAACAACGTCTAAGTTAGCGAAGGCGAAGCGCAAAATATCTCCCAACTCGTGGTCGTTCGTACCTCGAATAACAGTGGGGACGAGCACCATATTCATTCCGGTGATGCGCGCATTGCGTATTACCCCCGGCACCTCGTAGTAATTCTTGGGATTCGTTTTCGGTGTAACTCCGTCGAAGCTCATGTAGAGAATGATGTGCCCGCGCTTGCTTCCCACTTCCTTTATCTTCCTCATAAGCTCTAAGTTGCGGGAAAGCTCTATCCCATTGGTGTTGAGCAGGATGTGCTGAAATCCAGCCTCGCGGCACGCGGCGATTATCTCGAGCAGGTCATCCCGCAGCGTTGGTTCGCCCCCGGTAAGCTGCACCGCCTCAGCACCAACTGGGCGCTCATTGCGAAGCACCTCAAGCATACGCTTAATCCTCTCCAGCGAGGGCTCGTATATCCTTCCACCCTCTTTAGCGTAGAAGAAGCAGTACCAGCACGCGATATTGCAGCGGTTTGTCACGACGATGTTCGCCAAGCCGGTGTGGGACTCATGCTCCTCGCAGAGGCCGCACTTCAGTGGGCACCTCGCTTTGGGCGCTTCCACGTTGGGGTTGTGTAGCTTTACACCATCGTCAGCAAACCTGCTGGCTAAGTGGTACATAGCGGCGTCTTCCCAGTAAACCTCTCTGGTTACGCCGTGGGTGGAGCAGTATTTTACTATCCACACCTTGTCATCCTTCTCATAAACCACTGCGTCTATGACCATGGCGGAGAAATTCTTCTCTGAGGCGCAATCGGGGCAGAGGGAAGAGGTGTAGCGCAGAATCCTCGCATCCTCCCCTACAAGGCTGGAGAGAAAGCCAGACTCCACCTGTTGACAAAAGTCACAATTAAATGGGGTACTCTGGCTTTCCATTCACTCATCCTCCCTGGTTTAAAAAATTGACCTGAGTAGTTTTTTATTTTTCCTGATATTTAAGCTTTCGCTTTTTTCTTGAAATGTAGGCTGCCGCCGCTATCCCGACGAATACACCCAGCAATAGGATGGTCGCTGAGAGAAGCAGGCTTCTCTTTTTCAGATATTTTGGTTTAACAGTTTCATGAACGCCGTCGTGGCATCTCTCGCAGTTTTTGTCATTACAGTATTTCACCTTGCTCTTTATTGAAAAATCACCTGGGAAATTCCATCGAATACCATAAATCCATGGTGCGTACTGCTCCGCTTTTTCCAGAGGAATTTCACTGGTGTTTCTGAGGAGAATGAACATGCCCGTGGAGTTGGCTATTACATAGCTCTCTCCGGAGAAGTACATACTCTCATCCACGTGCTCCCCCTCATAGCTCCAGGTTGCATAGCTGCGCTGCTCGCCTGTGGAATGGCAGCTATCGCATTCCCTGCCCTTACCAAAGCCGTGGGATACCTTGTCCATGTGCACCCAGGCTATTGCATTGTTGTACCTTGGCAGAGAAGAGAAGGTGCCCACTACAGCAAAGGCGTCGCGTGAGGAGTTGCGCAGCCCTGGTAGAGCCCTGAAGCTCAGGCTGGTGGAGTTGAGGCTGTGCTTCATGTTCAGCACCGCCTGGGGCATGGGTTTGACAGGAATCCACTTTCCAGCGTCGTCCCTTATCAATATTGGCACATCCATAATCCCGTAGTAGTTTATCTTCGCCAGAGGTGTGGGCATGCCGTAGTAGTCGCCAGGTGCCCAGAAGGTTGCCTGGTAGCCGGCTAAGCTCGAGACGTGGCACGCCTCGCAGGTTAAGTTTGCGTGCACACTCTTCGCCAGCTTAGCTTCTTCCCTTAGATGGCAATCGCTGCAGGTGGCGCTTCTGGTTATGTTGTGGTCCTGATAGGTGTGGCATTCTAAGCATGAAAGGTTCAGGTCAGCGTGCACATCATTGGGCAAGCCAAAAACCTCTTCACGGAAGTAGCCGGCGCCGCGGCGGTACTCCTCCGCGCCCACGTGGCATATTCCGCGCCCACCACCGAAGTAGCATGTGCTCGCCTCCACTCTGCGGGAGAAGAAGTGCTTACCTTCGCCTTTATCTGGCTGATAGTGGCAGTCCAAGCAGGAGGTGTGGCACTGCTGGCACACTCGATCGTTGAGCGCCGCCTGCTCCTCAGAGTAGGGCACCGCCAGGTCCTCGCGTATTGCAGAGAGGTTCACAAGCCAGTAGCCGCAGTTGTGAGGCGCCGGCGAGGTGAATCTTGGATATGCGCTCTGCATTCTGGCGTTGCCCATGCTCGATGTCAGGTAGTCTTCCACCTGGCGGGGATGGCACTTTCCGCAGGTCATATTTGCGATGGTAAAGTTAAAGGCATAGTTCTCTCTGTTTCTGTCGTGGTAAAGCACCGTCTTGACTTGATAGGGATCGTTCACTATGCGCAGCGCAAGGCTTCCTGGATAATAAATGTCTATTTTTGGATAATATGAGCGGTTGAGCTTTAAAAGAGCGTCCTCGCGGGAGATGATTAACAGAGAAAGCATTCCAGCGTGAGCGCCATCCTTTGTGTAGTTCTCAGCATCGCCGAGGTGACAGTCCTCGCACTGAGGGCCGCCTAATCCCTGACGAAACATCTTGCTCTGATTCCATACTTCCTCGAGGGTAACCACAAACTCCTCGTAGCCCTGCATAAGTGTGGCATTCCCATGGCAGTATGTGCAGGAGCTTGCCTCTAATGCTGGTAGGAGCAGCCCAACTGCAAGTATTAAAAGCAGCGTTCTCATTTTTCCAGCAGCTCGAGTATCATTTCCTCAAATCTGTCCTCCGGTATGTACCCGACTGCGCCACCCACGACCTCGCCCTTTGAGTTTAAGAGCACAAATGTGGGCGTCCCTCTGATTCCATACTTCTTTACCAGCGCCTTTTCTTTATCAAAGTTGAGTATTACGATGTTCACTCTGTCACTATACTTGGCCTTCATCTTCTCCACCACTGGTGCCATGCGCAGGCATATTGTGCACCACGTAGCAGAGAACTCGACAATGGTGGGCTTTCCGCTCGCCAGTGCCTTTTCATAATCTTCGCGAGTGTCAAAGCTTATTCCATCGTTTCCTCCCTTCTCTCCAGTACATGCTGCAAATAGGAGGGTAACCATGAGAACTGCCAACAACTTCTGCATATCACCACTCTCCTTTCAGGAATAATCAGCATATCTTAATAAAATATTTGCGAATTCGGTTTTGGAGAGCTGTGGGTGGTTGTTCCCATCTTATGCATAACCTATTGACGCATTGTTTTATTTTAAACATATATTAAATGTTATTTTATAATTAAGTCGGAAAAATTTATATATGGGTTTCTTAGAAAATTAGCCTGAAACCCGAGAGACTTCGGGTGGGACCAAAAAGATCTTTGAGTAAGGAGGTGAACATGTGGCAAAGCCTAAGACTCTGGCAGTACTTTTAGGTTTAGTCTTGGTTCTCGGAGTACTTAGCGCAGGGTGTGCACAAAAGCCAGCGGAGCAGGCGCCTGCAGTTAAGGAGGAGAAGCCTGCAGTGGTAAAGAAGACCCACAAGGCGAGAATATATACTAATGGCCACGGCGGTCATCTTTCAGTAACTGACATAGAGATAGACCCACGCACAAAGGAGGTACGTGTTGTTGCTGGTCCTGCAAGGCTCAAGGCTCAGGGTTATGGCAGTGACAAGGCTTCTCATGCGGTTTCACTCAGCAAGGACGGCAAGACACTCTACTGGGCAGCTCTTGACGGCACCATAACAGAGATTGACCTCGCTGAGGTTGGGTTAACCTTCGACAAGACTCCATGGGGCAAGCTCAAGCGCTTCAAGACCTACGTGGCAAAGAATGTGGAGTGGAAAGAGCTTGGAGGCAGCGAGGATAACCTGCACTGCGGCACAAGTCTGAGCCCTGACGGCAAGCTTTTGTATGTGTCCAGCATAGCAAGCGGTGCGGTGCTGGTTTACGACACTCAGAAGCACCAGAAGGTTGACAAGATACCTGTCGACGCCTTCCTGTGTACTGCGCAGGTAACCCGTGACGGCAAGTACCTCTATGCCGCAAACATGGCGAGCGGTGTGCTCAACAAGGTCAATCTGAAGACAGGTGAGATTGAGAAGAAGGTGGACCTCACTGAGATGAATGGTTACTTCCTGCACATAGGCGAGATTGAGCCTACAGGGCGCTATCTGTGGCAGACGGCTGCGAACGAGTTCAAAGAGGGCAAGCCCTACAACATACCTGTTGAGGGTGCCACCGGTATTGGTCAGGGCTACATTATAGTCTACGACACCGTCAAGGATGAGCCGGTTGAGGCAATCAATGTGCCAGGCAATCCCCACGATGTGACCTTCACCAAAGACGGGCGCTTCGCCATCTCCTCAATACGCCATCCGCCAAGCGACCCGACGAGCAGCGCAATTATTGTGATAGACACCCAGAGCAAGCAGCTCCTCAAGATAAAGGATGTGCAGACAGGCAGCGAGGTTGAGGAGTTCGACGTCTGCAATGCCTGCCACAAGGAGATAGGTGCAGACCTTAGCAACTTCGTTGATCCCGAAACCCAGGTGCTGGTGAACCTTGGCTTGCTGGAGCACCCCGAGAAGGGTATTGCTCTGCACTGCGGCATAGACGCAGCGTGGGCAGAGAAGGTTAGCCTCGGCTGCGGCTGAAGGTCCGAAACCCCTCCTCTCTTTTTAATTTTTGTAAATCTGCGGTGAGTTTATGAAAAGACTACTTCTTTTACTGCTTATTTTGCTTCCTTCCAATGTTTTATCAGAACCCACGCTTCTTGTGGACATTCAGGAGGAAGGCAAGGCTAAGATTACATATGAGATGAAGGACGTGGATAATATTGAGAACCTCACTCGCAAAATGCAGGACCCCATGGTTCAGGCAATTGTTGGGGAGCGCATCGCCTCACTTTTCTGCTGGGCAATAGAGGACTTCCTCATCGTGCCGGGTGAAGACAGGGTTACAATACTCGTGGATTGCGGTGAGTTTGCTAAAAAGGTTGGCAAAGTATGGGAAACTGAGGCGAAAAATCTGACAAACATAAAACCGGTGACCATAACAATAAATCTGCCCGAAGGAAGCGAGCTGATTTCGGTGGAACCGGAGCCCAGTGAGGTTAGAGACAACTCTCTTGTGTGGAAGGAAGTAACCTACATGCCCCGGGTGGTTTACAAGGAAGAGGGTTATCCTCTAAGCTATGGAGTGGCAGTGGTAATAGCAATTGTAGGCATGTTGCTGATCCTCTGGAAGCGGCGAAGGTAGTTTGTTCACACGCTCATCTGTGGCACTTCTATTTTTTCGGTATTTGGCAGCATTTTATTGATATCGATCAGGATTAGGAGTTTATTATCCTTCATTTTTCCCACTCCCTTCACGAATTCATTTTCACCTCCCACTGGTGGCGGTGAGATATCTCTTTCTGACATATGTATTACGCCAGTAACAGAGTCCACCACAATACCTATATTTGACCCTTCTGTTTCTACGATTACGATTCTCGTATCCTTTCCGATTTTCTCTGTCTCTGCGTTCAGTCTTCTTCTCATATCCATCACAGGAGTAATCTGTCCTCTCAGGTTAATCACCCCTTCGATAAACTCTGGTGCATTAGGAATCTCTGTAATCTCCTGCATTTTAATAATCTCCTTCACCTCCTGGATATCCAGCCCGTACTCCTCCTTACCAACGCGAAACACCACGAGCTGCATCTCCCCGCTCTTATCCAGCTCCTCTGTCATAGCTTTCTTCCTCCAAGACAAAAGTGGAGGGGTTTGTTTTAACCCCCTCCTCTCCTATGCATGCACCCCCCTCTCTGCTCTCACTGCTGCCTTCTCATCCACCTTAAACTTGTTCACCCCCCTCTCCAGCTCCTGGGCCAAGCGTGCCAGCTCCTGGGCGCTAGCAGCGAGCTGCTCCATACTAGCCTTCTGCTCCTCTGTAGCTGCGCTCGCCTCCTGCGAAGAAGAAGCCACCTCCTGAGCGTTCACCGCCACCTCCTCAATACTCCTTGCAACACTCTCAGAGATACTCTTCTGCTCCTTTGCAGCCTCGCTAATCTCCAGAATCTTCGTCGTAGACTCCTCCACAGCCTTTGCAATATGCTCCAAACTCTCCAGCGCCTTCGCAACAACCTCTGTACCGCCCTCTACCTCCTGCGTACCCTTCTCCATCGCTTTCACTGCCTCCTCAACATCGCGCTGCACCTCCTGAATCATCGTCGCTATCTGCTCCGCCGCCTTCGCAGAACTCTCAGCCAGCTTCCTCACCTCCTCTGCCACGACCGCAAACCCCTTACCATGCTCCCCCGCACGCGCAGCCTCTATCGCAGCGTTCAAGGCGAGCAGGTTGGTCTGCTCTGCTATACTGGAAATCATGTCCACGATATCACTAATCTCTCGGGAGCGCTCGCCCAGCTTACGTATCTTATCAGCAGACGCAAGAGAAAGATTGCGAATCGCCTCCATCTTCGCAGAGGCTTCACCCGCAGAAGCTGAGCCATGCTTCGCTGCCTGTTCCGCAAGCTTGGCACTCTCAGCAGCAACGCTTGCATTCTCTGCAATGCTTCGAATCATATCAGCAAGGCGAGCCATCTCTTTGGAGCTGGCATCTATTAACCTTGCCTGGTTCTGCGCCTTCGTGGCTATCTGCTGCACCGCCGAGGTTATCTCGTCGCTGGCAGCATTCAATTGTTCCGTCGAAGCCGCCTGCTCCTCTGCCGTCGCCGCCACACGCTCAGCTACTGACTTAACTGAAAGAATAAGTGAGCATAGGCTCTCCCTCATTTTGCCAAAAGTGTTGATTACCTTGCCAATCTCATCGCTGGGGTTGGTTGCCTCTATGCTCTTTGTCATGTCTCCCGAGGCGGCGGCCTCAATCACCGGCAGGAAGCGTCCTATTTCGTTCTTCAGGTACTCCTGCATTATAAGAAGGTCATTCTCCTTCTGCTTCATCTTTCTGAGGTCAACCGCCGTTTTTATTGCCCCTACCCTTTCTCCTTTGGCGTTGTACAGAGGCGATGTGTATATCATTACGGGGATATCCTCACCGTGCTTGCTTTTCAGTACAACCTCCCTGCTCACAAAGTCGTCTCTACCTTCCATCACAACCACAGAGGAACATTTTTTCGTATGGCAGGCTGGAGTTACGCCAACGTAGGTGGTGATATCGTAGCAGTACTTGCCGATAACCTCCTCCCTCTTGTAGCCGAGCAACTCCTCTGCAGCAGGGTTGAACTCTATTATCCTCAGGTCATTGTCGGTTACGTAAACCGCAGCACCAACGCCGTTAACTATAGATTCCGCCTTCTGTCTGTACTCTGTTAAGTTCGCTACCATATTATTGCAGGACTCTGCCAGTTGTTTAATCTCATGTTCGGAGGTGTCCAGATCCAGGTTGCTGGAGTCCCCCTCTGAAATTCTCTTTGACCACTCTGAGAGTCTTTCTATAGGTCTAATCACGTTCATGTTGATTTTATACGTCATTGCTGCTATAGCGCCAATAGCAATAAATGATAGACTAAAAACCAGTTTTTTGTTAGTCTCTGCGGAATTTATACTGATAAAACTAAGCAATACTACAACCAAAAATATAGCAGCCAGTGTTATGTTTACTTTACCTTTTAATCCCAGATTAAACTGCGACATAACTCCTTTCCCCCTCTATCCTTAACTTAAAAATGAAAGTAAATAGTGGATATTAAAAATTTATTTTTCAGAAATTATATCAGAAAACGAAAAATACAGGATAGCCCTATTCATCCAAACTTCTGAAGAGCCCTACCTCCACCACTTCGCCCTTCTCTATACCCTCAGTATTCTCGGGCACAATCACAAAGCCGTCAGCGCGAACCAGACTGGAAACTATCCCTGAGCCAGAGGTTCTGATAGGCTCAACCTCAAAGCCTTCTTCGGAGCGTTCAACGCGAACGCGAACAAAGTCGCGCCTTCCAAGTTCAGAGGGTATCTTTCTGCGCAGCCTAGCCTTTATCGCTGGGTAGGGCATCGCTGGCTTCAACCCCTGCATCACCTGAAGTGCTGGGCGAACAAAGGTTTCAAAGGCGACTATGCTTGCAACAGGGTAACCTGGAAGCATGAACACAAGGGTATCGCCTATATAACCAAAGCCCGTAGGTTCACCGGGGCGCATGGCTACGCCGTGCACCACAACTTCACCAAGTTCTCGCACTATCTCAGGCACCACGTCACGCTTGCCCACGGAGGTGGCGCCGCTTATCAGCAGGACGTCGTAGTTTAAACCGGCTTCTATTGCATGCTTCATTGCTTTGTACTCATCCCTCACAACCCCCAGACGGCTTGTTTCTGCGCCAGTTGCACTACACAGCGCAGCCAGAGCGAAGCTGTTGGTGTCGTAAACCTGTCCTTCTTTCAGGTCTTCACCAGGCTCTTTAATTTCATCGCCAGTTGAGATTATCCCAACCCTTGGCCTGCGAAAGACTTTAACCCTGCGTAACCCGAGAGAGGCGAGGATCGCAATTTCCTGAGGGTTTAGCACACGCCCGCGCTTCAGGAGCACCTCGCCTTTTTTATAATCTTCTCCACGCAGTGAGACGTTTTTGCCAGGAGGTACCGCTTTAATTACTTCAATCTCGCCGCCAAGCTCATTCACATGTTCCAGCATCACTACAGCATCTGCGCCTCGGGGTAAGGGAGCACCGGTGGTTATTCGTACAGCCTCGAACTCGCGAACCTCACCATTGAAGCTCTGCCCGGTGAGCACCTCTCCTATTATTCTAAAATATATAGGATTTGCCTGACTTGCACCGAAGGTGTTTTCTCCTCGAACAGCGAAGCCATCCATTGCAGCGCGGTCGAAGGGTGGGTTGTCCCTCTCCGCTACAACATCATGAGCGAGTACTCTGCCAAGCGCTTCTTCCAGAAGGACCTCCTCCTCACCAATTACGCGAAGACCTGAAAGCAGATTCTCCAGCGCTTCATTTACTGGTGTTAGGCTGTAAAAGCCCTTGCCTCTTACCTGCATGTTTTCACCTTTTCTCTGAGCTTTTTGTACTCTTCAGGTGTGTTTATGTTGAGAAAGCTTAGCATCTCTATGCCTTCTCTGCTGAGCTTTTCCTCGGGTACAAAATTAACATTGAGCAGGGTTAGAAGTGAATTCATACTTTTCAGCTCTTTTTTACTCTTCGCCAAAAGGGCTCGCTTATAATAAACGGCATGCAGGGGTTCAGCGAAGCCTCTGACAACAGGCACTGCTGCGTCGTAGCCTTTAACCTCTCGCATAAGTAAGTAGTATAATCCTGGTTCGAGCAGAGGGGAATCCACAGGCATTACAGCGAGATACTCATAGCTCGCGTGCTTGGCAGCTGAGATCAGGGCATAAGCTGGGCCTTTTCCAGGTTTTTCATCCAGCACTACTTTGAAATTACACTCAGCGCTTATCTGCGATGCCTGCTCCTCAGTTGCCAGGGAAACAATAACCTCTTGAGCAAAGCGTGTGGCGACCTTGAGTATGCGTTCAATAAAACTTTCTCCATCGAGTGTTAAAAATCTTTTATCTTTTCCCATCCTTCTGCTTTGCCCGCCAGCGAATATAACCGCGGTGCACAGCATTTTTTCATTACGGTTGTGCATTTTCATGCCCAATTCCGCCCTGAATCATTTTTTCATTACGGTTGTGCATTTTTATGCCCAATTTTGCATCAGATAAAAAAGTATATATATGGTGAAGTAATTAAAATTTAAAAGGTTACAGCGAAGTCGCGTGGGGTAGTTTTTACAAGCCCACGCAGTATGGTAACAACGGAAAGGTTGGAGGTGAAAAAGTGGTAGTATTGAGGAGAGTGTCGGAGTCCGTAAAGGACTACGATACAATCAGGTACACCACCTGCGACAACATGTGCGAAAGCGGTTGCGGGATGAAGGTGTACCTCAAGGATGGCAGAATAGTCGACATCTGGGGTGACGACGAGCATCCACAGAACTACGGCTCTCTATGCCCGAAGGGAACGGCTAACTACCAGCATGCATATAATCCCCTGCGCGCCAAATATCCTGTTATTAGAGAGGACAACGTAAACGGCAAGTTCAGGCGCGTCACCTGGGACGAAGCCCTCGACTTCGTCGCAGACCGCCTGAAGTACATCCGTGAGAAGTGGGGTGCCCACACCGTAGCATGCCACCGCACTGGAAGGAGCAGCTACGGTAACAAGCTAGGTGGCTCAAGATTCCTTGCCATGTACGGTACCCCGAACATCTACGGCCAGGGTCCGCTTTGCTGTGAGTCACCTGGGGCGAGGGGTCAGTATGTATTTGGCGCCAAGGAGTTCCTGCGCCTGATGAACCCCTGCCAGGATGCAATGAACAGCGATACCATATTCATCTCCGGTGCCAACGCTGCGGCGCTGGAAGTAATAACCATGAAGTGGTTCATCGAGGCCCAGGATCGCAACGGCGCAAAGATGATAGTCATAGACCCGCGCTTCAATGCGACAATGGCCAAGGCAGACCTTGCCCTGCGACTGCGCCCGACCACCGACGCCTATCTGGCGAATGCGCTTGCCCACGTGCTTATCTATGAGATAGATGGAATTGACAAGGACTTTATAGCTCGCTGGACTGTGGGCTTTGAGAAGTACAAGGAGCTGGTGAAGGACTATACACCCGAGAAGGCGGAGAACATCACCTGGGTTCCTGCGGAGGACATACGCAAGGCTGCAGAGTGGATAGCCTACCCGAGGAGGACTCACTTCACTGGTTGCTTAGGTACTGCGCAGCAGTACAATGCTGGTAATGGTAATGCTGCCTACCAGATACTCGTCGCCATAACCGGTAACGTGGGCGTTAAGGGAGGAGGCTGGAACTGGCTCCACAACTGTCGCCCAGTGCTCAGCGCTGGTAAGGACCTGAAGGAGTACGTTGCAAAGATAAAGGAGCCCCAGCTTGCTGACAAGATAATTCCGTGGGGCGACACATCAAGCGCGTGCACAATTAACCCCGGCTATACCGGCAAGCCCTACCCGGTCAAGGGTCTCATCTGGAATGGAAATCACATAGTGCAGTGGCCCAACAACAACAAGGTTCGCGAGTACATGAAGAACCTGTACTGCGGTGTACACCTGAGCTTCCATCCCAACGAGACCATGAGCTGGATGCACGCCGCATTCCCGATAACCAGCTTCTTCGAGCATGAAGGCGTTGTCCACCACGGCAACAACCGCCACGTGCAGTGGCACAACCAGATTATAGAGCGCCAGTGGGAGTGTCGCGCCGACATAGACTTCTGGGCAGGTCTGGCCAAGCGCTTCGAGTTCGCCGAGGCGTATTATGCTCCTGATGGCAAGAGCTGGTGGGCGAAGAAGGACGTGTTCGGCAACCCCTTGCCCGAGGATCCCAAGTATCCGGGCACCACCCACGAGATCGACGAGCGCGTATGCCAGAACTGGTTCCACTCCCAGGAGAGCTTCGTCGCCGGCATAACCGTGGAGCTCATGGATCCCGAGATGTCCCCGAAGGGCGGTGTGATGTGGCCTGCCGAGACCAAGGACGAGGCCATGATGTACTCCGACCCCGAGGCGACAATACGCGGTGCCCAGTGGATAATGTACAAGGAGGGTGTGAACTACCCAGGTACAGACAAGCGCTTCCCGACACCGAGCGGCAAGGTGGAGATATACTCCCAGGCTCTGGAGCAGATTGGCTGGTATCCACTGCCCATACACATCGAGCCCAGCAATGCTCCAGTTGCGAGGCCTGACCTGTGGGAGAAGTATCCGCTCATCCTGTGCACTGGTCGCCTTGTGGCGCACTTCCACGAGATGGGCCACTGGTGGCCGTGGATGGTTGAGCTTGAGCCTCACAGGTTCATAAACATCCACACCGAGCTTGCGAAGGCTCTCGGAATACGCGACGGTGACACTGTGGTGTGCGAGAACGACTACGGCAAGGTGATCGGCCCCGCCTGGGTCAACGAGATGGTTGATGAGGGCGAGGTATGGGGTCCAGAAGGTTTCGACAAGTATCAGCCCTTCTATCCGTACAGCAACATTAATGAACTCGTGGACGACACTGTGAAGGACCCATTCTACACCCAGGCTCAGTACAAGTGCAACCTGGTCAGAGTGTACCGTCTGGGTGACGATCCAGACAAGGCTGTGGAGAAGACCAAGGAGTTCCTTGCCAAGGTCAAGCGCACACCCAAGGACTACCTCGACCCAGAGAAGGAGCCCACTGTCAACCTGGGTACCTACACCAGGTTCATCCAGAAGGGCAGCGGCATCTACTATGTAGGCGTGCCGCGTGAGAAGTGGGAGACCAAGTGAGGTGATTAAGATGGATGAGGTATTCTCTGATAAGGGTCCCCTTCTCAACCTTGATCAGGAGACCGCTCGACAAGGTCTGCAGAGGAATGAGAAGATTGGTCTCTACGAGGTTCAGGCTGCCCGCGTCTGGGGTATCCCCCCAGACCACATTACCATGTTCGTTGACCTCAAGCGCTGCATAGGCTGCTTCGCCTGCGAGACCGCGTGCAAGCTGGAGCATGACGACCCCATGGGTCCGCGCAGGATGCGCGTCATCCAGGTGGGGCCCAAGAAGGTGGGTCGCCACACCAAGGCAATGTACATACCCATGAACTGCTTCATGTGCGGCCACGCAGCGTGTGTTGAGGCGTGCCCGACCGGAGCAATGACAAAGCGCGCCAAGGACGGCATTGTTTTCGTGGACAGCGAGAAGTGTATAGGCTGCAAGCGCTGCATGCAGGCGTGCCCCTTCGGTGCACCCCAGTGGGATTCCCGCACCGGTAAGGTAATAAAGTGCGACTATTGCATGCACCGCATCGACAAGGGTCTGCAGCCAGCCTGTGTTACCAAGTGTTCCACTCACTGCCTGTACATCGGCAACCCCGCCGACATAATGACCTACTTCCGCGAGAAGGATGCGATCCGCCTCGCGAGAGTGTTCTTCAATGACAAGGCAGACACCGACCTGCTCACCTCGCCGGCGTACTCCTTCCCGGAGCGCGCGCTTTTCATACCCAGGATACGCCTCAAGCCGGGCAAGCTGCCTGAGCGCGTAACCGAAGTGACAAAGCCGGTGTTCCTGAAGCAGCAGAAGTAGGGGCATTCCCCTACCCTTTTGTTTTTGATTTTTGTTTACTTTTCAGCAGGAGGATACTAAATTGGCAAAAACGAAGGGTTATCGTGGAGAGCTTGACGAGACTCAAAAGAAAGCTCTTGAAGGTGTTGTTCCTCCCGAAATTAAGAAGAGTTTTATTAAGAATCCCAACTGGAAGTATGGTCTCACCGCTGTGAGAGAGATTCGCGCCCTTGAGACTGTGTATGCTTATTTCTGGGGAGATAAGGATGAGATAATGGTCTCCCCGGCTTCAGCTTATCCCGAACGTCACAATGTTCTGCCGGAGGATATGCTTAAACCCAGGAGGAAGGAGCATGGTTAGCGTAGAGGTTTTTGACGAAGCTTTTAGCATGTACGAGGTTGACCAGCGTGAGCCGAGTGATAATACTGTTGTTATGCTTATCGATTTAAAGCGGTGTATAGGCTGCTTTTCCTGTGAAACCTCATGCAAGCTGGAACATGACCTGAGCATGGGTCCGCGCTTGATACGCGTAATCCAGGTTGGACCGAGGAAGGTACTCGGCAGGGTTAAGACCCTCTACATCCCCATGCTGTGCTACCACTGCAACCCTGCGCCCTGTGTCGAGGCGTGCCCGACTGGAGCAATGCAGAAGCGCGCCAAGGATGGCATTGTCTTTGTGGACAGCGAGGCTTGCATAGGCTGCAAGCGCTGCATGCAGGCGTGTCCCTATGGCGCCCCCCAGTACGACTCCCGCACTGGCAGAGTGGTAAAGTGCAACTTCTGCATGCAGCGTGTGGACTATCGTAGGACTTACACTAAAGAAGAGCTTCAGAAGATCTACCGCTATACATACAAGCATGGCGGAGAGGTACGCCTGCCAGTGGCGGATGAGGTTGGCAATATAAAGCGGGACAACAAGGGCAGGCTCGTCGATGAGAATGGCGAACCCCTATCTGGGAAGAAGCTTGCAGAGGTTGGTCGTGGGGTTGAGAGCATTACCTACGAAGGTTTGTGGAGTGCCTGTGCAACCAAGTGCTCCACCGAAGCCATGACCTTCGGGTACTACAAGGATGTGAAGAAGGTCATTGAAAAGAAGGCAGAGAACAGGCGTATTATACGTGTGGGCTCTGTATATTATGCTTTACCCGGGGACGACTTCCCATTTCCTGCGCCAGAGGAGAGGCACTGATTCAGTTTTCCTTTCCATCGGCTTTATTTTATAATTTGAGAAGAGGTGTTAACCTTGCCGAGAGAGCCCAAGGATATATTTGAGAGGAACGACTACGTAAAGTGGTACTTTGATCCCGAATTAGCAAAGGACTGGAAGAACCTGCTCAAGAAGTATAACTATCTCTTCTGGATTCATTCCATGAATGTGAAGGATAAAGATCACTGGATTGCTTTAATAGAGAATAGAAAACCCAACATTCAGCGCACTCCTGCAACGCCTCACGATGCGAAGAGTTATGTGGAGCTCACCGTTGCCAGGCGAGACGCATATTTCCAGATTTTCCGCGCCTTTACAGAGATTTCTCCTGCGCTGGCAGAGGAGATTCTGAGCGGGGAGTACATGGAAAAGCTCCGCACCGCTCTAGGTAAGATTATCCCTGAGAATCTGCTTGAGGAGCACTTCCAGGCGCTTGAGCGATTCCGCAATACTTTCACTGACATGAAGCCTAAGAAGTTCCGGCGTGAGCTTGAGGCGGAGCGCTTTACAATCTTCGACGACGACCTTATGCCATACATCTCGGGGCACGAGTCGGTGTATAGAAGCGAGAAGCAGATAATGGGCGATTTGACGGCTGAGGTTAAAAACCTGTACCGTGAGGCAGGTTATATTCTTGATAAATCACGCGGAAACCTCCCGCCGGACGAAGCCAAACTTGAGCTGGAGTTTGCCTTTCGCTTGCTGGAGGATGAGATAGAAGCATGGAAAGCTGGCGACAGGGAAAAGGCACTTCTCGCTTTGGAGCGCCAGAAGAAGTTCATCCATGAGCATATGATTCTGTGGCTGCCCTATCTCTTCGACGATGTAGCCAACGATGAGTTCAAGGTGGGCATAGCCCTCAAGTATCATGGCGACGTGCGCGACGTTGAGAAATACAAGAGCGAAGAGATAGTGGAGATGGACTTTTACAGAGCTATGGCGAGGCTCGCGAAGCTTTTCCTTGAGCACGAGTATAAGCAGGTGGAGGAGATGCTGAACGCGGCGGGCAATCTGAGCGGAGAGGAGCTTGGTGCTGAGTTTGCCTCTGTGGATAAGATAGATACTTCGCAGGAGAGCACCTACTTCCTAAGGGCGGAGTGAGCATGGGCAGCATTTTAATAAAAAGCGCTGATATCAGGTTTGAGCCCCACCCCAAGTTCGCTGGAGTAGAGATTGCGAAGCTCATAACGAGCGAGAACAACTCTGAGGTGAGCGTTTCTATTCTGAAAATATCCCCTGGAAGCTCCGCAAGCGTGCACCTGCATGAAAAGGAGGTGGATTCCATCTACATTTTAAAGGGTATGGGAAAAGCTTATGTGAATGGGGAGTGGGTTGGCATAAGGGAAGGTGACTATATCTTCGTCCCGCCGGGGGAGGAGCACGGAATTGAAAACACTGGCAGCGAGGAATTGATTCTGCTTGCAACCCATTCACCGCCGTTGTTTTAAAACTTTTCAAAATTCTTCCGTAGAAATAAAACATGGCTTAGCCAACGTTTAGTCGTTTGTTTTAACATGCGTACATAGATCAAAAAGTTCCTTATTATGATTTAACTCTTGATCGGAGATGTCTTGAACAATGTATGTTCTTTGTCGCTTTTCTTTAAATCTAATTTACCTTCTCTTACTAATACTGAGGCAATTATACACAATGTAGGAGGAGATACGCCAAAAACATTTGGAATTGTCAAATCATGTAGAAGATCTATATATGTATTTTCCTTCAATAATCTCTTAGAAACTTCTTTTTCATCTTGAAGGTTTATTCTCCATTCTTTTGAATTAATACAGTGCGTATCATTTTGGAACGATACCCTAACGTTAAGAGTTTTTCCGTCTCGATTGAAATTTAATCCAGGTGGACGAACAGCAAATTCAAAAAGTTTATTCAATGATTCAAATAAATATACAGATCCAACTAAAATTTCCCTTACTTTTTCCCGATATTTTCTAAAATAACTTGGTCGATCCCGATGAGCTCGTCTATCATCAAGAGCAAATAATTTTTTGAATAGTTCATAAACTTCTTCTCTTGTATGTGGGTAAAAAGCTTGTTTGAAGATGGAATTCCAAATATTTTTGTTATTTATTAAGTCTGCATATTCACTCCTGCTAAAATGATAAAAAAGGTTTAAGTCTATCCCTCTTTTCAAACCAACAGGGGCCCTTTCTGGAGTTCTCTCAATTCTATCAATTATATGCGAAGGAAGTTGTTTAATATAATTAGTCCCAAAATGAAGGGAGAAAGCCAAATAGAAGCTTGAACGAATCTTTTTTTTTCAGCATGATCACTTATAAGATCCACCGATTGAATAAAGCCGCCTTGATTATATGCAGCTATACCATCATATAATACACGTAGATCTCTCCAATCCAAATTTGTTTCCGCCAAATTTACAACTCTATTTGCATTTAATAAACCAGAAAGAATTTCAAGAAGTACATCAGTTGACTGATAATAATCGTGTAAATAAATAAAGCGAGTACTGCTAGATGGAATTTCTCCTATTAATATTCTTTCAATTACATCGGGGATTTGAAGATCAACCCAAGTTTTTCGTACCCATTCACTTGGTGTCATGTTAGAGCCTAGAACTATTTTTATGGCATTTACTAAGCTCTCTAATGCTGTTTGGGAGTAACTTACAAGAAGATCTGTGGATAATTCATAGTCTGCTATTAGTATTTTATGATTGTTAATGAATTGCTGCATCAAAGGAACAATTTCGGGCCATTCTGATTCCCAAGTTGCAAGAATATTATCAACTACTGCTAATCTGGTATCTTCTTTGTCTTTCTTTTTTGGGACACTTTTAATATCCATACCAAACGATCGAAATATGATTTCTGGTGGAAAACCTCTCTCATTTAAAGACTCTAGTGCTGCTAGGAAATCTTTTGATAATCCCCATGCAACTTTACCTTTATTTATTTTGACTCTCTGTATTAGGCCACATTTTCTAAGTAGCCAAAAAGCTCCTTTATTTTTAAAGAACAATTCATCTTCTTCAAGCGAAAAATTGTTTTTATATATGGATTCAAGAACGCGAACACACGCTTTCCTTAAAGTTGGTTTTTCTTCAGTATTATTTCGATAGATCAAATAAGACTCCTTTATTACAGACTTCTTTAGCAATTCGTCAATATTTTGGAGAGCGTCCATATCGATAGATACCGATATTCCAGCTTCTTCATATTCACCTTTCTCTAGTCTGGGGAGTATATAATCAATAAAATCTCTGAAATAAACGTTCCCGCCTAACTTATCTGATAGGTAGTTGTATGCAAATTCAATCGCCCTTTTATTAAAAAATATAGGTACAGTAGTTTCTTCTCTCATATAGGACTTAAAGCGTTTTTCGAGCAATGTATAGGCATCTTCAAAAGTTATGGGGGGGATTTCGTCTATTCTATAGTAAGACCCACTATATGATGGATCATGTGTCAACTTTCTTTTCCAATAAGGAGAAGCAGCAACTAATATTGCTATATTAATGCCCTTCGAATCTAAATACTCATGGAAATTTTGAAGCTGTTTTACAAATTCTAAGGAACTATCAAGTGTTGTTTCGGCTTTATGAAGTCCATCAATTGTTAAAAGATAGCCTTTCAATGAACATTTTTCTTTGAGATGGTCAAGGAGAGCAACTATATTGCTTTTATCAATATTTACTGCTCTGGCTCGAGGATCAATACTGCATCTCATTCGTAGTGCTTCGCTAATTTCGTCATATATTGCAGAATACATATTACGTCTAATCATTTCAGGGTCATCTATAGGGTCTAAAATAGCCATAATTGGGTATATAGACAATGCCGACAGTTTATGAGCAATATATTGAAATAAGGTTGTCTTACCAGAACCAAATTGCCCTGCAATTATTATTGTTTTCCCAAAAAGTTCCTCTGGACGATAAGAAATTGTTTGAAGGTAAATATCAAATATTTTCGTTTTTACGACAATTTCCTCGTATCTATCTTCAGGGATTCTATTCAGTCCATATTTCGTTGGGAATGGATCGTCCACAAGTCCAAGTTTCTCCCACCATAATAGTTTCCCTTCTCTTTGGTCGATCGGTATTGGTTCATTGGTTTTGCTAATATAGTCCTCAGGATTGATTACTTCAGGTAGATTATCGAGTTCGCTTTTGAATTTTTCCACAATCTTCTTTTCTTCTTCTATCTGACTTTTAAGTTTTTTCAGCTGTCCTCGTTCTTTTTCCAGTTTGATTTTTGCCTCTTTTATAGCTATATCTCGAAATTCTTTGGTTTTTCGTTGGATAAACTCTTCCTGCGATAAACGCGATAGATCTTCAACTGTAATCAAACCAGGTTTGATTCCTTCTAAACGAATTTTTAGGTCTTCTATATCCCTATCATGTAAATATTTTGAGAGGAAAGTGGAACTTTTTGAGAATTTAGTAAGGTCTTCGGGGGTCTTGATTTTAGATGTTTTAATAAGATATTCGATTGTCTCCTTTGCGATTTCTCTGTTTTTAAATCTATCAGAACTCTTTAAATTGTGACGATGGAAGTATTGGACCTTTTTATTCTTGATTAAATTAATCGAAACGTGTGGGGACGTTAGTAACAGAATGTTCTGCTTTACGAATTTTTTAATATGGTCTCTTTTTGACATAGCTAACCTCTTAAATTATTTGTAAGATCAGTATATCTCCCCAATAAGTAGCTAAAAATATTAGATTAAAAACCTTTCGGTTATTGGGGGGTTGTCGACGAATTCCACCAAAACGTGAACATTTCTTTTCAGAGCCAATT
>MTME02000096.1 GCA_002011115.2 Candidatus Pyrohabitans sp. JdFR-17
CCATCTTTTTCAGATTTCTGACCTCTATCTCCTTTGCGATGCCAAGCCGGTACCATCTCTCCAAAGCGTCGGCAAATCTTTGGTTATAGGGAGCCTGCTGAAGGCTCTCTATGTACCACTCCCTGAGTTCCCTTAGGCTCCTCAGCAGCTCCTTGTCCTCCTCTTCAAGCCCTTCCAGTTCTTCCTCGGCAAAACCACCGTCCGGCAAGTACACTACACCTGCACTCTCAGGCAGGGTCTTCTGAGTTTTTATCAGCACACCCATCAGTGAAAGTATGGACGCACCAGAGGCTAGGTAAAGTATAAACCACGTCGCCAGGCCACCATCTTCATCAAGCACAGCATCGACAGGTAGCAGGAGTAACATTCCCACAAATATAATGCTCCACCCAAGGAAAACTCGCTTCTGGAATTCCTTTCTTCTCAAATGGTTTTCGTAATTCACCTTTTTAAACCCCTCTGAGTTTTTCAGAGCTGTTGCAGGAGTTGATGGTTAAATATGTTAATTTTCATTCACTAATTCTAACTATAGAGGGTGATTTCCACATAAGCAGCCATATTTGTATTCTTTTAAAAATTTATTTTAAAATTAAACAAATTAAAATTAAATAAGGCATCTTTCGAGCTTCTCCCTGCTCCGGAACACATCCTCCTCGCGATGGCACTCTATTATGTACTTTCCGCTGTAATTTCTCAGACGGGAGAAGATAGCTTTAAAGTCTATGATACCGTCACCCACCGCTAGGTGCTCATCTCCGTCTCCGCGATTGTCATGGAGGTGGATGTTCACAAGGCGATGGTTGAGCGCCTCTATGTAATCCACGACATTACCACAGGTTGCGGCATGCCCCACGTCCAAGGTAATACCAAGTTCGTCCTTCGAAAACTCGCCTATAAGCGCCTCCAGCTCCTCAACCTGGCTGAGAAGCGCACCCTCGTAACGCGGCATGTTCTCAAGGCAGAGAAGAATGCCGTACTCCTGCGCATGAGCTGCAAGCTCCCTGATGCTTGCCAGGTTGACTTCCTTCGCTTCGTTGGGAAACCACATGCTGTATGGCGATAGCCTGCCTGAGTGCACAGTCACAAGCTTAGCTCCAAGCTGGTACCCCGCCTCAATTGCAGCTTTTATCTGTGCAAGACTCTCCTCTCTAATTTTCTCGTTCATACTGGCTATGTTCAGGTCTGCGAAGGGGGCGTGGATGCTTACATCAAGGGAGTAGCTGTCAAGAAGCTCCCTCCAGCGGGAATAGTCGCTGCGAAGGTGGTGCCCCTCCAGAATAACCTCCCAGGCGGAGAAGCCAGCCTCGCCTACTATTTTTATTATCTCCTCACTCTTCCGCTTAAAGAATGCAAGCGAGGAAGCACCCAGCTTGGCCTTCATACCTCTCTCCCCTCTATTGTGCGAGGCGCAAGCCAGTCGACTATACTCGCTACCTCCTCATCCTCAATCTCCACCTCAATTGCGCCGAGGGGCGACTCTTTGCTGAAATTCACATAACCTGCGAAGGCAGCCTGCTTGTTGAGGTGGAAGCTCACCTTATTCCCCTGCAGAGAGGATAACATTACTCCGCGGGCGGCGTCGAGGATGCGCTGCTCTCTCAAGCGAAGGTGGAGCTTTTCCAGGCACTCTTTACCTTTCCCTATGGCGGTTAGGTACCGCTCCTCTCCGCGTTCCTCCACCTCATACTCCAGGCATGAGAAGAGGTTTTCAATCGCAGCCTTAACCTTCTCCATACTCTCTGTAGGGTAAACTCTTGCTCTGATTAAAACTCGCATGATAGATTTATAAAGGGTAACGTAATAAATTAGACTCTCAAGGAGGAGAAAGATGCTGCCTCAGGCTCAGATCTGGCAGGGTTTTCAGGTTGTCTTCACCCTATTGTTTTTTCTTCTGATAATATTCTATCCGCGCTACCTCTTTTATCGCCTGGTCGCGGATATGGAGGAGGTTGCTGAAACCCTCGAGGGCTACGCTAACGAGGCGGTGGATATAATAACTAAAGTATGCCTGGAGAAAGGTGGCATACGTGCTGGAATTAAGGAAAAGGTGCAGAAGACCCTGGACTTCTTTCTCATCCCCCCGGTTGATTTGGACCCCTACGGCATACTCAAGAAGCTGGAGCACCTTTTCGACAAAGCTGAGGACAAGTTTCACCTCGTTGCTAAGGAGATATCCCCTGGCTGCGACGCCGTGTGGCAGGCAAATATAATTTCTCTGCTCAAGGGCGGCGTTGGGATAAACACCATGGCGAAGGTGGTGCGCCACTACGTGGAGCTTGTGAAAAAAACGAACAACATCCAGCTTGCCATGATTTTACAGATGAATATGCCCATAATTAAGAAGATAGCAGAGGCTCACATGGCCGGGATAAAGGCGATATCGCGGGGAGAGCCCATAGGGGACAGCGTAGGTCCTCTCGTAGCTGCCCGCCTCATGAAGGGTGAGGCAAAGGAAATAGCACGCGACGTGGTTTACTCCGAGGAGGTAATCAGGGGTAGGGATGTGTTTGTGGTTAAGGCTCGCGGTCCAGGCGCTGCCCTGGGCAAGATTGGCGACGCCGTAAAGAGGCTCGCTGAGGCCAACGATGTGGCGAAGATAATAACAATCGACGCCAGCTTGAAGATGGAGGGTGAGCCTACCGGTAAGGTGAGCGAAGGTATAGGCGCTGCGATAGGCGACCCTGGACCAGAGAAGGCGAAGATAGAGGAAGCGGCGGTTGCCAAGAATGTACCCCTTGAGGCGATAGCGATAAAGATGTCCATCGAAGAGGCGATCTCGCCCATGATAGAGGAGATTTACAACGCTGTACCAGAGGCGATACGCAGGATTGAGGAGAGCATAGCTGCTGTGCCAGAGGGTAAGAAGGTAATCGTCGTGGGCGTCGGCAACACATGCGGAATTGGAAACAGCGCCAGCGAGGTGGAGGAGGTAGCCTATAAGGAGAGGGAGAAGGAAGAGGAGGAGCTGCCAGCGATAGACAGGTTTGTCAAAAAGCTGGTGGAGCGCCAGAAACGCGCGGAAAAGCGCGCCCGCGAGCGGGAGGAGGAGATGAAACGCCGCGCAAAGGCGCAGGCCAGAGCAAAGGCTAAGGCGAAGTAGCTACTCTGCCTGAGAGTGGAACCACCTCACCTCTTCGCCGACATCGCTGAGCTCCACGAGCTTTATCTCATACCTTATGTCCTCTGGAAAGTGCCTGAAATGCTCTATGCGGTCGTCCAGGAAAATAACGCAGGCTCTGTCGCGGGAGCTTCTCACTGCCCTGCCCGCGCTCTGCAGCACGCGGTTCATCATTGGCAGGAGGGAGAGGAACATGAAGGCCCGAGCGGGCCCGAAGCGTTTTTCAAACAGGCTGCGCCTGAGCTCCATCTCAAAGTCTGGGACAGGGAAGGGGAAGCCAGCGATAACCACACTCCCCACAACGCTCTCTTTTCCTCCTTTCCCCTCAACTGTGTACTCCACACCCTCGCTGAGCTTACCGCCTGCGACGGCGAATATAGCTAGCTTTCCCCCATGCCTCGCCTGCATAATGAACTCCTCCGCTTGCTTTGCGCTTCTGGGCTCCGCCAGCGCCGCGAAATACTTCCTCACGCTCTCGAGCACGTCGTAGGAGGGGAAAAAGACGAGGGTTACCCTGGGCGTGGCTTCATAAATCTCCCTGATAACGCGGGCGTAGCTCTTCCACAGTTCCTCACCTCTGCGCTGCCTCTCTGCCAGAGAGGTGCTTAACCCTGAGCTTATCCCCAGGTAATAGAGGTTGTTCCTGTATATGTTGGGCAGGGAGTATGTCTCAGCATGCTCAAGCCCAAACATCGCCCTGTACATCTCCACCGGCTCCAGAGTGCCGCTCATGAGCAGTAGCTTCCTGGCATCACTAAGCGGCTCCACCAGCTCCGAGGGGAATAGAGGCTTCAGGTGGAGTTTTCCGCTCTGGCGGAAGAATATCCAGTTCTCGTCGCTGCTCAGCTTCAGCGCAGCATTCAGGAAGCTCGCCACGCGGTAGGTGTAGGAGACCTTCCTGCCCCTGCGGAGCTTCCTTTCCAGCACCTCAATGCCCCGCTGATACAGGAACTCCGCCTCCCTTGCTGAGATAAGCTCCTCTGCGCGGAGCAGTTCGTCTTTGCCTTCGAAGAGTTCAAGGATGCGGGAGAAATCGTAGTTTATCTCCCTGGCAGCGAGTTCCACACTGCGTCTGCTCAGGCTCTTGCTAAGCATGTCCATGCTCTGGAGGTTGTGAGCTTCGTCCACTATAAGGAGAATCTCCTGCATGCTCACGCCAAGCTTTCCCAGAAAAGTGCTCCTCAGGAAGGGGTTGAGCAGGTACTGGTAGCTTGCAATAACCACGTCCGCGAAGCGTGCCAGCTCCATGGCAACGGCATGGGGGCACCCGTACTCCAGAAGCTTGGGGTAGCTCAGCCCCTCTCCCGGAGCCATGTTCTCCTGTCCAAGCTGAGCAGCGAGCATGGCAATGTCCTCCACCTTTGCTCTGAACCTCCTGCGGTGCTCGCATCTCTGGTTAAGCTTGCACAGCTGGAGAAACTCCTCATAGCCCACCTCCTCCTGCGAAAAAACAGGGCAAACCTCCTGCTTTGAGCGCAGGTGCACCGCAAGAAGGGGCTTTTTCGTATGCCTCGCAATTGCGCGGGTTTCCTCGAGAAAAATTCTCGCCTGGGATTTGGTGCGAGTGAGCACCACTATTTTCTCTCCCGGCAGGCGATCAGCAAAGAAGGAACAGAGTGCGGCGATGGTTTTGCCCACGCCTGTTGGCACGCACGCAAGCATGGCATCGCTGGTGAAGATTCGGTGCATGAGCTCATCCTGAAACTGTCTTGCCTTGGGGTAGGGGAATAGGTCCATAGGAGTGGGCATGATGATTTTTCAATAAATAGTCCCGACTCTAACCTTATATGCTATCCCATGGTTTGCGCTAAATGCGTGGGGTTATTAATCACTGCTTCTTAAAGCACATCTCATCTCTTGTAAAGAAAATTCTGGCGTAAGATTTATTTATTTGGTAAATAAAGAGTTCCTGGCTAAAAAAGAAGAGTGCAGTAATGTGAGAGTTATGAGACGATATATCTGTGTTGCTACTTTATTGCTGATGATGATTACAGCAGGAGTGAGAGCGGATTCAAACGTCACCACGGTAGAGGAGCCTGCAGCCTCGCTGAGGCGGGTGGAGGTCTCATCTTTTTCTGTGATGCCCAGGACAATAACTCAGAATCAGATAGTTGATTTTGTGCTGGAGGTTAAAAACACTGGCAGCGTGGCGACCACAATAAAGCCGGAGATAGAGATCTACTCAGACTCATCGCCTGTGGAAAAGGTAAACTTCGTACCTCTGGTGCTGGCTGCAGGGCAAAATGTTAGCCTTATCAGGAACTATCTTGTTACCCTAGAGGTGGGAGAGTATCGCGTTGTGGCGAAGGTGTACTACGACAACCACTCTTCTTACGCCTCAGAAGTGGGCACGCTGAGCGTTGTAGCTAAGCGCGAAAGGGTGGAAGGAGGTCTCAAGAACGAGACACCTCACCTCAGGTTCAGGTTCTTTCCTGTCCTGATAGAAGGTAAACCTGGCGATGCTACCGCAGTGTCCTTTGAGCTGGAGAATCCCTCCAGCGAAGATGTGAGCGACTTAAAGGTTGGTATTGAAGGCATTCCAAGAGGCTGGGTGACACTTAATCCAGAGGAGTTAACCCTCAGGGGCAACGAGAGCGCGGGTGTGAACATTGCAATAAGCGTACCCCAGAGTGCGCTGCCAGGAGACCACAGAGCTGTGCTCAGAGTGGAGAGCGTAAAAGAGGAGGCAATCGCCAGCTTCATATTCAGAATTAGGCCCTATCCCCCAGGCTATGAGAAGCCAGCGGTGCTCAGGAGGGTCTATCTGGACGAAAAGGAGGGTAGAGCCCTTGTGAGCCTGGAGGTTGAAAACTCAGGCACGGAGGCGGAAAGTATTGAAATCCTGGAGGAGATTCCAAAGGAGATTTCAACCACAGTGGAGGATATAAATTTTAAAATCCCTGTGGCTGTGCTTGAGGCTGACCCACTTGTTGCGTGGCGTCTGAACGAGGTTGATCCGTATGAGTTATACACCTTAGAGTATGAGGTGGGAAGCATAGCGGCCAGGTACTCGCCCTACATATACTGGCCCCTACGACAGGTGAATGTGTTTTACACCAGCGTCGGTGGCATTGAACTTCTCCAGTTCTCGGGCGCTCTCGCTACGTATGCGGTGCCAGGTAAGGTGTCAGAGGTTAAGCTGAAGATAACCAATCCCACACTGGAGGCGATGAATATCACCTTAAGATTGTTGGCACCATCCGGCTGGGAAGTCTCACCGCAGGAGATTACGAAGCTGCTTCTCCCTGGTTATTCCCAGGAAATGGTTTTTACAGTTAAACCTCCCTTGGAAGCTTCGCCTGGAAGCTACACCCTAATTGCGACTGTGGTTGGTGAAAACGGTGAGGTTTCACAGCCGCTAACGCTTGTTCTCCAGCAGGAAAATAAAAAGCTGAACCTCAGGAAGTTTCTAATCCCATTGGCGAGCCTTTTGACGGTGAGTTTATTAGTGTATGCAGCTATATTTATATATCGTAAGAAGAGGGTTTATCGCAGAGAAGTGGTTGAGGCGGTAGGAAGGATAAAAAGCAGTATGGAGGAAGAGTAGTGCCCGGTTCAGAAAGCAGGGGAAGAGTAATAGGGATAATATCAGCTAAGGGTGGGGTGGGGAAGACGGCGGTGGCTCTGAATCTCGCTCTCAGCTTAATGCTTGACTTCAAAAAACGGGTACTCGCCATAGACGCGCATTCCATCTCGCCCAATCTAAGCCTCTACTTGGGGATAATCGATGTGGTTCCGCCTGGGATAAGCTATGCTCTTAAAGACCCATCCTTTGCAAAGGAGAGTGTTTACATCCACTCTGGCACAGGTCTGCACCTGCTCGCTGGCTCAATAACCAGTGTCAAGGAGATGGACCTTGGCAACCTAAAGCAGGTGGTTGATAGTCTGCGCGATGAGTATGATTATATTATTATAGACACCTCCCCCAGCCTGGGCGAAAGCCTGAGGAATATTCTCAGAGCGTGCGATGAGGTGCTGCTTGTTGTTAATCCGTGGCTGCCCATAGTTATAACTAATTTGAAGGCGGTAAAAATAGTAGAGGAGATGAATAAACCTCTGCGGATAGTGCTCAACAAAGTGGGAAGGGGTATGGGAGAGATGAGCGTTAAAGAGGTGGAAGACAGCCTGGGGCACAAGGTAATTGTCACAATACCGGTGGACCTAGAAGTTTATCATGGCGTAGAGGAGCGCAAACCTGTGATGCTGTCTAACCCGAGATCACCGGGGAGCGTAGCCATAAAGAAACTCGCAAACCTGCTTGTGGGTGAGGAATGAATATGACGAAAATAATGGTTGTGGATGATGAGCCAGATATTCTGGCTATGGTTGAGATGATTCTAAACCGGAAGGGGTATGAAACAATACTCGCTGAGGGCGGCGAAGAGGCTCTTAAGCTTCTCGGGGAGACAAAGCCTGACCTTATTCTTCTGGACCTTATGATGCCCCGCATGGACGGCACGGAGTTTCTGCGCAGACTTCGCTCCGACGAGAACCTCAGGGATATACCAGTTATAGTGGTTAGTGTGCGCTCGACCATAGAAAAAGAAAGCCGCGAAGCGATGGAGCTGGCTGACGACTACATCACAAAGCCTATAGACATCCCCACCCTCTATGCTACAATAGAAGAAAAGCTAAAAGAGAAAAAATAGAGGGGGTTTAGAGGATTTTGTAGTACCTCTGAATCTCCCAAGGATGCACCTGCACGCGGTACTCGTCCCACTCCTCGCGCTTGAGCTTCAGTAGATTCTCGTACACATGGTCGCCGAGGGCGCGGCGCATTAGCTCAGAGTTCTCAAACTCTACTATAGCCTCGCCTAAGTTGGCGGGGAGGCTCTCAATGCCCAGCTCCTTTCTGCGCCTCTCGCTCATGTGGAAGATGTCCTCTTCAATTGGGTCTGGAATCTCCAGCTGCTCCTCTATACCTGCCAGACCAGCGGCGAGCATGGCAGAGAAAGCGAGATACGGGTTGCACGCGGGGTCTGGGGCACGGTACTCTATTCGTGTTGCCTTCTCCTTGCCTGGCTTGTAAAGGGGCACGCGTATCATTGCGGAGCGATTGCGGCGTGCCCAGCTCACATACACAGGAGCCTCATAACCCGGAACAAGGCGCTTGTAGGAGTTCACCCACTGAGCGAGCACCATTGTAATTTGCCGGGCATACTTCAGGCAGCCGGCAATGTACTGCTTTGCAATCTTTGACAGGTACCAGCCATCCGGATCGTTGGCGTCGAAGAAGGCATTCTGCCCATTTAGGGTAAAGAGGCTCTGGTGTGTGTGCATACCCGAGCCATTCTCACCGAAGAGCGGCTTGGGCATGAACGTGGCGTACAGACCATTCTGCCTGGCTATTGCTTTAACCGCCATCTTGTATGCCAGGGCATAATCAGCCATACGGAGCGCATCGGCATAGCGCAGATCTATTTCATGCTGACTCGGCGCCACCTCGTGGTGGGAGTACTCTACGGGTATGCCCATAGCCTCAAGGGCGAAGATTATCTGCCTGCGAACATCCTCAGCTTCGTCCAGTGGTAGAAGGTCGAAGTAGCCGCCCAGGTCAGTGGTCTCTGGGCACTCCATGGATTTGAAAAGGAAGAACTCCAGTTCAGGACCAACGTTCATCACAAACCCCTTCTTCTTCGCCTCTTCGAGGTTGCGCTTAAGCACATAGCGCGGGTCACCCTCGAAGGGCTTGCCATCAGGGGTAAGTACGTCGCAGACTATGCGGGCAACACGCTTCTCCTGGGGGCGCCACGGAAGAATCGTAAAGGTATCTGGGTCAGGCATTGCCACCATGTCGCTCTCATGGATTGGAGTATAGCCGAGAATCGACGAACCGTCGAAGCCCATACCCTCTTCAAGGGCGGTCTCAAGCTCACGGGCAGGTATGGCGAAGCTCTTTAGTATTCCCAGAATATCTGTAAATTGAAACTTAACGAAGGCCACGTCCTGCTCTTCAACCACCTGAAGAATCTTTGTTATTTTCTCGCTTCTCTCGCCCATGTATATCACCACAAATTTCTAAGATTCTTATAATATATAAAAGCTTGTTTGAGAATCTTTATGAAATTTTATGAAATTTTCATAATTTTTCATAACAGCAAGGGCATCGCTCCGTAAGGCAAAGGTAATGTGGGTTCCTATTCGCACAGCTTGCCAGCGATTGCCCAGTCTTCTTTCTCCACATCTTCGAAGATTATGTGTACATGTTCCGGCGCCGTACCGGCGATGTCCACCATTGCTTTTGTAATTGCCTCCGCAAGCTTTGCCTTCTGCTCTTTGCTTCTTCCCTTCCACATGGTTATCCTAACTACCGGCATACTCTCACCTCTTTTTAGTATAATATTGGTTATGAAAAAATGTTGCGTTATGTCACTAATACTAGAGTTGGACTTTCTGGAAAGCCAGAAGGAGCCATACTCGCGTTACAGCTGCAGGGCTACATCGTAATCTCAATCTCGAGCTTCTCTGCAATCTCCTTGTAGCGGTTGCGTATGGTAACCTCAGTAACGCCCGCTACCTCGCTTATCTCCTGCTGCGTCCTGCGCTCGCCTACCAGCACAGAGGCGATGTAAATCGCAGCCGCGCTAACGCCAGTGGGACCACGCCCAGAGGTTAGCTGCAGATTCATGGCTTTGTTCAGTATATCCATCGCCTTCATCTGCACCTCTCGAGATAAGCCAAGAGAGGAGCAGAAGCGGGGGATATAATCCAGAGGCGTTGTTGGCGAGAGGTTTATACCAAGCTCGCGCAGAATGAAGCGGTAGATGCGCCCTATCTCCTTGCGGTCCATCATGCTCGCTTCGGCTATTTCATCGAGGGTGCGGGGCACAGAGCAGCGGCGGCACGCGATGTAGATGCACGCTGCAACCACGCCCTCGATGCTGCGCCCACGAATCAAGCCCTTATCCACAGCCTTGCGGTATACCACCGCTGCAGATTCGCGCACATTCTTGGGCAGGTCGAGCTTTGACGCTATCTTGTTTAACTCGGTTAGCGCTATGGTGAGGTTGCGCTCTTTGGCGTTGCTCACGCGTATGCGCTGCTGCCACTTGCGCATGCGGTAAAGCTGGGCGCGCTGTTGGGAGGGTATATCGCGCCCTGAAGAATCTTTATTGCGCCAGTCTATAGTTGTGCTTAAGCCCATGTCATGGATGAGGTACGTCATCGGCGCACCTGTGCGTGAGCGCTTCTCAGCCTGCTCATTATCAAAGGCGCGCCACTCTGGGCCTTCATCTACGATGTCTTCATCCACAACTAAGCCGCACTGATTGCAGATAATTTCCGCCCTCTCATAGTCATGGTACAGGTCGGTGCTTCCGCACTCCGGGCACTTCGCAACATATTCGCCTGTTCCTATCTTATTCACCACCCTTGGGTGTTCTCAGCTCTCTGCAAAAAAAGTCTGATATAGCCAACGATTCTAACATGTAACCTAAATTCCTGAAATTCCCGAGTTAAATAAATATAGATTTATGTTGTTAAGAAGTGCTGACAGGTCAACCTCCCTTAGAGGGGTTGCAAATGCTTGGCAAGACGTTACCAAAAAAGATATATATCATGAAAAATCATGAACTTTAAGCGAGAGGTGCTAGGTGATGGATGAGGAAATCCCCGTTGATGTTGGATTAATCTATGAGGGCGAGAGGATAAGGAAGTCCAACATGTACGTTGACCTCGCTGGGCCTAAGAGCAAAGGTGCAGAACTACTGCTGGTAGTGCCAAAGGACGAGGTGGAGGATGGCAAAGTTGAGGTTATTGGCCCTGATGTAGACGAGATGGAGGAGGGTGGACGCTACCCTCTTGGCATATTTGTAAAGGTTGCTGGCGATAAGCTGGAAGAGGATCTAGAAGGTGTTTTTGAGCGCAAATTGCACTACTTCTGCAACTACATCCAGGGTTTCATGCACCTCAACTCCAGAGATATAATATGGTGCAGGATTAGCAAGGATTCTGCGAAAAAAGGTTTGAAGCTGTACCACGTGGGTAAGGCACTCATAAAACTCTACAAAACCGAGTTCGATGTTATTGAGAAGATACAGATAACCTTTTACACCGATGATAAAGCTGTTGACGAGCACATCGCTAGGGCGAGGGAGGTTTATGAGAAGCGAGATGCGAGAGCCTCAGCCTTAAAGGATGAGGATGTGGATGTATTTTACAGCTGCCTCCTCTGCCAGAGCTTTGCCCCAACCCACGTATGTGCGATTACACCCAGCAGGAGTGGCGGTTGTGGTGCGGTTACCTGGTTTGAAGGTAGGGCAGCGGTTAAAGTGGACCCCAATGGCCCAATTACCGAAATCCCCAAGGGCGAGGTAATAGACCCTATAAAGGGAGAGTTTTCTGGTATAAATGAGTTTGTAAAAGAGAAGAGCAACGGCGCAATTGAGCGGGTTTACCTCCACAGCATCTTTGATTATCCCCACACCTCCTGCGGATGCTTTGAGGCTATCGCTTTCTACATACCGGAGGTGGATGGCATAGGCATAGTGCATCGCGATTTCCAGGGCGTTACCCCCTTTGGTATCCCCTTCTCCACCATGGCGGGACAGGTGGGCGGAGGCGTACAGAGCCAGGGCTTCCTGGGAATTTCAATAGCCTACCTGCGCTCTCCCAAATTCCTCCAGGCTGACGGCGGCTGGAATCGCATTGTGTGGATGCCCTCACAGCTTAAGGAACGCGTGCGTGAGGCTATACCGGAGGAGATGTATGAGAAGATTGCGACAGAACTCGAGGCTTCTGACTTAGAGTCGCTAAAAGATTGGCTTAAACAGAAGCAGCACCCAGTACTGGAGCGCCTTGATGAGGAGGCTGAAGAAGAGGCAGCAGAAGAGGAGACGCGCGAGCAGGAGGCGCAGCCCGTAGCAACGCTGCCAGAACTCACGCTGCCAGCGCAGGGTATGCCTATCGCAGGGGCTCCCACTGAGTTTACAATCACCTTTAAGAATGCCAAGATATACGCAGAAAAGGTAATAATAAGGAGAAAGGGATGATAATCGCTGTCTCTGGTAAGGGTGGCACCGGTAAAACTGTTATAGCAAGCTTACTTGTGCGCTCTCTTGCAGAGCGTAACGCCTACAATATCCTGGCCATAGACAGCGACCCTGACTCCAACCTCCCTGAGGCTCTCGGCGTAAGCGTGGAGCGCACTATAGGTGATATACGCGAGGATTTGCTTGAGAAGCGAGACAACTTACCGCCAGGAGTGAGCTGGCGCTCACAGCTGGAGTACGAGGCAATGCGCGCAATAGTGGAAACTCAGGCATTCGATCTGCTCAGCATGGGTCGCCCCGAGGGGCCAGGGTGCTACTGCGCCGCCAACCATGTACTTCGCGAGATAATTGACACCTTCGCCAAGAATTACGACTACGTGGTGATAGACACAGAGGCAGGGCTGGAGCACCTTTCGCGCAGGACCACGCAGAACGTGGATGTGATGCTGGTGGTAACAGACACCTCAAGGCGGGGCATAACCACTGCTGCGCGCATAAAAGAGCTCGCTGAGGAGCTTAAGATAAAGTTTAAGCACATATACGTGGTAATAAACCGCGCAACCGCCGAGACAAAGGAGAGGCTCGAAGAGTATGCCCGCGAAATAGGCTTAGAGGTTATAGGCGTTGTGCCTGAGGATGAAAATGTCAGGCGCTATGATCACGAAGGGAAGCCACTTGTAGAGCTTCCTCCTGATACGCCTGCGCTTAAAGCAGTGCGCGAGATAGCAGAAAAGATCGTGAGGTAGGAGCATGAAACTCAACCTTGAGGACATAATAAAAAGCCTGGTGGACATGGAGAGCATAGAGCTGGAGAATGTGGAGCTGGATGTGGAGGAGCTTGTGATACAGGCAAAGCAGGCGATGCTGATGCCAATTCTTCAGCAGCTTCAGCCGCAGGCGGCAGCTACGCTGGAGGCGAAGCCGGAGCAGAAGCTTGAAGCGCTACCTGAGATAACCTTTGAGAAGCCCATAAAGGAGTACCGCGGGCAGGTTGAAGAGATTACGCTTGGCGCTACGAGAAGTGAAGGTGGAAGCAGGGGCAAGGTGTTGAAGATAGGCGGGCAGCGCACCCTCTACCACTTTGAGGGAGGGTGGATAAACAAGCCCGTGGTGAGCTTTGACGTTTTCGATATCCCTCAGCCCCAGTTCCCCAAGGCTCTGCGCGAGGCGTGGAGTGAGGTGTGGGATTCGCCCGCGGAGTGGGCGCGCGAGGCTGTGAAGCGGGGTGCGGACCTGGTTACCATTCACCTGGTCTCAACCGACCCCAAGGTTAAGGATACGCCAATAAACGAGGCAGCAAAGACCGTCGAAGAGGTGCTCCAGGCGGTAGACGTGCCTATTGTGATAGGTGGCTCTGGCAACCCGGAGAAGGATCCTGCGCTCTTTGAGAAGGTTGCTGCTGTAGCTGAGAATGAGCGCTGTCTGCTTGCGAGCGCAAATTTGGACCTCGACCACAAGCGCATCGTGGATGCTGCAGTCAAGTACAACCACAATGTGCTGAGCTGGGTTTCTCTAGACATAAACGATCAGAAGACGCTGAACAAGCTGCTTCTTGAGGAGGGCTTACCTCGCGAGAAGCTTGTACAGGACCCGACTACCGCTGCCTTAGGCTATGGTCTGGAGTACACCTATACCATGATAGAGCGCATTAAACTCAACGCCCTCAAGGGCGAGAAGGAACTCGCCTTCCCTGTAAGCTGCGGCGTTACCAACGCCTGGGCGGCGCGCGAGGCATGGATGAACGTCGCAGAGTGGGGTCCCCGTGAGTACCGCGGTCCCCTCTGGGAGACTGTCAATGCTCTCGCGGTGATGCTCGCGGGCGCAGATATAATGATGATGCTCCACCCAGGCGCTGTGCAGGCTATCAAGACCATAATCGACTCCATCTTCGGCGACTACCAGGGAGTGGAGATAAAGTACGAGGACTGGCTGAAGGTCTAGGCATGGCAAAGCTCTCACCTATTGAAGTTCACAAACTCCTGCCACGAACAAACTGCAAGAAGTGCGGTAACGCCAGCTGCATGGCATTTGCCGTAAAGCTTGTGAGTGGAAAAGCTTACCTGGAGGATTGTCCGGAGATAAACAATGCACGCTATCTGCGCCAGAAGCTCGCCCTAAAGGAGCTTCTGAGCAAGGCGCTTGCAGCGACGTCCACAAAATTCGTGATTCACGAGGATAAGTGCACAGGATGCGGAAATTGCGTCGATGCGTGCCCTGCGAACGTGGCTGTTAGCCTTGAGGTGAGCGGAGGCAAGGGCAGCGCCAGCGAGGACGTGGTGCTCAAGATAGAGGATGGCGTGGTGAAAGTGATGAATGTCAAGGCGTGCCGACGCTTCGAAGAGCAGGGAAGCGAGTCACGCCCGTGCAGCGTGTGCGTGGACTCATGCCCCTTCAAGGCGATTGAGTTTATGTAGAATTTCGTGAGGCGATGAAACATGGCAAAGGTATCACCCCTCGAAATATACAAGTACTTACCCGGGTTGAACTGCAAGGAGTGTGGTGAAGACTCCTGCATGGCTTTTGCGAGCGCGCTCATAGAGCGCAGCAAGAGCTATGAGGACTGCTCGCCTTTGGTTAAAGATGAGAAGTACAAGAAGAAGCTGGAGAAGCTTATAGAGCTCGTGACCCCGCCGGTTAAGGAAGTGGTGATAGGCACAGGTGAGCGCGCATGCACAATAGGCGGGGAAGAGGTGATGTACCGCCACGAGCTTACCTTCTTTAATCCAACGGCGCTGTTTATAGACGTGAGTGACGACTTACCAGCAGATGAACTTGCGGACCGCGTTGCCAGGATAAGCAGGTTTGCTATAGAGCGTGTGGGGCAGAAGCTTCGTCTTGACGGCATTGCTATTCGTGCAAAGAGCGGCGACGCAGCCAAATTTGGCGAAGCAGTCGTGACTGCGGTGGAAAATTCGGACATGCCTTTAATGCTGTGCTCCTTTGATCCAGAACAATTAGAGGTTGGCCTTGAGATAGCCATAGAGCGGCGACCGCTAATCTACGCCGCCACCAAGGAGAATGTCGACGCGGTAGCCGAGCTTGCAGCCAAGTACGGCGCACCGGTCGTAGCCCATTCGCCGGGTGATATTCAGGGCTTATTTGAGCTCGTGGCTAAGCTGCGCAGTAAGGGCGTGGAGGATATTGTTCTCGACATTGGCACCTATCCAATGGATGAGAAGTTCGGCTCAAGCTTAGAGAACATGGTGATGCTTCGCAGGCTCGCTATCGAGAAGGGGGAGAAGTTAGCGGGCTATCCTATAATGGGCGTGCCCCTTGTCGCTTGGTTAAATGGCAACGACCCTGCCAAAGCCGCGATGCAGGAGTGCATCATAGCGAGCGCCCAGCTTCTGCGCTACGCAGACCTGCTGGTGCTCCACTCTATGGACATGTTCTCTCTGCTTCCACTGCTCACCCTGAGGCAGAACATATACACCGACCCGAGAGTGCCGATTCAGGTGGATGCGAAGCTGTATGAGATTGGTAAGCCCGACGAGAACTCGCCAGTGCTTCTGACAACGAACTTCGCCCTCACCTACTACACCGTCGCCTCTGACATAGAGGCTGGCAAGGTGGACTGCTACCTTCTCGTTGTGAACACAGAGGGTTTAGCGGTCGAACCAGCGATGGCGGGTGCAAAGCTTACGGGCAGCCTTGTTAAGGAGGCAATAGAGGAGAGCGGCGTCGAGAGCAAGGTGAAGCACCGCAAGCTGATAATCCCGGGAATGGCAGCGCGCATAAGCGGCGAGATCGAAGACCTCACTGGCTGGGAGGTGCTCGTGGGCCCAATAGACTCCTCCCGCATCCCTGCCTTTATAGAGCAGAAGTGGAAGTCTGATGGACAGGGTTAGTTTTTTATGCCATTTTCCAGTCTTTTTATTTCTATTACATGGGCAAACATAGTTTTATAACGGATAAATTATTAATAACATCACTAGGTGGACTTTTCGGTGTACGGTCCCACGCTTATATTAGATAGATGAAGCATGATAGTTTTTTATATGTTTATTAAGAATACCACATGTAACCACAAAGCAGGTGAGGATTATGAGAGAAATTTTAATTAGAGTTCCTGAGTGGATAGATGAAGATTTTATTAAGCTGCAGATTGAGAGAATAATCAGCATAGAAAAAAGAAGAAGAGAATTAATAGAAGAAACTCTGAAAAAATTATCGATTGATGAGGAAGATTTAAAAGAGCTTGAGAGGGTGAGGGAGGATGTATGGAAGGAGGAGAAGAAAAGGTTGGGGCTGTAGTTGTAGACACAAACATTATTATTTCTGCCTTAATCCCGCAAAATTCAAAACTCAGAGATATTATCCTTTCAGGTAAACTCAAACTCTACGCTCCAGAATATCTACTTAAAGAACTTGAGAAATACTGGGAATTAATTATAGCCAAAGCTGAGAGAAGAGGTGTTAGCAGATCCAATCTCGAACTTGTTAAGGAAGAATTGCTTTCAAAAATTATATTTGAGCCTGAAAAATTATATCTTGCCAAAATCCATGAAGCATACGCCATCTGTAAAAATTTTGATGAAAAAGATACTCCATTTGTAGCGTTATCTTTGGTGTTGAGAATTCCAATACTCACAGGAGACAGAAGCCTTCTGAAAAATGCTGGAAATTATAGTGTAATGGGCTTGGAAGAATTATTTGAAATGCTTATGAGCCTCAGGAACAGGGTAAGCGTTGTGAGGGGCGACATAACTCAGGTAGAGGCAGACGCCATAGTGAATCCGTCCAACAGCTATGGCGTAATGGGCGGAGGCGTGGCTCTGGCAATCAAGCGCAGCGGCGGCGAGGAGATAGAGCGCGAGGCAGTGGCGAAAGCGCCTATTAACGTTGGCAGCGCCGCGGTAACGACGGCAGGCAAGCTTAAAGCAAAGGCGGTGATTCACGCCAGCACAATGCAAAAGCCAGCGCAGAGAATAGGCGTAAACGAGGTTCGCCTGGCAACAAGGGCAGCGATGAGAGAAGCTTCAAAGCATGGCTTCAAAAGCATAGCTTTCCCGGGCATGGGCACAGGCGTTGGCGGCGTACCAAAAGACGAAGCAGCAAGGGCAATGCTTGAAGAGATTAAAGCGCACCTTGCCAGAGAAGCGCTGCCGGAGAGGGTGATTCTCGTTGCCTTCGATGAGGAGCTTTTCTCAGCCTTCCAGCGAGCGCTGGCTGAGGAGGGAGAATAGGTACATGAGCGCTATTCCCTGAAATCCACTCTACCTTTACACACTCCGCCTACGTTGAGGGGATACTCCTGGCACACCTCTGGCTTTGTCTTATGGATAGCGCATGCATAAGCGCCGTCGATTTTAGTAAGAAAGACGCACCGCCCGCTCTCGTCGCCCATCTCAAGAGTCCCGTCGGTGATTAAAGCACCACCGTTCTCCTCCATCTTAAGGTAGCGGAGCACCTCCTCCCTGCCTTCGCGAATCCAGCGCTCCACATCGCTTGGCGAAGCCTGAATTTTGCTTCCCAGGGTGAGGCAGCACTCGCCGCAGCGCCTGCACTTCTCCGCGCTGGCGACTTTTTTACCAAGCCTGAAGAATCTGCCGGCAATGACCAAGCCGGCGACCTCAACTTCGCCCAGGTCAGCGTTTCCCTCCTCCTCTTCATCCTGAGGCGGGGGCAGGATGTACTTTAGAGTCCTACCTCCGTAGGAGTAGAGGATTGCATCCTCTTCCATACTGCGCCACCTTCCAAAAGCCCAGAAATTATTTTAGCCTCATAGCCTAAGTATTTTTTGATGGCGACCTGCGATTACGTGCCCACAAGCGAAGCCAGGGCGAGAGAGATGCTCAGCTTGGCGAATGTGAAGGAGGGCGAAGTGGTCTATGACCTTGGGTGTGGCACTGGGGAGATACTCATAGTCGCCGCAGAGGAGTTTGGGGCGAAGTGCTTTGGCATAGAGGTGAATTCCCGCCTGGTGGAATGGGCGAGGGAGGAAGTAGAGAAGCGCGGCCTCGGCGACAGGATAAAAATCTTCCACGGTAACATCTTTGAGCCCCGCTTCTGGCTCCACCTCGGCGGCGACCCGAGCATTGCTATCGCCAATGCAGATGTGGTTACCTACTACCTCACACTGTGGGTGCAGGAGGAGCTTAAGCCCCTGATTGAGAGGGAGCTTGCGCAGGGCGCTCGCGTTGTCTCGAGGGAGTTCAAGGTGATGGGCTGGACGCCTGTGAAGGTGAATAACGGCATATACCTCTTTGAGAAGGGGAGGAGTTTTTGAGAGGCAAGCTCTTTCATAGATGTTAGGATATTGTGTTACAGCTAACCTACTAATGCAGGTGATTCAAAGGTGGAGGCACAAGCTAAAGCTGCGCGCAGGATAATTGCAAGGCTGCTTGAAACAAAGCCTTCGAGAAGAAGCGAGGTTCAGCGCATTAAGGCTCAGGTAGCTAGGGAGCTCGGGCTCAGCAGGCTGCCATCCAACGCCGAAATCCTGGGCTATGCAAGCCAGGAAGAGCGCGAGGCTCTGCTCCCCCTGCTAAAGCGTAAGCCGGTGCGCACCCTTTCTGGTATCGCTGTCGTGGCTGTGATGGCAAGGCCAGCGCCCTGCCCTGGAGAGTGCATCTATTGCCCCCGCGGCGAGGATGCGCCCCAGAGCTACACCGGCTTTGAGCCAGCTGCTCTGCGTGCAAAGGCGAGCGACTACGACGCCTTCACCCAGGTTTACTCCCGTTTGGAGCAGCTCTCCACCATCGGGCACAGTGTGGATAAGGTGGAGCTCATTGTGATGGGGGGCACCTTCCCGGCGCTGCCCTGGGAGTACCAGCACAGTTTTGTTAGAGACTGCATCGACGCTATGAACAGCTTTCCCGGTGAGCGCGTGCGCAGCTCGAGCTTCGAAGAAGCGGCGCGTCGAAACGAAACTGCGAGGGTAAGAAATGTGGGGATAACCTTCGAGACCCGCCCCGACTTTTGCAGGGAGGAGCACGTGGATGCGATGCTCAGTCTGGGTGTAACTCGAGTTGAGCTCGGCGTGCAGACGCTCAGCGACGAGGTATACCGCAGGGTTAGGCGGGAGCACACCGTCGAGGATGTCGTTGAAGCCACGCGGGTGCTTAAGGACGCTGGCATAAAAGTGGGGTACCACATGATGCCCGGCTTGTTCTCAGGCTTTGAGGAAGACCTGGCGATGTTCCGCGAGCTGTTTGAAAACCCAAGCTATCGCCCAGATACGCTGAAGATATACCCCACGCTTGTAGTGGCAGGCACAGAACTTTACGAGATATGGAAGCGTGGTGAGTTCCGCCCTTACACCGACGAGGAGGCTGCGCAGCTTATCGCCGAGGTGAAGCGCTTGCTGCCGCGCTGGGTGCGCACCATGAGGATTCAGCGCGATATACCTGCGCAGCTTATTATCGCTGGCGTCAAGCACGGCAACCTCGCTGAGATGGTGCAGCGCAAGCTAAAGGAGATGAACGCCCGCTGCCAGTGCATACGCTGCCGCGACGCTGGGCACCTCGCCTACAAGGAGGGCATAGAGATAAGGGAGGAGAACCTTGCCTTTGAGATGGAAAGCTACGACGCTTCTTCGGGCGAAGAGCACTTCCTTAGCATCGTGGACAGAGTAAGCGACGCGCTGGTAGCCTACCTGAGGCTGCGCTTCCCCTCTGAGCGAGCGCACCGCAGGGAGGTTAAAAACGCTGCGATAGTGCGTGAACTCCGCGTGCTGGGCGAGGCTCTGCCTCTGGGAAGGCGTGTTTCGCGAGCAGAGCAGCACCGCGGCTACGGCAGCCTGCTGCTTGAGAAAGCGGCAGAGTTCGCCCGCGAAGCTGGCTTTAAGCGTGTGCTCGTGACAAGCGCCATAGGTACGCGCCCATACTACCGCCGCAGGGGTTACTCCCGCTTAGGCCCCTACATGGCGAAGGAGTTGTAATCATTATTTTTAAACTCGCTACTCTCTGACCTAATCATTAGCATGCAGGGGTGGCCGAGCGGCTAAGGCGGCAGACTCAAGATCTGCTGGGCGTAGGCCCGTCGGGGGTTCGAATCCCTTCCCCTGCATCATAACCAATCGTGAATATCCATCCTCACTTTTCCCGTGCTCCCCCGTAAATCGCATAGATACAAAAGAGTACCCACTTTTTTCATGGCAAGCCACTACTGTTTATCCTGCGGTGCTCAGGTTGAGTCGGAAAGGTACCTCTGCGATACCTGCGAAGCCTCGCTTCTTGAGAACCTCTGCGAGGCGCAACGCTTCTACATTAATGGTGAGGCGGATTGAGCTATCGCGACTTAACCTTCGCTGGGGTGTGCCCACCGCTCCATTCCTGGGGAGCAGAATCCCGCTGCACCACCGGCTCGCCCGTAATTGATTTCACGCTGGGCGGACTTGCCCCTCGAGGAGCTTACCTGATTGAGGCAGACGCAGGTCAGCTGGACGAGCTGGTGTACCGCATGCTGGTTGAGCTCACAGGCAGGCACGCGCTCACCTCCTTGGTCATGGAGTGCGGCTCCAGCTTCAACCCCTACCGCGTGGCTGAGATTGCAAGGTCGCAGGGCTACAGCGCAGGCTTTGTGCTTGAGAACACCCTCATCGTGCGCCCCTTCACAGCCTACCAGCTCAACACCTTTTTCTCTGAGAGGCTGCCAGAGCTTGCGGGCAAGGCTGGTGCCGTGATCTTCTCCCATTTAACCCACCTCTTCCGCGGCAGAGACGCTCCCATAAGCGACGCGCTCATAATCCTCGACGAAGCGCTGCGAGAGCTTTCTACGCTGAAAAAGGAGAAGCTCCTCATAATCACCGCTCGCGTTGAAGATAAGGTGAAGAGGGTGGTGAGGGCAAAGCTCGCTGGCTTCGTGGACACCTGGCTGAGTTTTTCTCTTCGCAGGGGCTCAGCCAGGGTTAAGCTGCACAAGAGCCGCGAGCTTCCACTTGGAGAGGTGGAGATTCCCTTAACTCAGGCCAGCCAGCTGACTCTTGAAGAGTTCATCAGGAGGTGACGCCTTGGGCAGGGTTGTGCCGAGCTATCGACAGTGGTTAGAGAGCGAGCTGAGAGAGCTCCAGAAGTTCCGCCGTGCCCTGAGGGGTAAAGACAGGAAAGCCTTCGATCGCGTAGTTGAGCTTGCACGCAAGCATGCGAGTGCCGCCAGCTACCTCGCCGGTGATGACCCGTACAGAGCTTTCATGCTTGCGGTGCTCATTGAGCTTGTGAAGGAGATGGAAAGATGAGGGGCTGGGTGCTCGATGCATACCCGGCGAGCAGCACCACTATCAAGCTTTGGCTGAAGGACGAGAGCGGAAGGGTGCATAGCATAGAGGAAGAGTACTCGCCCTACTTCTACCTCATCGCGAGAGATGATGAAACCATTGAGATGCTTGCCTCTCTGGGCGGCGTCGCTCTCGAGGCTGAGACGCTGAGAGAACTCTCCGGAGAGAGGAAAGAAGTGCTGAAGGTAACTGTTCGCGGCTTCTCCAGATTCTTCGATGTTGCGGAGAAACTCCTCCATCATGGCAGGTTCAGGCACAACCTTCTGTACAACGTGGACATCCCCCTTACCACGCGCTTCTTTTTCGAGCGCGGAATACACCCGCTGGTGAAGCTTGAGGTTCGCGGACATGGATACACGCTGCTCGAGGAGCCCTACTCGCTGAGCTACTCTCTGCCTGAGCTGAGGATTGCCACGCTTGATGTTATCCCGGAAGGTGGGATGTACACGAGGCACGCCGGGATCAAAGAGGTGAGACTCAGCACAGATAACGAGAGATTCGTGCTCACAGGCAGCGAGGAGCATGTGCTTGAGGAGCTTTCCTCACTCATGGCTGAGCTTGACCCGGACATAATCCTCACCGAAAGAGGCGACTCAAAGCTGTTCCCCTACCTCAACACCCACGTGAAAGAGCTGGGGATAGAGGATTTTTACCTTGGCAGAGAGCCCGGCTACAACGGCCTTGAGAAGGAGCGCTCGTACTTCAGCTATGGCAGGGTTTACTTCAAGCCCGTGCCCTACATGCTCAACGGCAGGGTGCACCTCTCCGCCAAAGATTCCTTCCTTTTCAGAGAGGCGGATGTGGAAGGTATAGCCGAGCTTTCGCGGATAGCGTGCATCCCCCTGCAGCGCGTGGCGCGCGTAACGCCGGGGAATGTGATAACCACGCTTCAGCTGAAATACTGCTATGAAAATAGGATACTCATCCCCTGGAAGAGGCAGCGCTGCGAGCGGGAGAAGAGCCTCCGCGATTTAATACTCGCCGACCGCGGTGGATTCATCTTTGAGCCCCGCGCAGGGCTCCACGAAGGCGTAGTAGAGCTGGACTTCGCCTCAATGTTCCCCAACATAATGCGCAGGTACAACATCTCGCCCGAAACCATGCTCTGCGACTGTTGCAGCGACTCGCGAATACGCGTGCCGGAGCTGGGATACCACATATGCGAGCGACGTTCTGGGATGATCCCAGCGGTGGTGGGCATGCTCATCGACCGCCGCCAGGCTTATAAGCGCGCGCTGAAGCACAGGAGAAGTGAAGCTTTAGAAAGACGCCAGAAGGCGCTGAAATGGCTCCTCGTAACGAGCTTCGGCTACATGGGCTACCGCAACGCTCGCTTTGGGAGAATAGAGTGCCACGAGGCGATAACCGCCTTCGGCAGGGAAATTCTGCTCGAAGCGGCTGCTCTGGCTGAGCATCTCGGCTTTGAGGTGCTCCACGGTATCGTCGATTCCCTGTGGGTGAGGAAAGAGGCAGAGCTCTGGGAGTTCGAGGAGCTTGCAAATGCGCTGGAGCAGGAGTTCGGGATACCTGTGGATGTGGAGGGAAGGTACAGGTGGATAGTGTTTCTGCCCAGCAGAGAGAAGCGCGTAGGTGTGATGAACCGCTACTACGGCCTCTTCGAGAGCGGCGAACTCAAGGTTCGCGGAATAGAGCTGAGGAGGAGCGATTCGCCGGAGCTGGTCAAGAAGGCGCAGCAGGCGATGCTCTGCGAGCTTGCCAGGGCATCTAACGCTGAGGAGTTCTACGACAGAATACCCGAAGCAATAAACGCACTTAAAGGCTTTGTCCGGCGAACGCTTGCCGGTGATTTAAACATCGACGACCTTATGCTCACCATAAGGGTATCCCAACCTCTGGAGGAGTACAGGACGAGAAGCTTAACCTACGCGGCGCTGCGCCAGCTCAAGAGCGCTGGCATAAGCGTTCGTCCAGGCGAGCACGTGCGCTTCCTGGTGAGGGACAGCAAGGCGAGGAGGCTGGCGAGCAGAGTCGTGGTGGCAGAGTTTGCTGCAGAGGGTGAGAGCTACGACCGCGAGTACTATGCTGAGCTTTTGTTGCGCGCCGGTGAGAGTCTGCTTTTACCCTTTGGGTACGATAGGGATGTGCTCAGGGAGCTTATCCTTGGGCGGGGGAAGCAGAGGCTCATAGTGGAGTACGCCTCAGGGAGTGCGCTGCAATGATGTACAACCTGCTCGCAAGCAATAAGCTGAAGGGCGAGATAGGCGAGCTATTAGTCGCTCACATCCTCAGACGTAAGGGATTCATAATATACCGTCCGGCAAAACTGCTCACAAAGATTGATCAGCTCAGGCTCCCCAGAAGCTATGAGGTGGAGTTTCTTGAAAAGTACGGCAAGACCATGGACTTCTTCGCCATATTCCCAGAGAGAGCTGCTATGGACCCGCGGGAAGTGGTATGCCAGCTTTTCTCAGGCGTCGGACTTAACAGATATCTGGAGAAGCCGCCCCACCAGGGATTCGTGGTGGAGGTTAAGTCCGGAAGTGCTGAACTTTCATCAAGGCAGAGAAGGATGCTTGAGCTGGCGCAAAGGCTTGGCTTTAAGGCGCTTATCGCGAGGGTAATATTCACCGGAAACTACTGGGCAGACGTATCTTTTAGAGTGCTGGAGGGAGGAGATTGATACGCCACAGCTTCATATTCCTCAGTGGAATTGGAGAGATAAAAGAGAGGCGACTCTGGGAAAGCGGAATTCTAAGCTGGGGAGACTTTCTGGAAAGGGAGAGGATAAAGGGCATACCGGAGAGGAGGAAACCCCTGTTAGATAGGGAGATAGAAGAAGCTAAGCTCAACCTTGAGCTTCACCTACCCTATTTTTTCGCCTACCGCATGCCCAGGCGTGAGCACTGGCGTCTTTATGAAGAGTTCAAGCACAGCATCTGCTTCCTGGATATCGAAACTACAGGGCTTAGCCCAAGTAGAAGCGAGGTAACTATGGTTGGGGTGTACGACGGCAGGGAGTATAAAGCCTTTATCAGAGGGATAAATCTAAACGAGGAGGTGCTCAAAAGGGAGTTGGAGAGATACTCCCTTCTCGTCACCTTCTACGGCTCGGGCTTCGACGTACCATTTCTTAAGGCATGCTTCCCGAGTATAAGCCTTGAGAAACCTCACATCGACCTGTGCTTCACCTCAAAAAGGCTTGGATTAAGAGGCGGGCTAAAGAAGATTGAGGAGATGCTGGGCTTAGAGAGAGAAGAAGAGGTTAAAAACATAGACGGGTTCGAGGCGGTGAGGCTCTGGAGAAGATGGGAAATTTATGGCGATGAGGACGCGCTGGAAACTCTGGTGGAGTACAACCGCGCGGATGTGGTTAACTTAAAGCCTTTGGCTGAGTACGTTTATTCAAGACTTAGAGATGATGTGGTGAACATTTTCCGTGAGATATGAGTTAATTGATTGTTTAAATCTTTAGTTTTTTGTCTGTAGAATTCTCTAATAATTAAACTCACTTTTTACAAGTTCCAATTTTTCAATGCTCTTTATTACCTCTGAGAGTTTTTCATGGGTTTGCTCAACTTCATAAGCATCCCAAAAGGAAAGAGCTCTGATAAAATCATCTGGTAGCCCCTGCACCTCTTTTTTAATTTTCTCCAACTGTTCTTTATCAGAAACAGCAATTACCTTTTGCACTGTTGGATTACGTATCGCTTTTTGTAGATTAAGAACGAGGCTGTCAATTGAACCGCTTTTGTGCACTTCAAATACGTAGGTGACAACTCCCAAATTTGCTATTTTAGCCCGCCAAATTACATCAACCCTCGCCCCATGGCCTATTGTTTTTTCAGTTTCAGCTTCAAAACCCAGGGAGAGCCCAATATCTCGAATAAAATCCCTTATTTCGTCATGGTCAAACACATACTTTTTTGGTTCTTTTTCAATTTGCTTTAACTCTCCAACACGCCAGACCTCATACAAAAAATAATCGAGCATTAGCAGGTCGGCATCTTTAAATCCTGCCTCTCTCAGCTCTTCTGCAATATTCTTTACTACTTGGTTAAACTTAATGTAATCCCTACCAGAGATTTGATACTTCTTTAGTGGGAGGACATTCTCAAATCCAAGTATTTTCAGGGCTTTTCTTGCCTTGTCATTCCATATACCATACTCTTTGGGATTAAAGAAACATAGAATTTCCGTTATAGATGCGGGCCCCAATCCTTTGACATTTCTAACAAATCTATCAAATCTTTTCTCAAAAGGCTCCTGCCCGTATAAAAGGTCATTTAATCTCTCTTTTATCTTATCCAGACCATTATCGTTTATTATCTTTTGAATTAAATACTCCTTATTGGCCCACATACCAGCTGCCCATAGTTTAGAGATAATCTCTCCAAAATCGAATTCAGTCATAGATTCTATCCTGTCCTTTCTTAGGGCTTCTGACAGGAACTTTTCCCTTGCTTTCCTCTCTTCTAAGTCCCTCTGATATTCTTCCGACTCAGAGTATTTCTTGAAAAGTTTTATATATTCTCTGATATTTTTTCTTTGTTCCTCATTAAGGCTCATTCAACCCCATCTCCTCGATTAAGGTAATCCCATAACTTATGCTCTACTCGTAATTACCTGAAAATCCTCCTCCGGAATCTCCCTCATCGCCTTGCCCATGAGGTGCCCAGACCACCTCTTTTTGTTGGTGATGAACTTAAGCTCGGGTATGAGCGATTTGAAGTCCACCGGCTTTGTGAAGATTTTCAGCGGCTTCAGCTTTATCCTGTAGGGGAAGCTCTCAGAACCCATTCCAGGTGGAGTTTTGAATATTTTCCTTGCATCTCTGAATACCTCTGAAGCCACCTCGTAGGCTCCCACCACTCTTGGCTCTACTATCTCGTCCTTTCTCCTCTCCTGCTTGACGTAGATTAGCACCTTATCCCCCGGCTTACCCTTGCGATTGTGTTCTTGTGTCTCTCAGCCACTCCCCAGATGTTTTTCTCTTTAATTACTTTCCAGTTTTCCTCGGTGGTTATGCAGAGCCAGTGGGTCATAGTAATTCACCACGCAGAGCTTTAGTTTACTCTTTCCTCCTTAGAATAGATAAAAGTTCCCTTTTCAAGGAACCTCTCAGCCTCATCCAATCACTACACCTTCCCTTTCGATATTCTCATAGAACCCTGCCCTGAGCCTCTTCATGAACTCATACTCTTCTACATTCACAGCCTTTGCAGAGATGTACTCCCCCGTTTCAAGCAGAAATTCTACAATCACCTCCGATAGCCTTTTCTGCATATCATACCAGTCAGAGGAGGTTATAACCAGAAGGTCAATGTCGCTTTTTGCGGTAGCTTCGCCCCTCGCAAGGCTGCCGAAGAGGATAACCTCCCTAATCTCACCCCCATACCTGCTTTTTACCTCTTGACGAATTTTTCTATGAGTTTTTGTTTGTTCTTGGTTATCGCTGCCATATCTCTCTGTGAGTAAGTTGAATGTTAACACATAATAAGGTATCTTTTTGTGAGGAGTTTGTAGCCCTCCTCTTGGTATCATGAGATTGCTTGAGAATTTCAAAAATTAGTGAGTAAATATTTCTATGGCGATAATTCCATATTTATTGCCTCATTTGGTTTCACATGTATTCACTCTCAATTTCATCAAAAAATTCTTCTGGTTTCAATATCTTAAATTCGTGTTCCTTAATTTGGAATTTTCTGTTTGAGTCTCTCAAGTCTAACAAATCTTTATCAAGAGTCAGCAGATATTCTGCCTTTGAAGCATACACCACCTCAAGGAACTTATTATCAGCCCTGTCTCTGCAGAGCTTGAATTCTTCCTTAGACTGAACAAGAGTAGAGCGGGACTTCACCAGGTAGTAGAACTCCTGCTGGAATTCTACAGGAAGAAGTTTGCTAAATTTTGTAAGAAGTACTCTAAGAAACTCATCCAGTATTTCATCATTAATGTAATTTTTCACCTTACCTTCAAGCAAAAGCTTAATAAATCTGAAAGAATCTCCTTTTTTAGATAGGATAGCAGAAACAAGAACGGAAGTGTCTGCTACTACTCTCTCCATTCTTTTCTAGCCTCTTTGATTATTCCCACTATCTTATCATCCGAGAGAAGCATTTTTTTGCTTTTCAGAGTATTTCTTATTTCTTCTGCTTTTTTAATAAATTTGCCAGAGTCTAACTTTTTGATGACCATATAATCGTCTATCCTCCACACAATTACATCCTCTTCAGGATTTATAATCTCCTTCAACTTGCTTATTTCCATAGCCATGTTGCAGACACCTCTCCGCTTTATTAGTAGATATTAACCTTAGTCATATTATACGTATTGTCAGTTAGCATGGCACCCATTCTGAATGTGGATGATGATACTTATTTATTGGATTTGTGAAAATAAAGATTTTTGCATTTGCTTCTTATCCTCATATATCTTTAAATCTTAATTCTTTTTTTAAAATTTAAAAAATGATAAGATTGGTTTTAAAAATGGGGGCAATGCATGCCGCCGCAGGCGATAAAAACAGTTGTAGACTTGATATACTGGCAATATGCAAAAATAATCGCCGACTCTGCTGGTTTTGGTAAAAGACACTGGCGCTTTGTGATGAGCAGATTCAAAAAGTTTCAGCAGGGAGAAATATTCTGGAACGAAATCAGAGAATACGTAAAGGAGAGGGAAAAGAGGGACGAGTGCATATTCTGCGGCAGTAAATCCTCCCTAACCCTGGAGCACATGTTTCCAAAAGCTTTGGGCGGTCCGGATGACGAGAAGAATGTTGTGTGGGTGTGCCGTGCCTGCAACTCTTCGAAGAGGGACAGGAGGTTGTATGGATATTATGCTCTCAGGGGGAGGGCTGAAGACCGCAAAGTACGACGTGCCGAGAATCGCCGAGGGAAAATACCTGAAGTTCCTCTACGAAATGTTTAGAGATAAGGGTTTGCTTGATGCTGATATAGAGTACCTGAAAGAAAAAGTGTGCCCTGTCTGTGATTTAAGAGAAATATGCGCCAGAGAGAAGAGCGAGGGGAAACTCTCTCCCCTCTGTCTGGACGGCCTGGCTACGCTGTGCTTGATGGGGAATAATGCATCGTTAGTGTAGAAAAAGCAACCTGTATTCAGGATTAAAAGAAAAGATATTTAAAAAAGCTGCAGCTGTCTTCCCCTATAAATATCAATCAGCCTTCTAATTTCATCTTCCGTTATATTTTCTACCTTATTTTTTACCCGCTCAACGGCACTTATCCAGCGTTGAGTACCTTTAGTTTTCCTTATTCCTACAATCATGTGGTAGTGAAAACCTCCAATTCCTCTAACTATTATGGGGATGGACTTTTCCCTAAATTCTTTCACGCGGTTAAAATAGACATCAAAAAGACATTCCGCGCAACCCTCGGGCGGAGGCGGACAATTCTTCCATTCATCGGTTCCAAAGAATTCATCCATGGTCTTTGATATCGACTCTTTGGTAGATTCCTTCGTCGAAGAGCTATGAACATTTCCCCAGATCCTTCCCACTCCTCCACACATATAGTTGATTACTATATCTCCATTCATCTCCAAAAATGTCTTAATTGTGCTCCACTTTAATTCTAAACCCTCCGGGTCTGCTACAGCAAGAAAGTGAGTCCTTGGTAGTTCTCCAATAATCTTTTTTATTTTCTCTATGACTCTCAAACTATTGCAATCTCCCGGGATAACGCAAGCTTCTGGAATTAAATTTTCCAAAATTTCTGCATTTTCAGAATCGCTTTCAACCAATATAATTTTATCAAACTCTTTACCATTTCTTGGAATCTTTTTTGCTAAAAGTGCGGATCCCATAACAATTTCTTCTACATCTCCAATTTTTATTTTGTTAAGTCCACAACCGGCAAATAGATCAACATAAACGATCCTGTTGAAGTTGCTCTTTGCAATTACTGTGTAAACATCAATATAGTATGCTAAAATTGACAGTTTAAGTAACGCCCAGTAGCCCGGGGTGTATGCCTTACCCGCCTTTTTGTAGAGTTCTCTTGCCTCATCTTTGTAGCCGGTTAATGTTTTTATTCTATCCCTCCACCATTCAAAGGGTGTTTTCTTTCTTGATGGCATTTATTCCCCCCTCACCGTAAATTGCACTATCTTAGGTTGTACTTCATAGGACACAGTTACATTTAATGTCTCTCCAGCTCAGACCAAGCCTCTCCCACATCTCCATCGTTTCTTTGCAGAGCGCAACCCTGCTGTAATCATAATTCTCCTTCAGGTAATTGATAACTGTGGAGTACATTTCGTATCTGGTGTTGAAATCAATCTTCTTCCCCCAGTTGGACTTCTCAGAGAGATAAACTGTCCATGACCTGTCCTTGGCGTTATTGATTGTAGAAGCGAGTCCCCTCAACGAACCTATTGTTATTCTTTCAGGCTCGAAACTGGAGAATATGTCATCAATCAGCTGGAGGTAGTGCTTCCTCCAGTTTTCTACCGGAACCATTGGATCTATGCGCACCCGCGTGGCATAGCCAGCGTCATAAACCCTTTTAGCAGCCTTTATGCGTTCTTTCACTGGTGGAGCACCCCGCTCCCACCGCTCGGCAACAGGATAGGCATTCAGACTGAAACTCATTATAATCCTGTCGGGCCTCTTCATCTCCAGGATATTCTTTACATATACGGACTTCGTCAGAAACAGAACTTTATGCTTCCTGTCTTTGTCATATTTATCAAGTACGCCGACAATAAACCTGGAAAACGGAAGTTTTTTGCTTTCAGCTAATAAAGAATCAGAAAGCTCACCCGAGTTTAATATCTCCGGATCAGTACCGTTGTTTTTAACAAAGGCGGCGATGTGCTTTTCTATCAAGTTGAAGTCTTTGATATTTGGCTTGCCATTCTTCCACTCTGGGTGAAAGCGGTACGTGCCCTGCAGGTAGCACCATGCACAATCGAAGTAGCAGCCGTTCGCCCACTTCAGTTCAAGGAAGTGGGGGCAAACCACATCCTTTGGCTTTTCAGGTGGAGGAGTTTTTTCAAATCTGCAGATTATAATACCACTGCCAACCCTACTTATGCCGCTTTTTGCACGACCCCAAAAATCAACATAAGTTTTACGGTAAACTTTCGGCATATCACCCTTTAGTTTAACATTGGTGCTTATAAGGCTTTCTTCGCCGTACAGCAAAGCCTGAATTGTCCTGTATCCCATGCTTTTTAGCTTTTAAAATGCAGATTTATGTCTTGTGTTAGAGTGTGGGAAAAGTGAAAGCTGACTTTACTACCGAAAAATTTATCCGCCATTTAGGGGGTTAAAAAGTTGTGATGGCTAAAATATTATTTTTATACCTCTTTTAGTAGTTTTATCAACTCTTCACGGGATATTTCTGCATCCCTCATAATTTTCCTAAGCAAACCCCTTCCTATTTTTCTGCCGGGGTGTATCGGCACTGTTACCCTCCTCCCTTCATTGTCTTCAAGTTGGATATGGCTCCCCTTTCGCCTCTTTATCTCGAAATTTTTCTTAATAAGGATTTTTATTATCTTCTCAGCGGTTAATGCTGGTAATTTCATTACACTTCAACTTCTACCTTCTGCACAGCCACAATTTCCTTCCTTACCGGTTCAATATCTCCCTCAGCCTCCAGGCAGAGCTCTATCACTTCTTTTATATTCTCCAGAGCCTCTTCGATGGTTTCCCCCTGGGTGTAACAGCCCTTCAAATCAGGAACTTCTGCAACATAAAAACCATCTTCATCCTTTTCCACTATTACCGTGAAACTGTATTTCTTCATATTAAGCTATAAGTATGTTAACCCGTAAAAATTTTTCCTACCCTACTATTGGACGTGCTGTCAAGTTAAGACATTCTCACCCCAGGAAGTTGCAGAATCTCTCAAACTCTGTTTTCCACAAGAAATGTGTCAATAAGGAAGCTCAAAATAATCTCCATCACTTTTCAAAATTCTATGTCAAAAAGGTTTTTGCCAAATCTTTCTTCAAAAATCTCCTCTGCAAGCTCTCTAAATTCTGGAAATTCCTCAATAAACCTGATAAAGAGCTTCTGTGCACAGTATAAACAGCCTCCGTCCGCGGTGACCATTATTTTAAGTACTTCCTCTGCTTCTTGCCTGTTCATGTGTATTCCTCTCCTGTTTATGTTGTTAATTTGCAATACATTGCAAACTAATCTTCTGTCCAACCCCTCAAGCTTCTTTATTAATTATCAGCTCAAAGTCCTCCTCCGGAATCTCCCTCATCGCCTTGCCCATGAGGTGCCCGCTCCACCTCTTTTTGTTGGTTATAAACTTCAGCTCGGGTATCAGCGCCTTGAAGTCCACAGGCTTGGCGAAGATTTTAAGCGGCTTCAGCTTTATCCTGTAGGGGAAGCTCTCGGAGCCCATCCCGGGCGGAGTTTTGAATATCCTCCTCGCGTCCCTGAACACCTCCGAAGCCACCTCGTAGGCTGCCACCACCCTGGGCTCCACCACCTCGTCCTTCCTCCTCTCCTGCTTGACGTAGATGAGCACCTTATCGCCTGGCTTTACCCTCGCTATGGTGTTCTTATGCCTCTCAGCCACGCCCCAGATGTTTTTCTCCTTGATTACCTTCCAGTTTTCTTCCGTGGTTATGCAGAGCCAGTGGGTCATGATGCAGCCTCCATATTTTAATGTAACCTATATAAAGTCAAATAATCCTCTATCTTTTCTTTCAGGTACCTTTTCAGATTTTGCTAACTCCTCAAGCAATGACGCGCCTTCATTTTTAAAGAAGTCTTTGTTTCCTACGTAATCCGGTATCTTTCCTTCTCGCTCTATTTCACTTTTTATCTGATTTATTTCATTAAATGTAATTATTCCACTAACAGAATAACTTAATTTTTCTGCTTTATGTCGATATCTGAAAGGAATATTTAGAATAGCCCTCCTGATAAACTCTAAATGTCTATTTCTAAATTTTAATCGTTCCGGTGGAATGTAGTAGTAAGAAGAATTATCAAAAATGCTGCTTTCTCTCCTGAATAAATCTCTATAGTAATTTTCTTCGCTTGTATATCCCTTTTTCAACCAGAAATCCGGGTCATCTGTATAACCCATAATACCTCTGAAAGGCGCTCCCACAAAATCACCATATGTAAAAACTCCCAGAAAATCGGATGGTGCCAATCTAATGTCACCCAGCCCCCTTCTCGGCACTTTTCTTATATTTGTCATATATATTATTACGTCTTTTGAATCTTTTCCAAAAATTTTGTTTGAAACTCTCCAGAATGTACGTATTTTTCTAATTAAACCCTTATTAAGAGATTTGCCTTTGAGATCCGCCCATATATTTGTATATCCCCTTTTTGCATAATGCATAAGGATTTCATCTCTTGTTTTCTGAGGATAGTCAACATCAAATGGAACAAAAATTGGTTTTGTATTCTTTTCATTTAAGACATTTACAGCAAAATCGACATGTTTGCAAAAAGATTTTGCATCATATTCTATCGCTGTTTTTGCTGTTTTGCTGTATCTTACATGTGGTACAAATAGAATATTAGAAAATTCATGAATTGAATCTAACAACTCCTCAAAATTGCGTCCAAGCCTATGTTCTGGAAAATCTGAAAAGGAAAATGTTATTGAAAATTTCTCACTTGAGATTCTTTCATTTGTCCTTAATATATTTTTTATTCTTTGGTCATCATTTTCAGCTATTGCAGTCCTGATTGCTTTATACTGCTTTTCTCTATGTATTACTCTGTTTGCCTCAAATAAACTTTGCCCTGTTTTTAGCTCCAATATACTATTTCTGATATCCGCCGGAATTTCCGTACTGAGGTAAACGCTCCTGATGGGTGTCCAGAAGTAATCCCTGCCTATGTTTACCTTTTTGATTGTAATGCCCGGGATGTCTTCACACTCTACTATCTCTTCCACCGAGGTGTGTAGTTCTAATTTTGACACCCGTCCACCTCATCTAAAAGTTGATCAACCACATAGATATTCCTTTCTGTCAGGTTAAAAGGTCTCCTTCCCATTCGTATTGCCAGAACAACTTTATTCAGAATAGCGTTTACTTTTTCCTCAGAAAGCTTGCCATCTGAGCAGCAGCAATTCACAATAAATCTCAAACTGTACCTTACGAATTTACTTAGCTCCGGAATGTTGTTATTTACCCACCTGCGTGCTGATTTATCATCCAGGATTAGTGAGTGGAGACCCGATTTCCTGTATAGGAAATATGCTATCGCCATGCACTCATATTCACCTTTTTCAAATACTTTGTTCCCAATAATGCTGAGCAGAGAGGAGTAGTCATAATTTTCCAGAATTTTAACCATGCCGTTAAACCCAATATCATTAACAATATCGCCGTGCTTTTCTGAAATCTCATCTAACACTACCCTTCCGATGAAAAATCTATATTTTTTAAGAATTTCCACAAGTGTCTCTGGGTCGCCAATTTCATGTGGTGATAAAAACGCTATATAAAAGGAGCTATCGCTTACAACAGAATCTTCAGAATTCACACTATCCACCTTGCACTCTTTATCCTTTTCATAAAAGACTCCCTCTTTTCTTCAGGTATTACACCCTTTTTTATTAATCTGTCAACAATTTTTTCAGAATTTTTTATTATATCCCTGGATAGTTCTGATTTTTCGGAGTATTCTTTAAAATTCTCGTCAGTGTATAGCAGGAGCAGAAGCTCATCCCACTCCAGGCGGGTGTACAGCGACACTATAAGGTCAACAGCAGAAATCAACGCAAAGGCATCCTCATCCTCCTTTGCCTTTTCATTTAACCCATCCACAATTTTTCTGTAAATCTCCTCTCCTTTTTCAGTTATCTCTAAATATCCGCCCTTTACCCTCTCAGCCTCTGACCTCCTTCTGGGTGGTATATACTCCCAGCAGTCAACCACATAGGTGGGATTTTTTACAATATCGTCCAGGTCAGAAGAATAGGGACCCCTCAGGTGTGGCACAAAATCCACCAGCCTCCTCACCTGCGGGTGAAACTTCCATAAGGTAAAGAAGATCTTCTGGAGGTGCAGTATGCTTATCCTTCCACCTGCCTTGCCGAGGATTAGCAGGACTAAGAGTTCAGCGTCTTTTAGCTCTTTGTCTTCCACCAGTTGGTAGTTCGCTCTGCTCAATTGTTTTCCTCCTTACACTCATTTATTTTTATTATTAATATTTATTTAGAATTTTACTAATTTTTTCACTCTGACTTGCCATTGAGTTTAGAATATTCTTAAAACGATTTTCTATATCTGTTTCACTAATTTGATAAGATTCTTTACCAAAAATTATCAAAAATTCATTCTCTCTGTAGTCTGGCAATCCAATATTCTTTTTTAGAACACTAAATATGGTCTCAACGTCAAGTTTGTGAAGGTCAACTACCCTTTTAATATTGAGCAGATTCCTTATATTTGAATCGTTATCAACAAAATAGATTCTTTCAGATTCCGTTAAAGGTGGTGACAGGTCACCACATAGAATATTTAATGGAAATGTATGCAAAATAAGCTCTTCTGAAAGGAAATATATTATGTCATCACTTCTTATTCCTCTAAATAACTCTGATAAAATGTTCTTAGCTATCTTAGTATACCCTTTTAACATTTCACTTTTCGGTAACTCTATTTCTTTAAATCCATCTACATTAATAGGTGCTATTGCTAAAAATCCATAATAATCATCGGGAAAATTCTCTTTTTCAATTTTTTCAGCCATAAACATATAATTTTCAGGCTTAAGAAGGTATGCACCAAGATGTATATCCATAGCTTTACCATCAATTACAACATCTGGGATTTTTATTGTCCCTATCAATATGCTCAATTTAGTTAATATACCTTTTAATTTTTCTGTTCCTCGCTTTTCAATTTTAAATACTAAGAAATATCTTGTATTATATTTTTTATAAGTTTCAATTAATTTTTTCAAATGCTTATCAGGTATTTCTGCCTTAGTTACCCAAATTTTAAGCGTTTCTATAACTTCATTCTTTATTTTTAGATTATCTTTAAGTCTGGATATTTTCTTATAGTATTTATTAACAAACTCTTTTTCAAGTTCTTCTTTCGCAGAGTCTAATATTTGTTCATCGATATTGATTTTGTTCTCCCAAAAGTAATACACATACAACTCTAAAATTCTCTATTGTTTAATAATCCACTTTCTAATTTTTCCTTTATAAAAATAAAAATTTCAGGATTTTCGTCTGATCTGTATTTTTTAATTAGATATACATAATATGACAGTCTATAATCTGAAATTAAATTACTTACTCCGCTTTTTTTGGCAACTTTCAAGAATAAACTTTCTTTTTGATCCTGTATTAAATTATTGATTAACTCTTTTTCCTCTTCGAGAATGTCCTCTACTACTTTATTTTTATCTATTTTAATATTTCCAAACAAGATTTTAAGGAATTCTAAGTAATCATCAATTTTTTTATAAATTAAATTTTTAATTTTTATTTCGCTGTGAGTTTTCTTTACGTAATCATATAAATATGGTGTAAAAAGGGCAAATAGAGATCCGACAAATGAATATGGATATGGTAATAAATTAGATATTAAAATTACAAAAGCGATAGCGTTTCATCAATTGTGTCACTCAAGGCAACCTACCTCCCTTACCAAAGA
>MTME02000097.1:0-29851 GCA_002011115.2 Candidatus Pyrohabitans sp. JdFR-17
CCAGAATAACCCTGTAAGCGTTCTCCGGAGCCTCCACCTTTATGTAGTCCTTCAGAGGGTTCTCGTACTGCAAGCCTTCAAGCTCTCTACCCTTGAACTCCTCCAGCACCTCGTAGCTGAGCCCGAACTTGTCTTCAAGAAGGTGCACCAGCTCTTTTGCTATTATCAGCTTCCCCTGAGAAGTTTTCACCTTAACGTAGTCGAAGTCTGGGTGAACCACAACCGCGAGATTGCCTACCAGCGTCCAGGGCGTAGTTGTCCAGATGAGCAGGTATTCGTTCTCAGTCCCAACGACTGGAAACTTTACATAAATGCTCGGGTCGGTGCGCTCCGCATACTCTATCTCGGCGTCAGCCAGAGCAGTCTCACAGCGCGGGCACCACGTTACGACGCGCAGGTCTCGGGTGAGGAGGCCCTTTTCGTGCGCCCGCTTTATAGTCCACCAGGCTGACTCGATGTAGTCATCCTTCAGCGTCATGTACGGCTCATCCCAGTCCATCCACACGCCTAGACGCTTAAACTGGGAGGTCATTATTTCAACGTGGCGCAGAGCCCAGTTTCGGCACGCTTCGATGAAAGCTTCGACGTTCTCCTCAATCTCGCGCTTATTCTTTATGCCCATCTCCTTCTCTACCTTCACTTCGATGGGCAGGCCATGGCAATCCCAGCCAGGCTGGCGGCGCACATTATAGCCGCGCATCGCAAGGTAGCGCAGTATCGCATCCTTCATTATCTTATTCCAAGCGGTGCCGAGATGAATCGCTCCGCTCGCATAGGGAGGACCGTCCAGGAAGTAGTACGCAGGCTTATCCCTTAGCGCCTCCTTGCTCTTCTCATAAACCTTATGCTCCTTCCAGAACTTCTGAACCTTCTCCTCCAGCTTTTTCAGGTCGATGTTTCGCGGTGCCGGCGCTATCATGAGGATCCCTCGCTATCTTAAAGAGGTTATTTTATTAAGGCTGGGAGGATATAAAGGTTAGCGTGGTAGAGCCGAAAAATGCTGAGGGAAAGGTTGAGCAAGCGCTCATGCTACTCGCCAGCGTTGATGCGGAGAGCATAAGCGTTAAAGAGGCAGTGGAGGTCATAGAAATTGTCACCACCGTGCCTGAACTGGTGAGGAAAACAATTGCCATAGCTGAGGAAATGGGTATTGTCAAAAGAGAAGGAGGGAGGCTGGTAATAAAGGAAAGAATTATCGGGACAAAGGGACATGGTGTCCATGTTAAGCGCCGGGAATGCAATGCTCAATGCATGCGCTGCGGTCGGAGGATTTCCACATGCTTCTTCCTTATCGTCGCAGAGTCTGAATTTGGGCCCTTTGGTAGCGAATGTATAAAGAGGCTAAGGCTTGGATAGGAACCACCAGCGGGTTCCTATTACCTCCTGCAACCATAGATTGATATATCATTAGGCAGATTTGGAGCGCAAAGGTTATAAGGACATGCACATTATGATTATCCGGTGCTGCTATGCGTTTAAATGCAGAAGAGCTTGAGAAAAGGGGGAAGCTTGTAAAGAAGGATGAGCGTTACGAGGTCTATGACATAGAGATGGAAGACCTGGTGATCTCCCTCACAAAGCTCTTTCCCGGCAAGGCTACGTCCGGGCACTACCATGAGGACAGCGAGGAAGTGTACTACTTCCTGAGCGGTAAGGGCAAAATAAAGCTGGGTGAAGAAGTCCACGAGGCTCAGGCTGGGGACATATTCACAGTGCCCAAGGACACCTTCCATCAGGTTATCAACACAGGCGATGATGTGTTAAAGTTTATAGCTGTATTTGAAAAGTATGAAGGGCGAGGGACGAAGCTCAAGGCGATAATTCCCGCTGCCGGACACGGCACTCGCTTTCTGCCAATAACAAAAGCTCAGCCCAAGGAGATGCTCCCTGTTTTTGATAAACCAGTGATTCAGTATGTAGTTGAAGAGGCTCTTGATGCTGGCATAGACAACATTTTAATAATCACAGGCAGGGGTAAGCGCGCCATCGAGGACCACTTTGACCGCTCTCCTGAGCTGGAACAGTTCCTCGAAAAGGCAGGGAAGCTGGCTTACCTGGAGGAGATACGAAAGATTAGTGAGCTTGCAAACATAACATACATCCGCCAGAAAGAAGCTCTGGGTTTAGGGCATGCAGTACTCCAGGCGAAGGAGTTTGTGGGCAACGCCTACTTCGCAGTGCTCCTAGGGGACGTTATAACAAAGCCCGCGTGCATAAAGGATATGCTGGAAGTGCACAAACGCTACAGAGCCAGCGTAATCGCCCTGCAGGAAGTGCCTGAGCAGGAGGTCAGCAAGTACGGCATTGCCGAGCTGGGTAAAAGTCTGGGAGACGGAGTATATGAGCTCTCAGACGTGGTAGAGAAACCTTCACCCGAGGAGGCGCCCTCCAATCTTGCTATTACAGGCAGGTATATTCTGAGCAGCAAGATTTTCACTTTCTTAGCGAAGGGGGAACGGGGCTATGGTGGCGAAATTCAGCTCACCGATGCAATTCGCAGATTAATCGAGGACGGAGAGCGTGTGGTAGGCTACATCTACCCAGGTAGAGTATTTGACATAGGAAACAAGCTGGACTGGGTTAAGAGCACAATAATGCTCAGCCTGGAGAGTGAATTCAGGGAGGAGATCGAGAAGTTTCTCAGGGAGCTTGGCTACGCCCACTGATTTTGACAACACACTCAGGACTTAACTTATGTGAATCTGTATTCTGTAATCAGGGCAATTGTAAACAATAATACACAAGATTTATATATCATGATTGTTAATTATTTCCATATGATGCACAGGAAGCTAAGGTGGAAAAAGGTAGAGGTGGGTGTGAGAGTGGTATTGCCCCGCAGGGGGGAAGGTGGTGCGGTTTCTTTTGGGAGACTTCCAGTATAAGTTTCGAAAGCTGAAAAGCAAAGTTTATGTAAGCTCTTACAGTAGAATTTACCTAAAAAATAAAAGGGGGAGTGGGTCATGAAGTCATCTCTACGCTGTCCAAAGTGTGGAAGTCTAAATGTGGAGAAAGGACATCAGGAAGTATTTCCCAGCACCTTTATGAAAGATACTAAGTATTCGATGATAAAAGCTCTTACAAGTTCTAAAGAATTTGAAATTTATGCCTGTATGGATTGCGGATACGCCGAATGGTATATCCAAGAGAAATATCTTGAGAATGGAAGCAGAGTAAAGGCTGTGGCAAAGTCAAGAAACTAAATTTCAGCCTCTTCAGAAGAAGGAGGTTGTAGATGTGAGAAGAGTCAAGAATCCAAAGAAAAATGGACCAATTTACATCCTCAACGACTTCTACGACAGGGGGAATGATCTTTATCTCTACGACTCAAAGGAAGAGCGGCGTTATTATGTTACCAAATCCTTCTTTCAAGCAGGTTTAGATAAAAATAAGCTCTGTATTTATGCATTTCCTAGAGAGCATGAGAGATTTCAGTTCAAAAGCTTTTCTGGTGATGCTTTTCATGAAATAGAGCTGATACGGGGAAACATAAAAATGCTGAAGAAGGAAGATCTGGAGGCATTTTATTCTGATTTTGAGGAGCTCAAGGATTATGCAAGAGATAATGGGTATGATGGGATCCACCTGAAAATCGACTTTGGCAGGGTGAGAGATGAGATAATGGATGAGGTTATTGAGCTTGAAAAGAGGCTCCACAACTCCACCAATGGCATTCCCGTAGCCTCAATAAGCTCATACAACATGAATTTTCTCAACCAGGATGCCGTTAACAGCCTCACAAAGCTTCATGACAGGGTGATGATAACCACCGAAAGCGGGGAAACCTCAATAGCATTTTTCCAGAGACCAAAAGCTAAGCCGGTGCACATACCCAGAATTGAGGTTATTTCCTCGAAGATGATGGAGCAGAACGTCAAGAAGTCCCTCCAGATTATAATCCTTTCGCTGCTGAAGCAGCAGCCCATGTGCGGGTTTGACATAATCAAGAGCCTGGTGCACAACTTCAATGTGCTTCTCAGCCAGGGAACGGTGTATCCAATTCTGTACTCGCTGGAAAAGGAGGGATACCTCAAGACGGTTATAAAGTCGGATAACAAGACAAAGCTGTATGTGCCCACAGAGATGGCCCATGAGTACATAGAGCGCCAGATAAGAGAGTATATTCAGGCTCAGGAGAAGATACTCGCCCTTATTGCGAGGGGGTTGAAATGAAGATAATGGTCGTGGACGACGACGATATAATCATCGAAGCCATGAAGAACATCCTCACGCCTGAGGGGTTTACTGTAATCGGCGCAAGAAGCGGTGAGGAGTGCCTGCAGATACTCGAGAAAGAAACACCAGATTATATATTCATAGACATACAGATGCCTGGTATGGATGGCTGGGAGACACTGCGTGAGATAAGGAAGAGGGAGGAGCTTCGCCACATTCCCATTGCAATGCTCACCGCACAACCTCTTACAAAGGAGACTCTGAAAAAGGACGACATCTACGCGCTGGTGGACTACGTGGTCAAGCCCTTCACTAAGAGGGATATAACAGAGACCCTGAAGCAGGCGCTCGTGCTCGTCTGAGATATATACATATTTTTTTATTGTTTTCGTCAAGGTTGAGATTTGGCTTCTCGCGCTCAGAGGAGTTGTTATAAGCCGAGATGTTTGATGCTTCGCTGAGGTGTCTTTTACTTCTATTATTTTTGGTCTCCATATTTATCATGCTGAGCCTCTAAAATCCACCATCCTGGGTGTCTTTAGTCAACTGCTGTACTTAATTTTCGGTGTGGCTCCAGAACTTTTTGTTGTGTGAGTTAGAATGACCGAGAGCGGGGTATGGAGCTTGTGAGCAGGCTTCTCAGCTAGCTGAGAGCGCCGCAAAAAATCAGAAGGAGCTGGACAATTCAGTGCCAACCAGCGGGAAAAGCCGCAGGCTTTAATTTCCAGAGAAACCTTTTCGTTGATTCCCGCGCGCCCTAGCGTGTTCTCAATCAGAAGACGAACCCTGCCTATAGTTTGGATTGGATGCGAAGGCGGGTTCACACCCAATTTCTTACGAAGATGGAGCGAATCCCGCTGGGCGAGACGCGGGTGATTTCAGTCATTGTTCCACCCACTGGCAGGATAGTTACTGTGAACTCCCTGTTTCCTTCAAGCGGGTATGCCTTTCCATCAGCCTCTATCCAGAAGTGCAGCTCCACATATTCGCCCTTCTCGAGCACATTGTTTTTGTTCTGCTCAAACACAGGTACAACATAGAAGTCAGCTATGCCATTGGCTATACCAGCGCTGTTGGTTGTGCTGTTCTCAGCTAGGCTCAGATCGTTGGTAATCGTTGCATTGTGGGTTATTCCACTTATGTAGACGTCTCCGGAGTAATAGTTTAAGATTATGTCGTCGTAGCGTATCTCAGAGCTCCCCGGCGCAAGAGTCACCAGGATAATCAGCTTGGTTATATTCGGACCACCGTTGTTCCAGGTTTCATTCGCATAGGCGTAGCCGGTTAGGTCTACGATCTTGATATTTGTCGAGACCTCCTTCGTCGCCTCCTCGCCGGTAGATCTTGCCTTTGACTGAAGTGTGCCCGTAGTTTTAAGGAGCACGCCCGCAGTAATTGCAGCTACCATTACCATTGCTATGAATACTATCAATGTTCCAATACCAATCTGTGCACGGTTGTTCATTGAAATCGCCGGCACTTTAATTTTTATTCCCCCATTTTTATCTTGTAGTGTATATATATAAACATTTTTTTTCTTATTCTGAAAATTGGCTATGTGTTAAAGTAATATTCATCCCACACATCCATTTTTACCAGAGCCTTGACGACGTAGCGCCCTGGGGAAAGCGCTGTTATATTCGCCTCAAGCACTTCATCAGGATCCCACAGAGAGTTATCGATGTTTGTGCTCCTGTTTACTATCCTCGTGCCGAGAATGTTCACTCTCTTCCCATCCAGAAAGAGTATCAGGCTATCCTGCGTTAGCACTGTGCTGCCCGCATTCAGTATATAAACGGAAGTGTTGTCGCTTCCAGGATAAACGTGAATCACCTTTATCTCAGTGTTCAGCCTCTCTGAGATAAGATTGGACTTCTGGGAGATTCCAGTCTCGACCGTCTGAGAGGCGTCGCTGACTACACCTGCCACGCCTGCTGCAATAATTACGGCTGCGATAAAGAAAATTGCATGCGCCGCTGTGGTGCTGAATCCCATCCGCTAACCTCCTTTAAACCTGTAATCAGGAGTCCACAGGCGAGAGTTGAGCACCACTACGTGGTTCCAGCCCTGCTCTATGCTCGCGGTAAGGTTAATTTCTATTATCTCATTCAGACCCCAAAGCTCACTTCCACGCTGGTTTATCACCTCTATGGAAGAAGGCTCAACCCATTCCCCATTTATCCTCACCTTACTCTGGTGTGGATCAAGAGCTACGCCTCCAATATTTTCCACATAGATGGAAAGGTTATTTCCCTCAGCATTCACATGTACCACCCTTATTCCCCCAACAAGTTTATCCTCAAGCTCCGACTTCTTTGCCAGTGCATTGTTCTCCATGTGGGACACCTGCAGGTTCAGCACACCCACTAGGCTTGCTGCCACCACCACCGTCGCAATGAACAGTATCACCGAGGGCAGGGATTCAGACACGGTTAATCCCACCCGTAATTGTAGTTATCCGCAGGCAAGACGTGCGCATGGGGCAAAGCCTCACCCACACGGTACTCGTCGCTGACGCCGTTCTCCACAATCACCTTAACGCTGCTCTGCACACTGCGCTGGGTGGTTATCTCCACCACATCCCCGGGTCTCCAGTAGAAGCTGGGAGAAGTATTCGTGGACACAAACTTGCTGGTTGCGATGGTTATGTTGAACCACCCCACTATACCATAAAGCTGATCAGGAGCCGGTGTGGAGGGGTTAAACACCTGGGTGTCGTCCTGGGTGGTCAGGGTTAGAGGCGGATTTGCACTGCTGTCGTGATATGCACCCTTAACCAGGTAGGTCTTGTTAACATAGCTCACCTGGAAGTAGCCAAGGGCGCTAATGGTATACGCATCACTTTCAAGCCACACGCCGTCTACAACCAGAAATAAATAATCCGGGTCTAAAGTGGTGCTCCCCGTGTTCTCAACGTAGATTAGAGTATTTCCCCCGCTTTCTGTTACATTCACTATCTCTATGCTGGTGCTCAGCACCTCCAGATCTCGCTTTGACTGTTCCTTTATATTCTCGGCAAGCGTGGTCAGGTAGCTCTCGCCAGCGCTTAAAAGCTCCACCGCTGCAGTTATACCTGCCATAAAAATTATAAGGAAAGCGGCGGCGGTGGAAAATCCCAAGTCACCACCCTCCATCAAACTATACCCGACTCATCCAGCTGGTTTACCACCTCTGAGTAGAGGGTGGGGCTCACTTCCAACCCCTGGAGCTTGATTATGAAGAAGAGGGAAATGATGTGCTCTAAGATGGTGAGTTTCCGATTGCCTCTAGAGGCGCGTGTCCCACCAAGATCACGGGAATACTTTATTATCTGGTCCCTTACCTCCCTAGTTATCCAGCCTACCTCTTCGTAGAAGAGGAGCGTCTTTATCATTCCCTGGTAGCCCACCTTCTTTATGAGGAAATCAAGCCACTTGAAGAGGAGAAGCAGTGAGTTGGGGTCGTTATTTATCTGCGTCAGCCTCACTCGCTCACCGTTTGGCTTGATGTCCATCATCTCCTTATCTACCACGTGTTCTTTAAGCATCTGCCCCTCCGGAGTAGCGGAAAGCACAGACTTCTCCCTCTTTTCCTCCTGTTCACTGCCATTCCCGCTCTCGGTGCCATTGGAATATCCAATAAATGGATTTATCTCATTGGTCACGAGCTCATAAACAGATAGCAGACTCTCCATGCTTCTCTCAATCTTTGAAATTCTCTCATCAAAGCTGTTCACCAGCGTCTCTATCTTTGCCACCGCATCGCTGATCTCTGAAACTCTCTCCTCCAGCTGGGAAATAGCCTCATTGGACACTGGCGCAACCTGCTCAAAGCTCTCCTCCGATGAAGGACTCTCCCCCAAGGGCGAAGTATCACCTGCTTTATCTTCTGCCTCAGAGAAGAAGGGCGGGAGGTCCTCATCCTCTGCATCCGTCTTCACTACCTCTCCAAAAGGTGGCATCTCTGAATTTCCCTCTTCAAGGGCTTTTTCATTCAGCTCCCCGAGGTCGATCTTCTTATCCTTCAATCCGAGGACAAGTCCTACGCTGAGCAGTTCAAGCATCAATTTTTATCCCCTCTCTCCTTGTATTATTTACCTGGTTGACGGCTATGTCGCTGATGGGAATCTCACGTCTCATTTTAAGGAGTTCAACTTCTTTCTTAGCAGATCTCAGCTCCCTCTCCAGCTCTTTTATCCTTCGTCTCAGATTTCGTATATTTATCTCCTTAATTATCCCCAATCGGTACCACTTCTCAATTTCTTTTGACGCCACTTCAGGATTTCTGAGATTCGTGGCTCTGGTACTTTTGAACCACTCCTCAAGCTCTTTCAGGCTGTAGAGAAGCTCCTGGTCTTCACTGGGCAGATTTATGCTGTGTACCTCTCCCAGCACAGACTGCGATATCCTCTTTTTTACAGGTAATGGGTCACTCACATTCACCTTCCCCTTCAGTAGAGCACCGTAAGTTATCAGAGCAATGGCTGCGAAAGCCAGGTACAGGATAAACCAGACTGCCAAGTTGCCCTCATCTGTTACTACAAGATTTACGGGCAGCAGCATTATGAGCATGCCAATTGTCGCTGTCAATGACCAGTATAGACTCCACACTACCCTATTTTTCCTTTTTATATAATTCTCAAGTTCTTCCATCAGCACAGCATCTGGTGAGGTCTGGAGTATACGCATCCCCCCATGATATAACAACCCATTTTTCAGCCTATTTAAAAGTTATTTTTCGGAAAATGAAGCTGAAGAAGGAAATAATACTGAGTATTTCGAATCTTATTTCGTTTTTCGAAACTAAACCTATATCTACACATTGTGATAACATTTAATAAGGTGTTAAAGATGTGGAGCTGCCCTGTTTGTGGATCAATGGAGTATATTATGACGCCAAATGGTGGAAAGATCCAGAAGGTACGTTGCGTTGCATGCGAGCGCACCTTTGTGCTCGATAAGTCTCTGCCCATCGACGGATACAGCAAAAACTGGTAGTTACCCACAACGAAGGTTGCGGTGAGACGGAGTTACCTGGAACGAAGTTCCAGTGTGACGGAAGTTCACAGTTCCCTCACGCCTTTCCTAACAGTCTTTACAAGGAGCCTTCCGGAAGATGTATCAAACTCTATGGTTCTGCCCACACTTCCCCCAGTATCTTCAGCCACTATCTTTATATCCTCTTTTTTTAGGATATTCTTTACAGCAAGGACATTTTTTCTTCCTATATAGTCATCTTTTGATGTGAAAGAGAACATCTTCGCTCCGCCAGCGATCTTTGCAACGATCCTAGATTTTGACGCTCCGAGCTTCAACATCTCCTCAATTGCCAGCGGAATTGCAGTGTCCACGTACTTAGCCCTGTTGTCAACAGGATTTAAACCCCTGCTGCTGGGCAGCATTATATGAGCTAAAGACCCAACCTTGGACCTTGAGTCAAAAAGGGCAACACCTACGCAGGAGCCCAATCCGATGCTCACCAGCTTCGCTGGCTTGGTCGCGGCTTTAACATCAGCGATGTCCACCACAATCACTGGCGGAGACATGCTCAGACACCTATCCCCACCTTCTCCCTGAGAAGAGCGATTATCCTGTCAAGGGACCCCGGATCAGGCAAGAGAAATATCTTCCCTGTTATCTGCTTCGGCTGAAACATGAACTTGGTTTTATAAAGTATAGCCTCATTCACCTTTTGCGCCTGCTCCAGCATGATAAAATCAAGCAGCGCAGCAGCCATGTCAACGGCCAAAGCGGGAGGAAGAGGCATTATCTTCAGTCCCAGAAAGTCTGCGAGGGCATTTGAGAAGTGAGAAGCCATAATGTTGCCCACCTCCTGCAGCACGGAGACCTCCATGTCAGAAAGCTCTTCAGATGCGGTGGGCATACCTGTGATCTGGGTCACGAGTTCCACTGCCGAGGCTATGTCCAGAAGGAGCATTATAACACCACATATATCGCCCTGAAGCTCCACATACACACCTGCCACGAGGTCTTCTCCTCCCTCGCTGGCGAGCAGTTCTTCCACAGGCTTTATCTCAAGCGCCGGCACCTCTATGCTCACCTTTGTATTGGTCAGTTCAGCGAGGGAGTTTGTGGCGTGGCTGGCGCCAATGCTCCCCACTTCGCGCAACATATCCAGCTCAAGCTCATTCAACATCATCTGCTTTGCCATTCTCAAACCCCCAGAGAAGATATGTCAAGAATTAGAGACACCCTTCCGTCGCCCATTATGGTCGAGCCTGCAAATCCGCGCACATCTCTAAGCATTCCATCCAGACTTTTTATCACTATTTCCTGCTGCCCTATAAGCTCGTCAACCGCCAAGCCTATGAGGTTTCCTCCCTTCTCCACTATCACCACAGGGCGAGCGCGCTTGCCGCCGTTTGTAGCAGTGGCTTTGCCTAGGATGGAGATGAGATCGTACACCGGCAGAATCTTGCCCCTTAGCTGAATAACCTCCTGCCCCATTACAGTGCTTACGTCTTCCTCCTTTACATTCAGAATCTCGTTCACATTGTTCAGCGGGATAGCATATATCTTCCCGCCAGCGGAGATGAGCAGCGCCTTTGTTATCGCGAGGGTGAGCGGAAGCTTGAGTACAAACCTTGTGCCCTTTCCCACCTCAGACTCCAGCTCAACAGTGCCACCGAGGGAGAGTATCTTGTTTCTCACCACGTCGAGACCTACGCCTCTACCTGAGATGTCAGTTACCTTCTCTGCAGAGCTGAATCCAGGGGTAAATATGAGCATCTTCGCTTCATCGTAAGACATCTTTTCTGCTTCCTTTTCGCTTATCAAACCCTTTTCCACGGCGATTCTCTTGATCTTCTCCGGATCTATGCCCCTGCCGTCATCGGCTACGATTATCTCAACGTGGTCTTTAACTCGCCTTGCCTTGAGCAGCACTTTCCCTGTCTCGCTCTTGCCACTCTTCACCCTCTCTTCCGGCGTCTCTATGCCATGATCTATACAGTTCCTCAGGAGATGTACCAGGGGGTCACCTATCTCGTCAAGCACAGTTCTATCCAGCTCTATGTCCTTGCCCTCAATCACAAAATCAACCTTTTTGCCTTCCTTCTTGGCGAGGTCTCTGACCATGCGTGGGAACCTGTCAAAGACATACCTCACCTCCACCATTCGCATCTCCTGTACCTCTTCCTGCAAGCTTGTGGTAAGCTTATCAATGTAGGCAAGTGTTTCATTGAGCTCGTCGATGGCATACTTGTTCTTAATCTGGAATAACCTACTCTTGCTTATCACAAGCTCCCCCACCAGGTTCATAAGAGAATCCAGGCGTTCTATTGACACGCGCACTGTCTGCACACTTTTTAAATCTCCCCCGATCTTCGTTTTACCCTCATTTGCAGACGACGCCTCGCAATAATGAATCTCTACTTTGCTCAGCTCGCTCACTTTTTTAAGTTTTTTCCTTATCTCCTCGTCGCCTGCGCTGGTTTTCAGAAATATCGAGAATCTGCGGTCAAAGTTGCCGTCTTCCAGTTTCTCCTCGTCGGGGATACATTTTACAATCTCACCAAGCTCCCTAAGTTCCCTGAAAGCCATGTAAGCCCTTACCGACTTGAGGGTGCAGTCCTTGTCCAGCTCGATATCAATCTTTTTAATCCCTTTCTCCAGCTTCTTGGCCTCATCTTTCACCTCTGGTGTTGTAGCCCTTTCTTCCTTTCCTGTTTGAACGAACTTACTCAATTTCTGGCTAACCTCCTCCGCAGAGATGTTCTCATCATCTCCCTCGGATAGAGAGTTCAACGCTGCCTCCAGGAGGTCCACAGCCTCAAAGAGGACGTCTATAACCTCTGAGGTTATCTCAACTTCACCATTTCTAACAGCATCCAGGAGATTTTCCATTTCGTGGGTTATTTTTGCCATGCCATCATAACCCATAGTGGCAGACATGCCCTTGAGGGTATGCGCTGCCCTGAATATCTCAGTGAGCACCTCCTCATTACCCTTCTCCAGCTCCAGAAGCCCCTGGGTCAGAGAGTTGAGGTGCTCCATCGACTCACTTACAAAGACGTCCTTATAGTTCTCCATGGACCCCCTTCCCCGCTCCCAAGCTAGCAGAGCTTCTCAATTACCTCAAGCACTTTGCTCTCCTTGAATGGTTTGACAATGAAATCTCTCGCTCCCGCCTCAAGCGCCTCCTTGACCATTGCCTCCTGCCCCAGAGCGCTGACCATCACAATCTTCGCCTCGGGGTCTATTGCCATAATCTGCCGCACTGCCTCGATTCCATTCACTTCTGGCATTATTATGTCCATTGTTACAACGTCTGGCTTGAGCTCCTGATACTTCTTTACACCCTCTGCACCGTTCTGTGCCTCGCCAACTATCTGATGTCCGTTTTTCCCTAGAATGTTTTTCAGCATCATTCTCATAAAGGCAGCGTCGTCCACTACCAGAACTTTTGCCATGCTCTCACCCCCTCCTGTTTAGTGGAAGTATGACCCTGCACCTCGTGCCTTTACCTCGTCCCATGCTCTCAATCTTAATACTCCCTCCATGGAACTCTATTATCTTCTTGGCAAGGGTTAGGCCAAGACCTATTCCAGGATACTTCCGTGAGGAAGAGGAATCCTCCTGGTAAAAAGGTTCAAAAACCCTCTCCAGATTCTCTTCAGCTATCCCCACACCTGTGTCCTCTATTGCTATCTCTATGCTACCATCCATTGCAGATGCACTCACCTTCACCATTCCACCTCTCCTGTTAAACTTTATGGAGTTGTCAATTATTTGCTCAACCGCATAAACTAAATAGGCAGGATCCACCTCAACCTCTGGCAAGGCTTTGACGTCCATCTCCACTTTTACTTCCTTCTGCGCTGCAAATGGTAGTTTTTCCTTCACTGCCTTGCGTATAAGGGGAATGATATCCTCCTTTCTGAACACAAGCGTCATTATCCCCCGCCGAATCTTTGAAAGCTCAAGCATGCCGTCAATTATTCTGTTCTCGCGCATTAGGTTTCTCCTTGCCATGAGCAGGATGTCCCTCCTCTTCTCTATATCCTCCTCTTCCATGGCCAAGTCAATGCACCCCATGGATATGGTGAGGGGGGTTTTCAACTCATGGGAAACAATGGAGAGGATGTCAGTAGTTATACCCTCCAGGTCCCTCAGGCGTCTGTTTACATCAAGAAGTCTCGAATATGACTTCTCAAGCTCTGATTTAAGCCTCCATATTACTCTAGAAAAGTCTGCTATTGCAATGATAACCCTGCTGACGCGTTGTGCAGAATCTTTAATTGGATAAAAGGTAAACTGATACGGCCCTGGAATGCCGGTGCATGGATGTATATCCACTATGTTGAGGGGCTTGCCTGATATAAATGTCTGCAGAACCGGACAGGAGTATGCAGAGAATACACAATTGAATATCACTCTACAGGAGGAGTACATTACCTCATTTCTGGGTAAGCCAATAAGCTTTGCGAACTCATGGTTATATGAGCGTATTCTCAACCTGCGGTCTATTTCAACAATCGCAATTCCTACCTCATCTTCCCCTTTGGGGACAGCACCGCTGCTGTTATTTGAGGATACATGCCCAGATATCCCCAGGTATTGAGCAACTGGAGTGTGATTCCCATCCCCCATGTTTATCCATCTCTCCAATTTTAAAGAAAGAAGGAGTGTTAATAAAGATTATTTTTCAAAATTCAAAACAGAAAAAAGAAGAAAATGGAGACGTCTTCAACGCGTAGTTGACTTGCGCACATGTTCTACCAGATCATATGCGATGCTCTGACCTCTACTGCTGTAGTAGACGATTTTATCCCCCACTATTTCAAAGGCATCGTATTCCATACTCTTACCCCCCAAAACTATCCTCTCATACTTAAATATTAAGTTTGTTTTTCGAAAGCTGAGGATCCCCTTTAGTTTCAGCAACCGAAAAGTTAAGTTAATATATGTAATTTAAATATCACATAAGGCATAGGCACTCGGAAAGGGCGCGATATGGAGGAGTAAAATTTGAAAAAAATTCTGATTGTAGATGACGAGAAGGAGATTACTTACTTGGTGAAAAAGTTTCTTGAACCAGAGGGCTTTGAGGTATTTACTGCAAACTCTGGACAGGAAGCTTTAGCCCTTCTTGAGACCTACACCCCTGACTTTATATTTCTCGACCTCTTCATGCCCGGCATGAGCGGATGGGATGTGCTCAAAGAAATAAGGAAAAAGCTGAAGCATGTTCCCGTCGCTATGCTGACTGTTCAACCTCTCTACGAGTCAATCGACAGGGAGGAAGTAGAGGATATCGTAGACTACATTACAAAGCCATTTGACAGGGCGGACTTGATAGAGACTCTAAAGCAGGTGCCAGGTTTGTTTAGGGAGGATAAAGATGCCGGAGGGGGAAATTTCAGACAGGAAGCTGATAAGAAGGATAGTTGACCTCGCCATAGATGCGATATTGCTCCTGGATTCCAGAGGTAGAGTTACATATTGCATATGCCGCCCTTCTTTCAATCTCTGCGGCGAGCTCATTGGGAAGCCTCTGCTTGAACTCTGGTTGCCCGAACTAAGGCGCGAAGGAGAGAGAATTATCCACACAGCTATGCATGGAAGGATGCTCAGGGGCATAATCTCAGGGTGGAAATCTAACAGCCACGAGCCAATAATGGTTAACCTCGCTCTCGGACCAGTGGATGAGGAAAGCCCTGAAAGAGGTATGATTGTAATTGTAAGGGACATAACCAGAGAAGTAGAGGCAGAGAAGAGGGTTAGCAGATACATTCATGAGTTAATGGAGTACGTTAAACATGTGGAAAAATCAAATCAGCTTAAAGATACCTTTGCAGATATAATGCGACATGACATACTTAATCCACTCTCTGCAATTAAAAGTGTAGTTTCCACAGGCAACGTTGAAGAGAATGGTTTAGAGCTCATAAAAAAGGGTGTTGAGAGGATAGAAAAAATAGTTTCAACCTTCTCCAAATATGCCTTCCTGCACAGCCTTGAGGAGCTTGATTTCCAGGAAGACAACCTCGCAAAGATACTGGACGAGGTTGTGGATACTTTAGCACCTGTGGCAGAGGATAAAAGTATCCGTATTGTAAAAAAATATCCCGCTGAAATAAAGGCACGCTTCAGCCCATTTCTGGAAGAGGCAGTTGCCAACTTGCTTTCAAATGCAATAAAGTTCAGCCCTCCTCACGGAGAGGTAACCCTTGAGGTTCTGGTAGATGAGCATTATCTCAAAATAATGGTAAAGGATCAGGGCATAGGCGTGCCTGACATATACAAGAGGAGTATATTTGAGCGCTTCGTAAGGGGAAAGAAAGCAGGTATTCAGGGCTCTGGCCTTGGTCTGGCGATTGTGAAGCGCATCGCAGAGCTTCACTCCGGAGAGGTGTGGGTGGAAGATAACGTGGTGGAGTACCAGGACAACTCGGGTAGGGTATATCAGAAGAAGCAGGGAAGCGTCTTTGTGCTCAGGATACCCCGGGGAGTGGTATAGAAAATATTGTATAACAAGCATTCACCAGCTACGCATCACATCTCCCAGGGAGGCTTCTCCTCAGACTCAGGCGTGCGCTCCTTTTTGCTTTTAATTCTCGCTTCTATCTTGCCCATGTCATCCCAGTCTTCCTGAACCTCCTCTCTCGTGGGGTATGCGTTCCTCGCAAAGGTGAGGAACACCTCACCCAGAGGAGTCATCTTAACCTCATCACCCTCGTACTGCACAATCCCATAGTACTCCAGCACCTTCAGCGCTTCGTTTACCTCCTCTTTCGGCAGGTCGCTTTTCTGCACAATCTCCTGAAGCTTCATGGGACCTTTCTCCAGAAGATTTAGAAGCACAATATCGCTCGCCGTTGGCAGCACCGAGAAGGCATCTATCTGCTCAAGGCTAAGTTCGTGAACACATGCCTCGCCCCCGGAATTTCTGCACTCCACCTCACGCACTGTGACGCCAATCTTCAGGTTCTCCATGAAAAACCTTCCCACCGCCGTTGAGGTGGTGTGGCATGCTCCACCCGGCACCATTGCACAGATGTTACATCCCTCAACGCGGAGGCGGTAGGTTAGCGGTTCCTTTACCTCCAGAGAAATCTTTTCGCCGATTCCCGCGCGCACCAGCATGTTCTCAATCAGGAGACGAAGCCTGTCCTCTGCGAAACCACCAACTGCGGAGGAGCGCAGAAAAGCTCGCCTCGCAGCCACTGGCACTGTGATGGTTTCAAGGAAATCATTAACCCTCTCTTCAACATCAAATACCTTCTCAAAGCTCCCCAGAAGCTCTGAGAAATTCAGCGGCTCGCCCTCAAAACCCTGAAGCTCAACATTCATTATCCTTCTAATATCTTCCTCATTCAGGTAGAAGAACAGGTGACAATAAGTGACGTCAGAATCCTGAAGGGAGGTGTTGAAAAAGAGCACCCCATTTTCGCTCATACCGAGAGCCGAAAGAAGGTCTGGAATTGAACGGATCCTGCTTTCGTCCAGTTTAGGGGAGGATACCTTCACATCAACTGCAAAAAAATCAGAAATCGCCTTTACGAAGGAGCTTGCCATTTTCCTGCTCACTTCCTGGAGCATACTGTCCAGCTCAGAAAGAGAGGAAATCCTGCCTATCCGCTGACCTACCCTCTGCGCCCCTGTCAGCGGATAAAAGAATAGGATGGTACCTGTGATTGCATCTCCAAAGGTGTAAGCACTTACAATCATGCCTTCCTCGCCCACTCTCTCCGCCACATCCTTTCCGGCGATTATATCTATCACCGGCGGGGTTATCTCCACCTTTGAGCTGAGTATCTCCGAGAGTGAACCCGCAGAGTGGCTGGAGCCTATGTTTCCAACCTCACGCAGCGCATCCTTGGCAAAACTGCTGAGGTTCACTTATACCCCTCCTCCATCATTATTAGCTTACCCTTCTCTGTAAGTATTCCCGCCTCTGTGCATATCCCCTCCCGCTTAAACTCCTCAAGAATGCTAACTATCTCGTCGTAATCCCGTTTTACGAGGGGCATTATGTTCTCAGGCCTTCTCACCCCATGGTAAAGCGCCTTGAGCACAAGTCTTTTGGCATCGGTAAATTTAATAGCACCCACAGTGTCGCTGGCGGTGGGGAGTACACTCATCAATGCATTGTATAGCGAATAGACTTTTGGCTTCTTCCCCCCTATAAAGGTCTTGGTGTTATCGATGACCATCACCATAATCGAGTTTCCGCCGCTGGCATCCTTTATCTCAGAGATGCTAACATGCTCATTTGGTATCTTTTTCCACCCCTTATCTGTCTTTATCCACACATTCAAATCTGTCGAAGCCAGGATTATCTTTTTCCAGTCTTTAAAATTGGTTGAGAAATACACATCTTCTACCTTAAACAGAAGCTTCTCCTGCCCCATACATTAGCCCCATTCAGAAATGTACTTTTTGCCGAAAGAGCTTGGCGCAGTCTTCCTTACACTGGCTGTTTGCCCCGCCTTTGGCTGGAGGATAAGCGTGAACTCCTGATCGGGCTGAATTGGCAGATCACTGCCCAGATTGTCCTCAATCCAGTAAATTATCTCGATGATCTCACTCTGCTCCAGTACAGAGTTGGGGTTCGACGGATTCTTGTCCTTTATTCTTCTGATATAGAACTGTGCCACATCCTTGTCTGTGCCGTTCACCACATTTTCCGCCTTTGAAATATCGTCGGTCAGGTTGAGAATGCCCTGCAAAGCGTCGCTGCTTCCTGTGCCGTTGAATTTTATACCAACGACATAATTGTTACCAGATTGGTATGCCAGTATAATATCACTGTATCTCACATCACCACTGCCCGCGGCAAGCTGCACACGCATTATTATAGCATTTATCTTCTCCTGTGAGGTGTCATTAACATAGCCCAGAACATCCACCACCTTCACATTTGTGGAAACTTCCTTAGTGGCCTGTTCACCCGTTACTGTAGCCTTCTGCTGCAGACTTCCAGAGGTGCGAAGGAGAACCCCTGCTGCGACTGCTGCTACTAGAACCATTGCTATGAAGATTATCAGCGTTCCAATGCCCACCTGTGCCCTACGGCAATTAATTATATTCCCCCTCATTTTATCTCCCCGTCCTTAATGTGAGTTGATGAGAATTATAAATGTTATTTTTTGAATTTCGAAAAATAGACAATAAATAAAATAATAAAGGGGGATTTTCTTGTCTATCCCCACTCTGTGGTGTACTTCTGGTTGATAACGCTCGGCGCCGTCTTCTTGACCGTTGTCGTCTGTCCTGCCTTGGGCTGCACTGTCAGCACGAACTGGTCGTCTGGGTCGAGTGGTACGTCTGTTCCGTCGTTCTTTTCAATCCAGAAGAGGATCTCTATTATCTCACCCGGCTCAAGCACCTCGTTCTCATTGCCTGAGGAATCCCTGTCCTTCAGCCTGCGGATGTAGAATTGCGCCTTGTCGTAGTCTGTACCCGAGGATGCGTTCATGTTCTCTATTCCAGAGATAATGTCTCCACTCTTTGAATATAGGCTGCTGCTCAGTGAAATTGTGCTGTTGTAGGCGATGCCGCTCACGTATGTGTTGCCCTCCTGGTAGGTGAGCACTATGTCGCTGTACTTCACGTCACCGCTGCCGGAGGCAAGCTGCGCCGTGAGGATGATTGCCCTTATCTGCTTGTTGCTAGTCGAGTCGTTGCTGTAGCCCACGACGTTTGTAACTTTTATGTTTGTGGAAACCTCCTTCGTGGCCTGCTCACCGGTTACTGTAGCCTTCTGCTGAAGTCCACCCGACGTCTTCAGCAGGACGCCCGCTGCAACCGCCGCAACGAGGATCATCGCTATGAAGATTATCAAAGTGCCAATGCCCACCTGCGCTTTCCTGTCTTTGAAAAACTTTTCACTCCTCAATTCCAACCACCCCCACAAAATAGTAGGAAAGGGGCAAGGAGGTTTTTCCTCCCTATCCCCACTCTGTTATGTACTGCTGGCTGATAACACTGGGCACAGTCTTCTTTACCGTTGTGGTCTGTCCTGCCTTGGGCTGCACTGTTATGACAAACTGGTCGTCTGGCTCAAGGGCATTGCTCAGCGCAAGCTCATTGCCACTGTTGTCCACCAGCCAGTAGACTATCTCTATTATCTCACCCGGCTCAAGCACAGTGTTTTCGCTTCCACTGGCATCCTTATCCTTGAGTCTGCGTATTTCAAAGATCGCCTTGTTCTGCGTGTCTGCTGTTGAGTTGACGTTCTCCAGCGGATCGGTGAGACTAAGAACACCCCCATAAGCAATGCCGCTCACGTAGGTATCGCCCTCCTGGTAGGTGAGCACTATGTCATCGTACTTCACATCGCCGCTGCCGGAGGCAAGCTGCGCCGTGAGGATGATTGCATCCACGCGGTTATTGCTGGTGCTGTTGGTATAGCCCACAACATTCGTAACTTTTATGTTTGTGGAAACCTCCTTCGTGGCCTGCTCACCGGTTACTGTAGCCTTCTGCTGAAGTCCACCCGACGTCTTCAGCAGGACGCCCGCTGCAACCGCCGCAACGAGGATCATCGCTATGAAGATTATCAAAGTGCCAATGCCCACCTGCGCTTTCCGGTTTCTCAGAAACTCCCCAACCTTCATACAACCCCTCCTTTAAGTTTTTAGAAGTACTCACCCACGGGAATTTATATATAATTTTTTTTTCGAGCTTCGAAACCGAGTCCCAGATTGGGATGGCATTTTACAACTATTACAAGCATTTTTTGTGAAATAAAAAATTTCAATCCTTCAGAATTTGATTCTACCTAACTAACTGCCACCACGCATTGTGAAAACCAGATAAATCGCAGGTGACATCATAAGCCGATAAAAATCTGTTGGAATACTTATCCAGATAAACTTCTACGCGCCATTTTTGATTTTTTGAGTCGTATTTGAATTTTCTGTCAGCAAATAGCTTTTCAAGTTCCAGGGAATTTATAATAAAGAAATCATAGTCTATTGCATTCCTCTCCCTCTTGTCAAAGTGAACCCCAACGAAAACGTAGAAGACGTTCTCGCTTAGTATCTCCCTGTGGAGCATTTTAGAGATCTCCCACCAGTAGCTGTACTGTGCTCCCTTGGGCAGGTACCTATCAAAGTGTTTTTTGCTCGTTTTTATCTGAAGGGCAATAAACTTATTCCTGTTATACCCTACAACATCAATGCCTTTATCTTTCACAGGAGCAAAACTTCCAAACTGCATGTGGGTAAGGCGATGAAAGACTTCCAGAACACCCAAGCTGCCCGTGTTCAAGGCCTCACACCAAATAAAGTTTGAGACTCATAAATAAAGATATAATTTTTTTTTCGAACTCCGAAACATTAAAGATTTATAACCTCTGGAGAATGGGGCATCTATGGGGGACAATAAAAGGGAAGAACTGGAGCAGCAAGCCTACAAACTAGGCTATGAGGTAGGCTTCCACACCCACGACGAGTGGACAAGCTGGGTATGGAGAGAGAAAAAGAAAATATTTGATGAGGCAAGAAAAAATAAAATTCTCGACAGAATAGAATCTGCTTACGAAAAAGGTAAACTTGACGGTTCTTTAAGAAAAAATAAGATAAAAAATGACGTAAATAAGAACAGACCTGATATCAGAGTTTTAGAAAAACCACAACTTATATCAAAACCCGCAGTGACAGAGATTATAAAAACCGTTCTTATACCAAAATTTCTCAAATTTCTTAAATAGTTTTAAGAAGACTGGTGACTCTTATGCCATTTTTAGTTATTTCGAACCTGCGAAGGTTACAATCATGCTTTGTGCCCCGCATTTTTATTATCTGGATCGCCCGTGTCATCTGGGAGTTTGAAAGAAAGTTGTGGAGGAAGATTACTCCATGGGCAAGGAAGTGCTCCGGAAGATATCTTTCCGGATCCGTCATTTCGGAGAGCAGCAGGGTGGTACAACCGATTTTCTGAAGCCCTCGCATAAACTCCCCCATCTGTTTCTTCTCAAACTTAGGGTCAGTGCCTATAAATTTGATGGCGGAAATAGAGTCTATCACCAGCCTCTTAATCCCTCTGAACTTTACGTGCTCGGATATTCTCGAGAGAAGTTGCTTATAGGTTGGAAACTCCGTAGAGGTCTCCAACATTTCCCCAATGTCCATGAACAGGAGCTTTCCAGATGTAATAAGCTCTTCTATTTTGAAGGAAAAGGAAGTCATATCATATATTATGTTCTCCACATCCTCCACAAGAGAGACAAAAAGTCCACGCTCCCCCTGCCAAGCACCGCAGGCAAGGAACTGCACTCCAAAGGTGGTCTTTCCACTGCCCGGAGGGCCACTAACCACATAAATCCTGTTGGGCAAAAGACCGCCTTCAATAAGGGAGTCCAGCCCGGTGATGCCTGTATTTACTCGAGTTTTAGGTCTAGGTGTTCTAAGAGCTACCACCAACTTTATTCCCCTTATGAAAGATTCCTAAATAACTAATTAAAGATTTTTTTCATTTCTCGAAACATATTCAGAAGGATTAACCTTAAAAGACCCCTATTTAAGCTAAAATTTTATACAAATTTCGGAGGTAATGGATGGGGGAGCGGATAAAAGTACTCGTAGTAGACGACTCAGCATTAATGCGCAGGATGATTTCAGACATGATCAATTCCTCGCCGGACTGCGAGGTAGTAGACATCGCAAGAGACGGGGGAGAGGCTATTGAAAAGGTAAGCCGGCTTCATCCAGACGTTGTTACCCTCGATGTGGAGATGCCCCGTATCAACGGCCTAGAGGCGCTGGCGCACATCATGATGCACATGCCCACGCCTGTAATAATGGTTTCTGCGCTCACAAAGGAAGGTGCAGAAACAACAATAAGAGCGCTTGAGCTGGGTGCCATCGATTTTATCGCCAAACCTGGAGGAAAGAGTATATCCGTGGGCATAGAGGAGATAAAGGAAGAGCTTTTAAAAAAGATACGCGTAGCTGCGCGTGCGAAGCCTAAGAGACTTCATATCCGCCGGAAAAAGAAGCATTACCTGCCTAAAAGACTACGTGAAAACTCGGCCATCGTCTTTGGCGCTTCCACAGGTGGACCAGGCACGCTGATGGACATACTTCAGTGTCTACCTGAAGATATTCCACCTGTTTTTATAGTCCAGCACATGCCCCCTGGCTTCACCTCCTCTTTCGCGAAGAGGCTCAACACCCTCGCACGTTTTGAGATTAAAGAAGCGGAAGACGGGGACATCATAGAGTCTGGGGTGGGGTATGTAGCACCAGGAGATTACCACATGGTCATCCGGAGAGGTCGCATAAGACTCAATCAGGAGCCAAAGCTGCATGGCGTAAGACCTGCGGTGGACAAGACCATGGAAAGCGCCGCCGAAACTTTTGGGGACAACACCATTGGCGTCCTCCTTACAGGGATGGGTAGCGATGGAGCAGAGGGGCTCAAGAAGATAAAGGACGCTGGTGGCAGGACGATCGTTGAAGCAGAGCAAACCTGCGTGGTATTCGGCATGCCAAAGGCTGCAATCGAAGCTGGGGCAGCTGAAGTTATCGTCCCCAGCTACAGAATCGCTGATGAAATTATAAGGATGTTGGGAGAATGATCGCAAGCCAGGACTATTTCCCGTTGTTGAAAAGGAAAATTAAGGACATTATAGACTTCAACAGTGAATTCTATGAAGATAAGCATCTGAGGAGGAGGGTTGCAATAAGAATGCGTGCCCTTGACATCGCCTCCTACAGGGAATACCTGAGGATACTAGAAAGAGACAGAGATGAGCGCATAAAACTTTCAAAGGTTCTAACGGTCAATGTCACAGAATTCTTCCGCAATCCAGAGACCTTTGAGGTTATCAGGCGCGACGTATTACCTGAGCTGATTAAGCTCAAGCTGAACAACAGCAGTAGGGTGCTTCGCCTGTGGAGCGCCGGATGTGCTGACGGCAAGGAGCCCTATTCTCTTGCGATGCTCATAAAAGATGTGCTCAACGAAAGAGATGACTTCATGGTAAAGATAATGGCAACTGATATAGATATAGACAGTCTTGAAAAGGCAAGACTAGGCATATATCACAAGGATGAGTTGAGGGGGATAAGAAAGGACTACCTCAAGAAGTACTTTGAAAGAACAGGAGATGGTTACAGGGTAAAAAGAGAGCTGAGAGACATGGTTACCTTTGAGCGCAGGGATTTAATCTCAGATAGAAAGTACAGGGTTATGGATATAATACTGTGCAGGAATGTAATTATATACTTCTCAAAGGAGTTAAAAGAAAAGCTGTTTATGGACTTCTACGACTCGCTAAACACAGGTGGTTTTCTGATTCTGGGTAAGACTGAGAACCTCTCAGGACCTGCGAGGAAAAAATTTGTGGTGTACAACAATGTTGAAAGAATTTATAAAAAGATGTAGGGGGACCATATATGAAGGGCCCCCCCTCCCCCACACATTTCCCCGGAGGTACTGACTACCTTAACACAGTAATATAAGTAGATTATTTTTCGAATTCTGAAACACGCAGCTTACTGTGTCGGATGTGCCATTAATTTATGCAGCCGCCGTTGCAGCACAATTCATTTAAGTTTTATTAATATTATTTAAAATTAGATTAATTATTCCTGGACTGCCCCCAACAGCATGGAGAAAGGTCAGAATCCGCAGCCATGCTGCTATACATTTAAGTTACTCCAGCTCCCTGGGGTCAGTGATTCGCCCGTTAACAGCGCTCGCTGCAACTACCGCAGGGTTGGCGAGGTATACCTCGCTCTCCTTGTGGCCCATCCTGCCTATGAAGTTGCGATTCGTCGAAGCCACGGCTCGCTCGCCCTTGCCCAGGACACCCATGTAGCCGCCTAAGCAGGCGCCGCAGGTTGGTCCCGAGACAAAGGCTCCAGCCTCGACAAATATCTCAACGAGACCCTCACGAATCGCTTGCTGGTAAACCTCCTGCGTCGCTGGAACAACTATCATGCGCACATTGGGATGAACCTTCCGCCCGCGCAGTATCTTCGCAGCGATGCGGAGGTCCTCTATTCTGCCATTGGTACAGGAGCCCAGGTATGCCTGATCTATGGTTATGTCACCAAGCTCACTCGCTGGCGAGGTGTTGCTCGGCAAAAAGGGCTTAGCCACAGTTGGGGGAATCTCTTTCGCATCGTAGGTGAAGGTCTCCTCATAGCTTGCGTCGTCGTCGGCGTAAACAGGCTCATAGGCGCCGCGAACCCTGCCCTTGAGGTATTCGAAGACCTTCTCGTCAGGGGGTATAATCCCTGCCTTGCCTCCTGCCTCAATTGCCATGTTGGCTATGCTTATCCTGTCGGCCAAGCTCAGGCTTGTGATCGCTGAGCCGTAGAACTCCATCGCTTTGTACAGCGCGCCGTCCACGCCTATATCGCCGATTATATGGAGGATGATATCCTTTCCCATCACATACTTGCCAAGCTTGCCCTCAACCACAAAGCGCAGGCTCTCAGGTACGCGGAACCACAGCTTACCCAGCGCCATTACACTCGCAGCTTCTGTAGAACCAACGCCAGTAGCAAAGGCACCAAGGGCGCCGTAGCTGCAGGTATGGGAGTCTGCCCCCACAATAAGCCTCCCTGGGGCGACGAAGCCCTGCTCTATCATCACCTGGTGGCATACCCCGCCTCGACCCACTTCGAAGTAGTGGGGAAGGTTATACTTCCGGGCAAACTCCCGCATCGCCTTGGCTTGTTCTGCACTGGGGATGTCCTTATTTGGGACGTAGTGGTCAGGGATAAGCACCGTTTTTTCTTTAATAGGCTTAGCGCGCTCCCCGAAGCGCTTAAAAACTTCAAAAGCGGGCAAACCCGTGATGTCATTCACCATAACATAGTCCACTTCAGCTTCTACAATCTCACCTGGTGAAATCTCGCGCTTGCCAGCCTTCTTTGCCAGGATTTTCTCAGATATGGTTGCGCCCATGCTGTGCCTCCATGACATGGGGCAAGATTAATCAGGATAATAATTTTTATTAACCCCTCCCTAGGTAGAAAAAGCCCTACTTCTTCTCCTTCCACACAGTGTAGCCGCACTTCCCGCAGGAGAGGCGGTTGCTATGCTCAGCCATGAACACACCTTCGCCGCACCTGGGGCAAGACTGGCGCTTCCTCTCCAGCTTATCACCTTTAACCTCATAGTATTTCCACTTCTGCGTCATAATCATCGCCTCACTCGCTTTCGCTCTTCTCTTCCTTTTCCTTGGCTTCCTCTCTTATTGGAATCTCCTTGCCAGCCTTCAACGCTGCGATCTCCTCTTCAGAGAAGTTCTTTCGCAGGACATGCTCCTCCTCAACGCTCAGCATAGCATCACGGCTCTCGTATATCTTGACATAGGCTATGCTCTCCCGGGCGCCAAAGCGGGAGCGCAGACTATGGAGGATTACTCTGTCCCTGCTCGCATCCTTAAGGGCTATAATCTTCTCTCTCACCTCAGCCCTGCGCGGAGTAGCTCCGTTATGATTCACCTTAATCTTGAGCTCAACCCTCTTAAGAAGCGGATTCTCCTTCTCCTCAAGTATCTCTATCTCCACGCTACCACCTCTCACTTTTTCAACCACTCGTCCTTGCTGAGTATGACCTTGAAGATTGAGCCAGCGTTGAACTTGGCGTCGTCATCCACATGAACAAGCACCACGCCCTCGCCGGGCTGTCCATATATAATATCGTCGCCCCACTCCGCTTCGATTATGCACGGGAGCACCGCAAGATCTTCCTCGCCCTCGACGAGCACAACCTGCTCGCCCTCACTGTTAAGCGCCTCATGTATAGCATCCCATAGCTGCTTTGTTATCCAGCCAGCAGGGTTCTTCACCCTTCTCACTTCACCAGATAGTTCGTACTCTTCTATCTCTTCTCGCTTGACCTTGTAGTCAATTACAGCCAGCTTTGGCTTCAGCCCAAGCTTCAAAGCGTTGCGGTAGCTCTCATCGCCAACTACAATAAGGTTGCCTTTGCCCAGCTCTTCTTTAGCTAGCTTCATCGCCTCGATACCTTCGCCGCTGAAGAGCTTCCCCATGGGCTTGCGCAGGTAGCTCCTGAGCTCGTCGGGTAGCTTTAAGTCCTCCATCATTTAATCCTCAGAGCAAACTTACCTTTAGCCTTGATACCCAGCTTCTGGGCAATCTCCGAGTTCTCTGGATCAAGAATTCTCACATAACCCAGCCAGTCCGGCGAGGTGGGTGCATTGCAGTACACGCACACCTCCTGACTGGTGTATATCCTTCCGCACTCCTTGCACGCTCTCTCCTTTTTAGCCATGCTTACTTCTCCTTCTTCTTAGCCTTCTGCTTCTCCTCCATAATCCACTCAAACTTGCCCAGCGCGGGCTGACGCATGGTGAGATTAATCTTGGACTCCTTGGTCTTCTCAGGATTTAAGCTCACCGCAACAACACGCGCGCGCACGCGGTCGCCCACCTCAAGCGCTCTGCGTGTTTCCTTGCCCACCAGCGCTCCTCGTTTCTTGTCGTACACTATGAAGTCGTCGGTAAGCTGAGAAACGTGCACAAGACCATCGAAGCTCGCGAAGCGCACAAATGCGCCGAAGTCCACAATTTCCACCACTTCACCGTCGACAATCTCATGAAGCTCTGGCTTAAACACCAGCATCTCAAAGGTTGTGGGGTGGTAGGCTGCACCGTCACCAGGAATTACTCGCCCATCCTCTATTTCCACTATTTTAGTTACGGCGAGTATCATTCCCAGTTCTGGATGAAGCCTGCCTTCATAGCCACCTTCCTGCCTGCCACGGTAGTCATAGCCCCGCTTGAGAATGTCCATTACAGTCTCCTCAAGCTTTGTGCCAAAGCGCTCAGGAGGCACGCGCACCAGTTCCTTCATCACCGCTAACTTGAATATGGGAATTCCTCCTTCAAAGCTATAGGAATATCTTCGCAATCAGTGGCGCAAAGATCACAGCTATGGTGTTCATCACCTTAATCAGAGGGTTGATCGCCGGACCTGCGGTATCCTTGTACGGATCACCCACGGTATCGCCAACTACCGCAGCTTTGTGGGCATCGCTTCCCTTTCCTCCATAATTACCGTCTTCAATAAATTTCTTTGCATTATCCCAGGCGCCGCCGCCGTTGGCCATGGTCAGAGCGAGAAGCAAGCCAGAGATTATGCTGCCTATCAGCAGGCCACCAAGGGCGAGCGGACCAAGAATAAAACCAACCGCCAGCGGGGAAAGCACAGCCAGCAGCGCGGGTAAGGACATCTTCTCCAGTGCTCCCTTGGTTACTATGTCAACGCAGCGCGCATAGTCGGGGTCTGCCTTGCCCTCCATTATGCCCGGAATCTCGCGGAACTGGCGGCGAACCTCTTCCACAACGCGGTAAGCAGTTGCGCCAACCGCCTCCATCGCCAAAGCGGCGAAGAGGAAGGGTATGAGTCCGCCTATGAGCAAGCCCGCTAACACACTGGGGTCTGCGATGTTAAATGCAAGGATACTTACCTGCCTGCCAAGCTCCTCTGCAACCCTGCTTATCTCCTGCAGGTAAGCGGCGAACAGCGCAAGAGCGGCCAAGCCAGCGCTGCCTATAGCATAACCCTTGGTCACCGCCTTGGTGGTGTTGCCAACAGCGTCAAGGGCATCGGTGACCTTTCGCGTTTCCTCGGGCAGGTCTGCCATCTCTGCAATACCGCCCGCGTTGTCTGTGATTGGACCATAGCTGTCTAAGGAGACTATTATCCCTGTAACTGAGAGCATCGCCATTGCAGCTATGGCAACGCCGTATAAGCCAGCGAAGTGATAGCTTGCAAGTATTCCCGCGACGACCACCAGCACAGGCAAAGCTGTGCTCTTATAACCGACTGCCAAACCAGTGATTATATTCGTCGCAGGCCCGGTGACGCTCGCCTTGGCGATGCTCTGCACCGGGTGAAACTTGGTGGAGGTGAAGTACTCCGTAATGACTATCATGGCTATTGTTATACCAAGCCCCACAAGAGCAGTAAAGTACAGGTCAGCGGCGCTTACACTCATGCTCCCCTTTATGGGATCCACGTAGCTCAGCCCCTGGGGGAACAGCTTTACGGTTATCACATAAAACAGTACCGCCGAAATCACGCCGCTTGCGATTGCACCCTTATAGAGAGTGCCCATTATGCTGCCATTGCTGTAGCGCACGAAGAACACGCCAAGTATCGAAGCAACAATCGCCGCCGCCCCAAGGGCGAGGGGGTATTCCACCGCCAGGTGGTCCTTAATAAGAACCCAGCCTAAGAGCATGGCGCCTATTGCAGTCACAGCATAGGTCTCAAATAGGTCGGCACCCATGCCCGCGCAGTCGCCAACGTTGTCACCAACGTTGTCTGCGATAACCGCGGGGTTGCGCGGATCATCTTCGGGTATACCAGCCTCAACCTTACCCACCAGGTCTGCGCCTACGTCAGCTGCCTTAGTGTATATTCCCCCACCAATTCGTGCAAACAGACTTATAAGCGAGCCGCCAAAGCCAAAGCCCACGATGAGGAAGGGATCCCGGAAGAGGTAGTAGAAGATGCTCACGCCAAGCAACCCTAAGCCCACCACGCACATGCCGGTGACGGCACCGCCTCGAAATGCAAGGGGGAGAGCCTCAGCTACACCGTGGCGGGCAGCATTGGCAACGCGCACGTTGGCGCGAACTGAGATGTTCATGCCTATGTAGCCAGCTGCGGCTGAGAAAACTGCGCCCACCAGGAAGCTCACGCCCGTCTGCCAGTTTATGGCAGCGCTTAGTATTATGAACAGGAGTACCGCAAATATTGCTATTGTCTTATACTGGCGATTCAGGTATGCCATCGCTCCCTCCTGAATCGCCCTCGCAATCTTGCGCATCCTCTCGCTACCTGCGTCGTAGCGGAGCACGTCCTTAACAAGGTATCCTGCGAAAGCAAGAGCTAATAGGCTGACCGCAATTGAAGCAATAACTATCTCCATTTTCTTACCTCCTTCAGTAAACGTAACCCTCAACCGATAACTTCTGGCGCTCTCTCAAGAATATAACTGCCGAGCCTCTCTTTCTGACTTTCTCCTTTAAAACTTTATCGTTGGTGCAGATTATTGTACCCCTGCCAGCGAGCTTCTCCAGAGCTTCGTCCGCATCTCTTGCTTCGATGTTCAGCACCTCGCAGCGCTGCTTCGCCAAGGTTATTGCAGAGCGAGCGAACTTCGCAAGTTTGCCTCTGCCCTTCGACAAATGCTCCAGCTCGAGGAGCACCTGCTCCGGCACCGCATACCTAGGCTTCGTGGCCAGCAGCGCCTCTATTTCAGCGAAGATGTCAATGCGAAACTGGAAGGGGAGCAGCAGGAAGTTAGAGTCAAGCAGCACAAGCATGGCTACACAATTATTCCATAACCTATAAGCCGCCAGCGCGCACCTATTCTGCGTGAAATCGCAACGCGATCGCCCTGCTGCGCACACACAGGCAGCTTGAGCACCATCTCCGCAACATCGTCGCGAGCGGAGGTTACTATTCCGACGGTGGTAGCTGTGCCGACGTTGAGCATCAAGGGCTCTGAAGTCTTAATCTTCTCCACCTCGAGTTCTTCCTTTGCTCCGACAACGCGCTCCATTAAGTGAACCTCAAGGGTAAACCTGTTCCAGGTAGGTGGCAGCGTGCCCGGCTTGCCCAGAACCATTCCCGAAAGTCCATCCGCCTTTGTCAAGCTGGGGTCAAGCTTTGTACCTATGCCAATGAGCCCTCCGGGACGAACCTCGTCCACGCGCTTTGCACCCACGT
>MTME02000097.1:29951-34458 GCA_002011115.2 Candidatus Pyrohabitans sp. JdFR-17
CCTATGCCAATGAGCCCTCCGGGACGAACCTCGTCCACGCGCTTTGCACCCACGTGCAGGGAGACAACCTCGCTGGTAAGCTCCTTCCACTTCGTCGCCCCCCCTTCTGTAACCCTGTATCCTGGCCTAATCTCAATCTCATCCCCTACCCTAAGAACGCCCTGAATAAGCGAACCTCCCACGACGCCTCCCCGCAGATCTTCTGGCTTCGTTCCTGGCTTGTTGACGTCGAAGCTTCTCGCTATGTACATCCTCGCTGGCTTGGACTCATCCCGCTTGGGTGTGGGTATGTGCTCCTCTATGGCGCGGATCAGCACGTCGATATTAGCCTTGTGTTGCGCCGCCACGGGTATTATGGGAGCGTTCTCAGCCACAGTACCCTTGACGAACTCCTTTATCTCTTGGTAGCTCTCGAGTACGCGCTCCCTGCTCACTATATCAATCTTGTTCTGAGCTATTACTATATTCTTAATACCTATAATCTCCAGTGCCATCAGGTGCTCTTTGGTTTGAGGCTGCGGGCATGGCTCATTCGCAGCGATGACAAGAATGGCACCATCCATGAGCGCGGCGCCGCTGAGCATTGTCGCCATAAGCGTCTCGTGCCCCGGAGAATCCACAAAGGAAACCTCGCGCAGAAAACGTGTCTCTCCACCGCACTTGGGGCAGGTCTTTTGTGTGGTATAGTAATCGCATTTCTCACACTTGTAGAAGCTTATGTTTGCATAGCCCAGCCTTATCGAAATTCCCCGCTTTATCTCCTCGCTGTGCTCGTCGGTCCACTTACCCGACAACGCCTGGGTAAGCGTGGTTTTTCCATGATCCACATGCCCTACAAGACCTATGTTTATCTCTGACTGGACTATGCTAACCAACCCCTTCTACTTTTTCTCCTCTCCGCCGCCGAGTAGTTCTTCTATGCCCTTTTTACCCTTCTCCACCACCTTGGCGTTAACCTGCACTATCTCAGGCACATACACATTGCCGCGCACGCGTTTGCGGCGAACCTCGCCCTTCTCCTTCGGTCGAAACCCTGGCCCTGAGCGCAGCAGAATACGCGGCCTCACGCGTCCATGAACATCGCGGCGCATTGGAAATCCATCCTTATCGCTTCCGCCAGTAAGCTGAATCTTGTACCCGGCTAAGCCAATAGCGGAGCCGTCTATCACATCACCAATCTTGCGCCCAACTATGCTGCGCATCTTCGCTTCGTCGAGATCAATATTATAAGCTCTCCCGGTCTCGGGGTCTGAGAGCACCATCGTCGCAACTTTCTCCTTCTCAGCCATCCTTATGCCTCCTGATAACAATTATTCTCCTACGGCCCAGAAAGGATTCTCTCTGCGCCTTATCCTGAGGATTTCTTCAAAGGCAGAAGCTTCATCCTCGGTCAGGAAATCTCTGTACTTCTGGTTTATTAATTTTGCCTCGTTTTCAGGAATATCTGTAAAGAGGATGTCGCCCTCGTTTATGTTCCTTCCAACAACCGCGCCCTCGATGCTCATCGCCACCTGCATACCTTTCGTTGCCTGGGGTATATTCTCGCCCTTATCCTGCAAACCCTTGACAACACCCACACTCTTGCCCTCGCTGTTCATTAACCTGAAGCGCGGCTTCACCACGCCGGCGAGTACCTCAATTCCGACTATTGCCGGCTTGCTGCTCCTGAACACGTACCCAGGCAGAAGCTTAATCTTCGCTGGCCTTGTGAGCTTATCAAACTCCTGGGCACGCTCGCGGGCGCGCTCCATCTCCACATGCATCTCATAATCTTCGATGAGCTTGTAAATGACGTTGTTTATTATTATGGGCACTCCCCTGTCCTGCGCTCTCGCCTCGGCGTCTCGGAGTACCTTCACATTAAAGCCCAAGATAATGCCCAGCATGGGGTCTTCCTCGCGAACCGCCTCCGCCTCAAGCACATCTCTGCGAGAGATATCGCCCACGTCCGCATACTTTACAGGTATTCCTTCGCGCTTGAGCATATTGACGAGAGCCTCGAGGGAGCCCAGCGTGTCCGCTTTAACTACGACGCCCTTCTTATCCGTAGTTATCTTTATGTCCTCTATCTCGCTTTTAACCTCCTGCACCGCTTGATCTATACCATCGCTCACCACCACTACAGGAGAACCGGCTACTGCATCTTCCAGCTTGGGTGCGGCGATTTTAACGCCCGCGCTGGCATGCACTTCCTTAACATGATCGAAGCGGAAGCGAGGATCACGGATTTCATCGAGAGGCTTGGGTTTGAGCAGGGAGCGCACCTTTGTTACAATTATATCACCCCTCCCAGCGAGCACTATGGTATCGCCGCGCTTTATCTTCCCCTCGTACACTATCACGTCGATGGTGGTGCCAAGCCCGACCTCCTCCTTAACCTCGAGGATTGTGCCCTTACCCGGCTTTTCAGTATCTATGTCCAGCTTTCTGCCCAGGAACTTCTGCGCCAAGCCGGTGAGCACCATGAGAAGCTCTGGTATCCCTTCGCCTGTGACTGCACTCACAGGCACAATAGCAACCTGCCGCTCAAACTCGCGAACCCTGTCGTAACGCTCACACTGAAACCCCTCCTCGTAAAGCTTGCCCACTATCTCGTAAATCTTCGTATCCAGGGCAGCTTTGACAGCCTCGCTCTGCTTAGCATAGCTGTGAGCGAAGGGATAGTTCTCAAACACCTGCCAGCCATGGATTTTGTCAATCTTATTCGCAGCCACAAGAAAAGGCGTGCGATAGGTGCGCAGTATGTTGAGCGCCTCAATTGTTTGCGCTTTGAAACCCTCGTTCACATCCACCACAAGAATAGCGAGATCTGCAAGGGCACCGCCTCGCTTTCGCAGTGTGGTGAAAGCCTCGTGTCCAGGGGTATCGATGAAGAGCAGCCCGGGTATGGTGAGTTTTATCTTGAGCTGCTTCAGCAAGCCTCCGCATAGCTTCTCAATAACCTCTATGGGTATCTCAGTGGCACCTATGTGCTGGGTTATGCCTCCAGCCTCACGGGCGGCGACGGCACTACCCCTAATCTTGTCTAAAAGTGTTGTCTTGCCGTGGTCTACGTGACCCAGAACCGAAACTATGGGCTGCCGTATCATCTCTACCTCGCCTTACCTTAGCCTGCTGAAGCTTGTGCTCTTTTTATATAAAAAAGCTACTCCTCGTACACCCACTCCTCGCCTGCACGGGAGTAGCTCATAATTTCGCTCTCATCAAAAAACAGCGAAATCTCACGATCTGCTGAAGCAGGAGAGTCGCTGGCATGCACCACATTTCGCCCAACCTCTAGAGCAAAGTCCCCGCGTATTGTGCCGGGAGCTGCTTCGGTTGGGTTTGTAGCGCCTATCATGGTGCGCAGCACTTTAATAGCGTCCTTGCCCTCAACCACCATGGCTACAACCGGGCCAGAGGTTATGTAGCTTATTAAGCTCGAGAAGAAGGGCTTATCGCGGTGCTCGCCGTAGTGCTGCTCCGCAAGCTCTCGCTCTATTCTGAGCATCTTCATTGCGACGATTTTCAGCCCGCGCCTTTCAACGCGAGAGATAACCTCGCCAACCAGGCCACGAGCCACGCCGTCCGGCTTTACCATCAGAAAGCTTCTCTCCATACTCTAACCCCTGCGAACCCACCTGACTTTGCGAGGGTTTCGCCCAAGCTTGAGCATGTTCTTCTCGCACTTGCTGGAGCAGAAGTGGTATATAGTTCCATCCTTCTTCACGAACATCTTGCCTGTACCCGGCTCTATGCTGCGCTTGCAGAAAGAGCACTCTTTTGTTTCCATACCTTCTCACCTATGGCACCTTTAGCTCGCGCGCCTCACGCTCTGTCTCCATGAGTATTATTATATCTCCCACACGTGTGGGACCCTTGACGTTTCTGCGTATTATCCTTCCTTTATCCCTGCCTTCGAGGATGCGCACCTTAACCTGGAGGATCTCACCCGTCATTCCAGTCCTGCCTATTACTTCCACAACCTCTGCTGCAAAGCCACTCGTTTCTTCTTCCTTCGCCATAGCTATCACTTCTTGAGTGCCTTCACCTTCTCGGCTATCTCATCCACAAGCTCCTTGGCTTTGCCAGGTGTTACTATGCACGCTGCGGAGGCAGCTACCTCTATTCCACAAGCCTTGCCCAACTCATGCTTACTGGGCACATAAACGTAGGGTATGCCCTTTTCCTCGCAGAGGATGGGGAGGTGCGCGACTATCTCCTCGGGCTCAACGTCTTCGCTTATCACAACGAGCACGCTCTGCCCGCGTTCCGCGTACTTGGTAACCTCATTTGTTCCCTTGCCAACCTTGCCAGTGCTTCTCGCCAGCTCAATCGCCTCGTAAGCCTTATCAGCCAGCTCTTTAGGAGTCTCGAACCGAACATACATTTTCGCCATTCATCTACCTCCTGTCATCGGTATCATGACAACTCAGCCATGGTAGGTTAACATCTATAAAAAGTTTTCCCCGTGAAGGGTGACGTAAATTCACCCTCATCCTTTTTAAAGGTTACTGTGGAATCGGAA
>MTME02000098.1:0-32128 GCA_002011115.2 Candidatus Pyrohabitans sp. JdFR-17
AGGAGATGGACGAAGCGCTAGCTAGGGCGGTGGAGCAGAGCTTCAACCGCGTGGTGGTGGACGGCGACACAAGCACCAACGATTTTGTTGTTCTCCTAGCAAATGGAAGTGCAGCTAGCGATAGCATCGAGGGCTTCCAGGAGGCACTGAATTTTGTTACGCAGACGCTCGCAAAGAGCATCGCTCGAGACGGCGAAGGGGCTACAAAGTACATAGAGGTGCGTGTTTTGGGTGCTGTGAGCGATAGCGATGCAGACTTAGCTGCACGTGCCGTTGTTGGCTCAAATTTAGTGAAAAGTGCTGTCTTCGGGGGCGATCCAAACTGGGGACGAATAATCGCCGCTTTAGGCTACTCGGGCGCTGAGGTTGTGCCCGAAAAGATAACCCTGTACGTGGGCACAAAAGGCGATGAGAGAAGAGTGTGCCTGGTTGAAAAGGGGAAACCCCTCGCCCTCGCTGGTACAGCCGAGCTTAAAGCAGCGGAGGAGGTCCTTAGACAAAAGGAAATTTACATTACCGCGGAGCTGAACCTGGGCAACGGCAAAGGCGAAGCGTACGGCTGCGATTTAACCTACGACTATGTGAGGATAAACGCCGAGTACACCACATAACTTAAAAACTTCTTTTCGGAAATGTTAAATATTCTTAACGAGAAATTAAGAGAGGGGTAGCCATGGAGATAGAAAAAATCAGCCTTGAGAGAGGCTCTGCCATTGGATTGAGGATTTTCCTCGGGGAGGCGCCTCTTATATTGATTAAGGCGGAGAAGGGCTACCTCATGTGCGGCTACCTCAACATTGGTGTTGCCGAAAAGTTGGGCGACGCCGCAGCGGTTGTGAGAGGCGTTAACACCTTCGCTGATATGCTTGAAAAACCCGTGGAAGAGCTTACGAGCGCTGCTGAGGCTCTCGGCGTAAAGCGAGGGATGAAGGGTAGGGAAGCGCTGGAGAGGATGCTGTGATGAGGTTCTCGCTGATAGTGGTGTTCTTCCTGATGCTGCTTACCCCTGCATACGGACTTGAAATTATAAATTACAGGGCCAGTTTGGAGATAGTTGACCAGCTGGGTAAAGGGGAGGTGACTCTCACCATATTCAATGACCAGAACACCACAATTACCGAGTTCAGATATCCCTTCTTTGGAAGACCCAGGGATGTGGAGGTGGTTAGCGGCGAAGAGAGGCTTAAGTTCAGTGTGGAGAAGAGGGGCGAGCGCTCGTACATCGTCGCCTTTCTGCCAGAGCCACTAAAATTCGGCGACACCTATGAGATAACCTACAGGTACACTCTTGACAATGTGGTTGAAAGGCATGAGAAAATATACATCCTGAGCATCACCCATTCCCTCTTCGCCAACGTGAAGAACTTCGAGTTCACCGTGGCTTTACCTCCTGGCTACGGAGTGGTAGATAACAGAGTCAGCCCGGAAAGTGAGCCCACTTCTGACGGAAGGAGGGTTATACTGAAATGGGAGCTACATGAGCCTATACCGCCAGAATTTAAGGATTTCAGGGTTATTGTGATTTATGAGAATCTTTTCGAGGCGAGAAATTATATTTACATAGCTTTGCTCATTATCGCGGCGGCAATCATACTATTCCTCACATACAAGTATTTAAAGGCAAAGGGGATATCTGTGAGATTGCTGCTTGACAGAAAGAAGAGGCTTGAAGAGAAGATAGAAATTCTTAAGGAGGACGAGCAGAAGATAATGAAACTGATAATAGAGAATGAAGGCATAGACCAGCGCGATATTGTTAAAATTACAGGTTTCTCCAAAACTAAGGTGAGTAAGATACTTTCAGAGCTTGAGAAGAGGGGAGCTATCAGGAAGGAGCAGGTAGGCAGAAGAAACAAGATATATCTTGCAAAGAAGCCATGATTTTACTCGTGAAAACATATGAAAACGTTACAGCCAATAGCAAAATTTTAGTAGTGCTAAAGAGAAAATTTTAATAACTGTTCGAAGAAAGGAACATTGCAAAACAAAAGGAAACAAAAAGAAATCAGAAATGTGCTTATTTTATACACCAATCTTAATGGTTATCAGAAAAATTTTATATCACTCATCCGGGACTATTATTAGAACGAGGGTGAGGTGAATATGAAGAGGTTTGCAAATACCGCTCAGAAGGTTAAGGCAATCCTCGAGGTATTTGAGGGGAGGGAGAAGCTAGCTGGGGATGAGATAGTAACACGTCTGCGAGAGCGTGGTTACGATGTCAACCCTGGAAATATAAAGATGTTCATACGCTACCACATGCTTTACAAGTACCTGCGCAAGGAGTCGAGAAGCGGAAAGAACCTGTACTTCCTTATAAGTTAGGATAAATTTTTAAGTTATCCCCTATCTTCTCTACTCATGCATATCAGAAAAGTGCTGGAGGAGCTTTTAGCTGGGAAGCTCAGTGTGGAGGAGGCGGAGAGGAGTATCAAGCTTTTCAGCCTGGAGGAAATCTCCGGTTTATCCAAGCTTGACATCAACAGAGAAGCGAGAGCGGGCGCCCCTGAGGCGGTGTTCGGCGAGGGTAAGAGCGCTGAGCAGATAATTAAAATTGCTGAGAAGTTTCTTGAGCGAAAGGGGAGATGCATAGTCACCCGCCTGAGTGAGGAGAAGATAAGGGCGCTTAAAGAGAAGTTTGAGGGCAGAGCCAGGGTGGAGATTTATCCCAATGCCAGGCTGGTGGTGCTCAAGGCGAAAGACTTTAAGCTGGAAAAAACAGGCGGCAGGGTAGCGGTGCTCTGCGCAGGAAGCTCAGACATACCCGCCGCTGAGGAAGCAGAGGTGATCGCGAGGGAGATGGGCTGCGAGGTATTCTCCTTCCGAGATATTGGAATAGCAGGCATACACCGCCTTCTACCCGCGCTGGAAAAGATTGTGAACGCCGATGTCGACGTGGCAGTAGTGGCGGCTGGCATGGAAGGCGCTCTGCCAAGCGTGGTCGCAGGTCTTGTGGACATACCAATTATAGGCCTGCCCGTCTCCACAGGCTACGGCATCCACGGCAAGGGCGAGACGGCACTCTTTGCCATGCTCCAGAGCTGTTCCCCCGGCATAGCAGTGGTGAATATAGACAACGGTTTCGGCGCAGGTGTAGTGGCGGCGCTCATAGCGAACCGCGCAGCGAAGTTCAGACAGAGAGTCTCATAAATGAGCAGGAAGGCGCCAATGGTATGGAAGGGGTGATAGGGGTTACCCGGAACTCTGTTCCGGGTGACGAAGTGGGGAAGGCGCCCCTATTTAGAAAAACCTAGCCCTCGCCTCGCAGGCGATCCTGCTCAGCACCTCGCGAATGGGTAGCGAGGTTTGCTCTGCTATGCGCCTTGCATCCTCGTACTCTGGCTTCAGGGTCACAACTTTGCCTTTTTCGTCCAAGCCCAGCTTCACCCTCGCATAGCCCTCGTAGTTTGAGATTCTCACCCTGATTTTCCTGACCTCTCTCCTGAGGGCAAAGCGCATGCTGACCCTAGAGTACCTCACCCCCAAGGTACCGAGCTCCCGCATCATCAGCTGAGCAAGCGCTTCCTCCTCGCCAAGAGGCGAAATCACCTGGACCACGTAGCCGGGGCGGTTTTTCTTTGCCACGGTGGGTATAATCTGCACATCCAGCGCTCCCGCCTTGAAGAGCTCTCCCACCGCATTCCCCAGAACCTCGCCAGAGACGTCGTCAACGCTTGTTTCGAGCAGCGATATCTGCTCCTTTTCCAGGGCAGAGGATTCGCAGAGGTAAAGCTGGAGCACATTCGGTGCGCTGCTGAGCTGTGCTGTACCCGCACCTCTGCCTATGCTCAAAATCTTGGCTACGGGAAGCTCCTCTGAAAACTCATCCACAAGGCAAGCGAGAATCACCAGCCCGGTTGGCGTGGCAAGCTCGCCTTTGTGTCTCTTAAAAAAGGGCACAGCTTTAGCTCTTAGAATCTCCGCAGCCAGGGGCAGGGGCACAGATAGCTCACCATGCGAGGTTCTAACCACACCAGAGCCAACATTTACAGGCGTGGAGATTACCTTAAAATCTTTAAAAACGCCCAGAGCATCGAGCAGCAAGGCAGCGCCAAGGATGTCGAAGAGGGTGTCCACACTCCCAAGCTCGTGGAGGTGGGCATGCTGGTCGCCATGAATGCGTGCCTCGCCCTCTATGAGGGTCTCGAGGCATCGTCCAGCAAAACCCTTTGCCTCCCTGCTGATTCGGCATTTCCCAAGGATTTTTTCCATATAATATCTGATATCATCGTAAGATAACCCTTCAAAATCTTCTTCTATACTCAGCACCACCTGCTTGCACCTGATATTCTTCCTGTTCACATCTCTAAGTTCAAATCCAACTTTTTTTCCGGTCTCGCTCTCAATGAGCTTTACAACCTCTTCCAGGGCTTCAGATGGAGCACCTAAGTCCAAAAGTGCGGCGATGAACATATCGCCGCTTATTCCGGCGACACTCGGGTCTATAAGTAAGAGTTTCATGGCTGCTCACTCATATTGCCACTATTGGAGATGCTAGATTAATGTGAAGAACAGGTTTTCTGGTTTAATTGGTGGAATAAAAGCCTTCTTAATTTTACCAGTGAAATATTACTGAATCGTGGCGGTGCATGCTCTAAAATCTCGATTGACTCCATTTTGTCCTCACTCTCACTTGAATTCTTTCCCTTATGCGATTATAAAGATCAATTCTGGCTTTATGTTTAATAGTAACCACAACTGCGTAGTCCTGCATATAACCTTTATCTTTCAGCCATCTGCTTTGAGATATAACAGCAAGCACAAGCGGTTTATTTGGGTCAATATCAGGTCTTCTTGTATAAATTTTTGTACCTTTTTGATGTATCCCTCTTTTGCGTATTCTAACTCCTGGACGTAATTGTATCTCATTTACTTTCAGTTCTTCTGGGACAACCTCCTCCGATTCCTCAATACTGTGGATAATGTGTCGATAAGCTTTAAGTACCTCCTGAATTTCAGCGTTTTTGAAAAGGTGAAATTCCATACTGGCTCCCATATAATCAATCCTATTTCTTCTTATAGGAGGGTTATAAACAAGAGTCACTGAAATTTCCCTCTCACCCCTCTCTTCTATGAATTCTTTTGGCAAATAGAAATAATATAGGTGAACTTTATCTAATTTTATCTTGTTTTCTGCCAAAAGTAAAACCCGATTCCGTTCAGATGCTAACGCTACATTAATATTTGGTTTACCGTAGCCATAAACTTTCAATAAATCCATAAGTTTTTTATCAGAATCATTGAAGCTAATCTCACTCAAAGGTGAAGGTCTATCATGTGGTATTTCTGCTGAAGCTATGAGCAATGCTTTTATTAAATTGGTGGAATAATTAGGAAAATTATTAAAAAGCTTTGCTATATAGTGGGCAACTTTAGGAGCAGAAAGACTCGTTCCATAGCTAACAGTGAAAAGTCTTCCATCCTCAGACCACTTGTGATTTAAAACAACAATTCCACCGCCAATATTTTCCACTTTACGATAAAGGGGATCATCTGTGGGGTATATATAGTTTCCTCCTTCTTCTACAATCTCAGGTTTTATCATTCCTTTATAACCAGGCCCAACACGGGTAAATGGGGAAGGATAGTTTGTTTTGGCTGGTGAAAACAATATTCTTCCTGGTCTCTCACTATATGGCCCAAATTCCTGGGCTATTGCACCCACTGTTATGGCATAGGCGGAGGATGCAGGGTCAATAATCTTCACGTCCGCTTTCTCTTTAATTAAATAATGAGGATAATTCTCAGGAAAACCGTAATCGTGAGGCACAAGATTATTTCCTGCAGATACTACAAATATTATATCAAGCTCCTTTGCCAGTTCGTCTATTAAAGTAGCTAGTGCAAATTGTCTTCTATTCCCAAACATCGTTTTGTATTCATCGCCAAATGAGATATTAACTACTTTGCAATTTCTATATTTTTCTACAAAATATCTTACGCCTTTTTCTAATTGATGCTCTAAAAGTTCACTTTCATCATACGTTGCTATAATATCACCAGTAGTTTCATCTTCTTCTTTGAACATTATTTTTGCGGAAAGTATCCACACTTCCGGATTAAATCTTCCTTCTTTAATACATTTTTTTATATCCCCATACAAAGCAATACCTGCAACCTCTGTACCATGTCCTACATCATCTTGAGGTTTGTCATCTTTAATTTCTTCTCTATTAAGCATTGGAACTGCTATTTCATCTCCCACTGCTTTTTCGAGTAAAGGATGATTTGATAAAACTCCACTATCCAATACTACAATAGCAGGGGCATCTTCAGGGGGGGATCCTCCAATTTCAAATTCTTCTAATGGACCGGATAACATTTTATATGTTATGTATGGTTTTGGTGGTCTGTCTATACGGCTTATTTCCCTTAGTTTTATAATTTCTTCAAAAATCGATCTGTTCATTTTAACTCTTAATAAACATAGATTCTCAGTACGAAGTTCATCAGTTACTTTCCCACCCCTAGAGCTTATCAGTCTTTTAAATCCATCTAAAAATTCTTTAAGTCTTTCATCCTCCATTCTCCAGATTTCGATATCTAAATAAGCTTCTTCGCCTTCCCGTAACGGATTTTCTTTAAGTTGCTCGCCTATTTTTTCCTCTGGTGGGATAGGCTCAAAAGATTCAATTGCATCAAATTGCTTATACCTATCCTTCTCCCCATATTCTTTCAATTTCGTTTTAATTTCAGTTAAATTTTCGTCTTCAGCCAATGAAATCCAGTATCCTTTACCTACAGGTGACGAAGATATAACTTTTATTTTATTTCTCTCCAAAAACTTAATAAATTCTTCTTCATCTACGTTTTGATTCAATTTTATTTTAAATATAAAATTCGGGTCAAAAAAATCTTTGAACATTTCTTTATCTTTCTTGAAACCACTCTTTATACCCTCTAAATTAAAAATTTGAATATCTGAAAATTGTCTTCTATCTCCTCTAGGCCTTATTATCCTTATTCCTCGCTTTTTTCTTTCAAAATCCCCCTCATAAAATGGAAGATTAAGATGTTTCACTGTCAATTCCCCTTTCTAGCTTTAATTTTCTTTTTTTGCTTATGGACAGCTTTTTTTACATCATCAAAACTTACAACAGCCCTATCATTCAATATTGCCATTTTTAGAGCATCTATACAAGCTTGTTCAATATCTGCTCCTGAAAATCCCATAGACTGCTCTGCGAGTTTGGTTATATCAAATTTTTTATCCTTTTTTAATACTTTTAAATATTTTTCAAAAAGTTTTTTACGCCTTTTTTTATCAGGGAGGTCAAAATAAACAATTTCATCAAACCTTCGCCAAACCCCAATATCAAGTATATGTGGATGATTCGTAGCAGCTATTATCAAACTATCGCCCTCATAATTTTCAAGCATCAACATGAAATTATTGACCACCCTTTTGATCTCTCCATGTTCCGTAGGATCATCTCTCTGTTTTCCAATTATATCAAATTCATCGAAAAGGACCACCCATTTACCCTTTTCTATGAAATCAAATATTTTTCTTAAATTAGAAGCAGTTTCTCCTAAGTACGATGATATCACAGACTCAAATCTCACAAAAACAAGAGGATATCCAATAACTGAACTCATCACCTTTGCTGTGAGTGTTTTACCGGTTCCTGGAGGACCATAAAAGAGTATTTTTCTTTTGGGTCTCAATCCGTAAGTTGCTAAAATATCCTCCTTTTCTAATTCTCTTATAATTTGTTTCAAAGTTTCCTCGGTTTCTTTTGATAAAACCACATCATCCCAACTAAGAAAGAATTTTTTAACTTCCAATAATTTAAACCCTTTTTCATTGTCTCTTGGTATTGGTGGCATATGGCGAGGAGGAATGTTCGATGAAATTGAATTTTCTGCTAATATTCGTTTTAACTGAGCTGCTAATAAATGATGTTTTTTTCTTTCCTCCTCTTTTATTATTTCCTGAGCTATACTATAAAACGCATCATCGTCCTTTTTCATAAAAGCTTCAAATAAGTTTATTAACTTTTCAGAGTTCATCTAACTTTCACCTTTAAAGCCTTATTAGTGTTGTTCCCAAATACATCAACAACTCTAACTATAATCCCATATTCTCCTCCCTCAATTTTAGCGTATTTTCCATGCCAGATGAGTTCTACATCTTTTTTATTTTCAGCCATGTTTATCATCACCTTAGATATGACGTCACCACTTCAGATTACCCCTTCATTTATAGGCTTCTCTACTTTACATTATCCTAATACATTCTCTTCTCTATAATTTTTACTGCTCACGCATGTACTCTTTCGCCAAAGCGTGATAAACCTCGGCATTTTTCTTTATCGCCTTCACCTCCTCCCTGCTGAGCTCCCTCACAACCTTCGCCGGCACGCCAAGGATAAGCGAGTTTGGCGGAAAGCTTTTGCCCTCTGTGAGCACAGCACCAGCGCCCACGAGGCAGTTCTCACCAACCTCCACGCCATTCAGCAACACAGCGCCCATTCCTATAAGCGAATTGCTCCCAATCCTGCACCCATGCACAACGCAACCATGGGCTATGCTCACAAAGTCGCCTATCTCCACTGGAAAGCCCTTGGAGACGTGGATAACTGCGCCGTCCTGCACATTGGAGTATCTGCCTATTTTAATCCTATCCCTGTCTCCACGTAAAACTGCGTTGTACCACACGCTGGAAAAATCGCCTATCTCCACGTCGCCAATTAGTTGCGCAGAGTCGGCGACAAACACATCCTTTCCCAACCTCGGTGAAATCCCTCTGAAGCTCATGAGCATGCAATCACTTCCTGAAGCTGGTAATCAGCTTTGGCTTTTTTCCTATTAAAACCATGTCCTCCACTCTAACTCCTATCTCCCTGTAAACCCCTGGCTCCACGGTAACCACCATGCCCTCTTGAAGCACCTCCCTGCTATTCTGCGCGCTCAATTTGGGAGCCTCGTGCACTTCTAGACCAAGCCCGTGCCCTGTAGAATGCAGGAAGTACTTATCCAGGCGGTACTCCCTGAGCACTTCGCGGGCAGCGAGGTCGACGTCCTTCGCAAAGTTACCCGCGACGCAGCGCTCAATCGCCGCCCTCTGCGCCTCGAGCACAGCCTCGTAAAACTCTGAAAAGGTTTTGCTTTCCGCAAGTGAAAATGTGCGCGTTATGTCGCTGGCGTAGTGCTCAAATTTAGCCCCTAAGTCAACAATAATCGAAGAAGTCTCAAGCTTTGTGTTTACCGGGGTATGGTGGGGTATTGCGGAGTTTTTGCCTGAGGCTACAATTACATCGAAGGCGGCGCCTGCCTCGCGCTTCAGCAGGTACTCAGCATAGGCTGCAAGCTCCTTCTCGCTCTCAGTCTGGGCAAGCCTCTCAGCTACCTCGCCCATTACTTTCTCAGCAATTCTCGCAGCGGTTTTAATTCTCTTCAGCTCCCCCCTATCTTTTACCTTCCGCATCTCCTCTATGAACCCGAGGTTGACCACCCGCTTGGATTTGAGGTAGCGCTCGTAGAACTCATAGCTAGCGTAGCCCTTCTCTATTCCAACGCGTTTGCCTTTTATCTGTTTCAGCCTTCGTCTGAAGTTCTTAACCACCTCCACTTCCACACCAGCGGCTTCACTCAGCTTCTCATCCATTGGCGATACTAGAAGCGTGGGGTTCTCCTGCAAAAGCAGCGCTGCGAAGGCTGAGGGGTAGAAGCCGGTGAGGTAGTAGATGTTCTGAGGCTTGAGCACTATGCCTGTGCTCACCCTCTTTTTCTTCAACTCCTCAAGGGCTATCTCAAGGCGGTTCATTTGGGTGTTAATTATCCAATGGAGTATATATACGTCACCTGAATATCAGCATCGCATCCCCGAAGCTGTAAAAGCGGTACCTGTGCTTAATAGCCTCTCTGTAAGCTTTTAGAATCCTCTCTCTGCTGGCGAAAGCGCTTACCAGCATTAGAAGCGTCGAGCGTGGGAGGTGGAAGTTGGTTATTAGCCCGGCGTAGGGCACCTTAAACTCGTACCCCGGGTAGATAAAGAGCGTAGTCGTGGAAACCCCAGGGACAACACCTCCATCCTCAAAGGCGCTCTCCAGGGCGCGAACCGTCGTCGTACCCACGGCAAAAACTCTGCGCCCCTCTTCCAGCGCACGGTTTATCTTCTCTGCCTCATTGCGGGGTATCTCAAAATGCTCCTCATGCATTCGATGCTTCTCCACCTCCTCCACCTTCACAGGCAGAAACGTGCCAAGACCAACGTGCAGTGTTATGAAAGCAAACTCCACGCCGCGGCTGCGGAGCTCAGCTAAAAGCTCATGTGTAAAGTGAAACCCTGCGGTGGGTGCGGCGATGCTGCCGTCCTTGCTCGCATAAACCGTCTGGTACTCCTCCGGGTTATCTACTCTCCTCTTTATGTACGGCGGAGTTGGCATCTCCCCTATCTTCCACATCACCTGCCTAATATCGCCACCGGTAAAGCGAACCACCAGCTTGCCCTCGCTCTTCTGCTCCACCTTCGCGGAGATACCAGATGGAAAGCTTATCTCAGCTCCTTCTCTGAGCCTGCCCTTGACGAGGCACTCCCACAGGTTTTCCCCAAGCTCTTTCACCAGAAGAAGCTCCACCCTGCCACCAGTGCTTTTCCTACCCCTTAGGCGGGCGGGAATTACGCGGGAGTTGTTAAAAATAAGCAAGTCGCCCTTCTCAAGGTAGCGTACTATTTCCCTGAAGATGCGGTGCTCTATACTGTCGCCTCGTAACACCATTAGCCTTGAGGCGTCCCTCCTTCTAAGGGGCTCCTGGGCGATAAGCTCCTTGGGCAGGAAGTAGTCAAAGTCCCTCAATTTCATAGCCAACAAAGAGGAGGTTCACGTGGAAAATAAAAGTTTAACCTTCTTTTAACAAAACCTCTACTGCAGGCTACACCAAACAAAACTTTTAAATATTTATTAAATTAAGTACACAGGTGGCTCTGTGGAAGCACACTCTATTAATCTGATATTACAATAAGCTCTGTAGGAGATTGAGAGGATGAAGGAAGTAAGCGTTGCCAAGGGTTTGGTAATTCTTGTTATCCTTTTGGGCATGTTTTCCATAGCTCATGCAAAGCCTGAGTTTGCAGAAAAGACGGGAGAAAGCTGCACAGTATGCCATCCCAATGGACCACCTGGGCTGGGACCTGCGGGAGAATACTACAAGGAACACGGCACCCTCGAAGGCTATGGCGAACTTCCTATTGGGAAGGCTGAGCCAGGAGGGAGATGCAACGTCTGCCATGCCCAGTTCAAGCCTAACCCCACGCCTCGGGACCTAAGTTCTGCCCCACGGGAGCCCAACCACAGGTTTGAGTTAAAGCACGGAGGCGGCAGGTTCTGGTGTCTCACCTGCCACAACCCTGTGAATCGCGACACCCTCCGCCTTTTCAACGGTAGCGAGATTCCGTTCGAAGATGCACCCCTGCTCTGCTCCCAGTGCCACGGCGTGATCTATCAGGAGTGGAAGGAACACATTCATGGAAGATGGGTTGGCAGTATCGAGAATCCAGAGCCTGATGTCACATGTACAGATTGCCACAACCCGCATGACCCAAAGTTCAAACCGATTGAACCAGAAAAGCCACCGGAAAAGCCCCCAGTCTCAAAGGAAATACCCAACTATCCGGTGTACTCCTTCATAGTGCTTGCCCTCAGCCTACTGCTTGCTGTGTACGCCGCGTGGAGGTAGAGAGATGGTTGACGAGAGCAGGAGAGATTTCCTAAAAAAAGCAGCTGCAGGCGCTACTGCAGCTGTTATACCCTTCGCAAACGTGCGCATCCCCGTAATTGACGTAACCCTTGAGGAGTTTTTCCAGAAGCATTACAAGGAGATGAGCGAGGAGGAGAAGCAGCGCGTTATAGAGCGCCTTAAGAAAGAGTACAAGGAGAAGTACGGCATTGATGCTACGATAAAGACAACAGAGGCAAGGGAAGGCGTCGTATGGGGTTATGCCCTTAACATACAGAAGTGCATCGGTTGCAGGCGATGTGTCTACGCGTGCATGCGGGAGAACAACCAGTCTCGAGCGTCACCTACCGACCCAACTAAAAGCGAGATACAGTGGATTCGAGTGCTTGAAATAGAGAAGTTCAAGATTCACCCTGGTGAGGAAGGCAAAGACTTCCGCACTCGCTTTGGTGAGATTATTGCAGGAGTCAACTTAGAGGAGAATGAGCACTACTACAACCCGGAGCATGTGCCAGAGGAGGATAAATTCTATGTGCCCATCCAGTGCCAGCAGTGCGAGCGCCCACCCTGCGTGAAGGTGTGCCCCACCAAAGCTACGTGGAAAGAGCCTGATGGTATAATTGTGGTGGACTACAACTGGTGCATTGGCTGCAGGTTCTGCCTCGCCGCGTGCCCCTACTGGGCTCGCAGGTTCAACTGGAGCGATCCCTATCTACCCAAGGAGGAGATCAACCCCAATATGCACTACCTGGGCAACCGCATACGCATGCGCGGCGTTGTGGAAAAGTGCACCTTCTGCATACAGCGCACCCGAGAGGGGCGCTACCCTGCCTGCGTGGAAGCGTGCCCGGTGGGTGCAAGGAAGTTCGGCAACCTGCTTGACCCAGAAAGCGATGTAAGGAAGGTGCTGGAGAAAAAGCGCGTCTTCCGGCTGAAAGAGGAGCTGGGAACGCAGCCAAAATTCTTCTATTTCATGGACTGAGGTGATGGAGATGAGCAAGCTAATCGACTTTGTGATAACCTCAATAAAGGTTTCCCTGACAGGAAGCAGGAAGTACTACGCCTGGCTGGCGAGTCTGCTCATAATAGTGCTCTTCGGAGCGTTTTCATATTACTACCAGCTCAAGTACGGGTTGATAATCACCGACATCCGCGACCAGGTGAGCTGGGGTAGCTACATCGCCAACTTTACATTCCTCGTTGGCGTTGCAGCGGCGGCGGTTATGATCGTCTTGCCTGCATACATTTACAACTACAAGGAGTTCAAACATATCACCATATTCGGCGAACTCCTCGCTGTTGGAGCTTTGATAATGTGTCTGAGCTTCGTGCTTGTTGACCTCGGTAGGATTGACAGGATGCTCCACATCCTGCCCTTCACAGGTACGCCCAACTGGCCTCAGTCCATGCTCACCTGGGACGTGATTGTGCTCAATGGCTACCTGTTCCTGAACCTGCTAATCCCGGGCTACCTGCTGTACAAAGCCTACGTTCGCGAGCCTCCGCGGAAGTGGATCAGGATATTCATCCTTATCTCCATACCCTGGGCGATAAGCATCCACACAGTTACGGCGTTCCTCTACGGTGGCTTAGCCGCGAGACCCTTCTGGAACACCGCCGTTATGGCGCCCCGCTTCCTTGCAAGCGCATTTACAGCGGGACCAGCGCTGATGATAATTATCCTCCAGATAGTGAGGCGCTATACATGCATTGGCAAGCCCGGATGTAGGCTCGTTGTGACGGACAGAGCGCTCTTCACTCTGGCGCACATCGCTTTAATATCCATGCTGGTCAACCTGTTCTTCCTGGGTTCTGAGATTTACACCGTGGGCTACGCCGCAACCTCACACCTTGCGCCGCTGAAGTACCTCTTCTTCGGCCTGGAGCACAACGGCGTAACCTATGCGAAACTTAAGCCCTACATGTGGGCAGCGATTACAATGGAGATAATTGCCGCGATCTTGCTGCTCTTCCCGAAAACCCGCAAGAACTTCACAACGCTCAACATAGCCTGCATTTTCGCCTTCCTCGGCATATGGACAGAGAAGGGTATGGGCCTTATAATCCCTGGCTTTATACCCACGCCCATCGGCGAGATATGGGAGTACTATCCCACGCTTATGGAGATAATGATAACCCTCGCCGTGTGGGCTCTTGGTTTTCTAGTGTACACCCTTCTCCTGAAGGTTGCTATAGCAATAGAAGCCGAGGAAGTTGTGCATCCCAGCGCTAAAGACAAAGAAATGCCTGAGATGCACTAAGTAGGGGCGCCGCACCCGCCCCTATTACCCTATCCTCAACAACTACCATTTAGAGATTGCTTCTTCCACAGCGTTGACCCACTGTTTAACAGCTTTGCGCAGAATTTTCTTTGCCTCTTCCTTGGGCACAGCTTCGTAAAGGTATGCTCTCCCCCTCTCCCGTGTAACCACGCGGCGATAGGCCAAGCCATAGCCAACCAGATTCTGAAGGGCACGCTGCACTAAGCTGCGGCTTTTGCCTATGCGCTCGCTCAGCTCAACTGGCGTGCCGGGAGCCTTTAGCAGCTCAAAATAAAGCTCAGCCTCCAGGGGGCGGAGCCCGAGCAGACACTGCATTACAAAGTCGACACTGGGCTCGCCCGAGCATATCAAGCTTCTTGCCTCAAACATCGCCAGACCTCTGTTCCTTATACTATGTTCAAATTTGTTGAACATGTTACAATATATTTAAACTCTTGAAAATAATTCCACGTTGGAAAGATATATAACTATCGCAGGTGATTGAATGAAGAAGCTTCTAGCGCTGAGCCTTTTGCTGCTCATCCTCGCAAGCGGATGCACGAGCAAGGGCGGAGGTGGCAATGCAGAAGAGGAGCTTTCCCAGGCGCTGCACTCCGGCAAGCCCACGCTGGTGATGTTCTACGCCACCTGGTGCAATCCATGCAAGCTGGAAAAGCCGATTATAGGCGAGATTCAGCTGGAGTATGCAGGCAGGGCAAATGTTGTGTACGTGGACGTGGACAGATATCCCAGGCTAGTGTCCCACTACGGTATTCGCGGCACGCCCACAATGATGTTCTTTGACTCTCATGGCAGGCCTGTAAAAACCTTCGTGGGCTACACCCCAAAGCCCCAGCTGGTAGCAACCCTAGAAGCGCTGATGAGGTGATGGCAATGGACGAGATAGAGGCGATAAAGAGGAAAAAGCTGGAGAAGATGCTCCTTCGCGCATCGCAACCAAAACTGGAGTATCCCTCCTCACCTTTGCATGTGAACGAAATCACGCTGACGGAGACTGTGCAGAAGTATCCGCTGGTGCTCGTGGATTTTTACGCCGACTGGTGTCAGCCGTGCAAAATGCTCGCGCCCATAATCGACGAACTCGCCGCTGAGCTTAAGGGCAAGGTGGTGTTTGCAAAGATAAACGTGGACCAGAATCCCAGGGCGGCGATGCAGTACCAGGCGATGAGCATCCCCACACTTGTGCTCTTCAAGAACGGCAAACCTGTGGATCGCATGGTCGGAGCCATGCCAAAGCAGATGCTCCTGGCGAGGCTGAGGCGCTTCCTGGGGTAACCTCCTCTTTAGTATATAAATCCCACCGGCAAGAGGAAAAGCCAGAGTGCACAGCAGATAAACCTGCCCTGGGGTAAGGGCATAGAGGAGGGGGTTGCCATCAAAGGGGAAGAATGGAGCCATGTCCTCGTATAGGTAGGAAGGAATCTAGGAACACGTGAGACCAGGTTTCTAAGAGGGCGCCCAGGGAGAGGTTTGAGAGACTTTGCTTTATGAGCAGGTGCATCGCCAATGCTAGGGCAAGTTCCACAAGCGCAGACGCTGCGAAGGTGTGGCTCAGCCCGTGAAGCGCGAAGGGCATACCCAGAAAGAGCACCGCAAAGGGTTGTACATCCAGCACAACGCTTCCTATAAGCAGAGCCCCCGCGCTCACCCTCCCCTGAAAAGCACCGCTATGAGTAGCGCAGGCTCAAGGTGGAAGGGTGTAATGGACAAGATTAATATGCCACCCAGCCCAAGTTAAACCATATGCGCTTTCTGCCTTTCTACAAGGTGAGTGCCTTCTCAAAGAAGCCCTACGCCGGTAACCCCGCGGCAGTAGTGCTGAACGCTGAAGCGTTATCATCCAAAGACATGCTCACCATAGCGCGCGATGCTAATGTGACAGAGACCTGCTTCCTCTCTACCTCGGAGAAGGCTGACTTTAAGGCGAGGTACTTCACGCCAACGCAGGAGGTTGACCTCTGCGGCCACGCCACAATCGCAAGCATTCACGTGCTGGCGGAGCAGGGGATAATTAAACCCGAAGATAAGGCGCAGTTAACCCTTGAAACCCTTGCGGGCGTGCTTAAGGTGGAGGTGGAGAGACGCAGCGATGGCCTTCTGGTATGGCTCACCCAGGCGGAGCCAAGGTTTGCTCCCGCGACCATAGAAAAAAGTGAGGCTGCATCACTGCTGGGGATAAGCGAGCGAAGTCTTGGCGACTTACCGGTGGAGGTAGTTTCCACTGGCTTACCGGCGCTGCTTGTGCATCTCTCACGAAGAGAAGATCTTTCAAGGCTGAAGCCAGATTTCCCGGGCATCGGCCAGGCGTGTGCTCGGGCTAAGGCGGCTGGCATCTATGCCTTCGCCTTCTCAGGCAATGAAGCTGAGGCGAGGTTCTTTGCGCCCCTCTGTGGCATAGATGAGGACCCGGTCACCGGCACCGCCGCAGGTGCACTGCTTGCATACCTATTGCGCCATCGCGCGTTCAAAGGCAGGAGGCTCATAATATCCCAGGGCAAAGCTATGGGAAGGGAGGGGGAGATATATGCAGAGCCCTGCGAAGATGGAAGGGTAAAGGTGGGCGGCTTTGCCAAGACGTTCTTGCGGGGAGAAATCCTTGTGCCATGATGTTCAAATTTTGTCATCGTCGTCACTCTGTGCACATTCTGCTGGTGGCGATAATGAAGGAGTTTATTTCGAAGGTTGTTGAAGGCAAGGATTTAAGCGAAGATGAAGCTACGCAGGCGATGAAGCTCATAATGAGCGGCGAGGCGACGCCTGCTCAGATCGCAAGTTTTCTAACGGCGCTTCGCATGAAGGGTGAGACGATCACCGAAATCTCTGCCTTCGCTCGTGTTATGCGCGAGTTTGCAGCGCAGATTAACCCTCGTGTTGACGGCAGACTTGTGGACACCTGCGGCACCGGCGGAGATAAGGTGAAAACCTTCAACATCTCAACCATAGCCGCCTTCGTTGTGGCGGGCGCGGGCGTGGCGATAGCCAAGCACGGGAACAGAAGCGTCACCTCTAAGGCGGGGAGTGCCGATCTGCTCGAGGCGCTGGGGGTGAACCTAAACCTCTCACCAAAGCAGGTAGAGAGCATTATAGAAAACATAGGCATAGGCTTTATGTTCGCTCCCGCCTTTCACGGTGCCATGAAGTATGCGATAGGCCCGAGGAAGGAGATAGGCATCCGCACGGTGTTCAATGTGCTTGGTCCGCTTACAAACCCTGCCAACGCCCAGGCGCAGGTCCTGGGGGTTTTTGACTCTGCGCTGGTGGAGCCTCTCGCGCAGGTTCTTGGTCGCCTTGGGGTAAAGCATGCGCTGGTGGTGCACGGCTTAGAAGGCCTGGACGAGATTTCCATCTGCGGCGAGACTCTTGTGGCGGAGCTCAAAAATGGAAGCGTGGAGACCTACACGCTTTCTCCAGAGGACTTCGGTATAAGGCGCGCCTCCGCTGAGGAGCTCGCAGGCAGAGACGCGCAGGGCAACGCCGCTATCGCGAAGGCACTGCTGAAAGACAGCGAGGGTGGAGCAAGGCGCGACATCGTCGTGCTTAACGCCGCCGCAGGTATATACGTGGGGGGCAAGGCGAAGAGCATAGCCTCAGCTATTAGCCAGGCGGAGAAAAGCATAGACTCGGGCAGAGCATATGAGAAGCTCCTCGCTTTAATCCAGGCAAGTGCGCAGAGCTAGTTTCAAACTTTTCTGACGAGAATCTCTTAGCTATCTCTGCCGCTGTGCAGGGCTGAAAGGAATGGTTAAGGTAAAGATATGTGGAAATACGAGTATCGATGATGTGGAACTCGTCTCAGAGCTTGGCGCAGACTTCGCGGGCTTTATAGTCGAGGTGCCGGTGGATACCCCACGGAAGATTAGCTTAACCCAAGCTGAGAAGATAATGGAGGAGATGCCCTTTACCACAGCAGGGGTTATGGTTATAATGCCCCAGAGCGTGGAAGAAGCTTTGAACATGTACATGGCGGTTCGCCCCGACTTCCTTCAACTGCATGGCAACGAGTCTCCAAAGTTCGTTCGCGAACTTAGAGGCTTAGTCTCGTGCAACATAATCAAAACCATCCACGTCAAGGGCGAGGAAAGCATCGCCGAAGCCAAGCGCTACGTCAATTATGTCGACGCGATACTCCTGGACACCCCCTCTCCGCAGCGGGGTGGCTCAGGTACTACTCACGACTGGGAGGTCTCTCGAAAAATAGTGGAGAGCATTCCCAAGCCGGTGATACTTGCGGGAGGGCTTACCCCTGAGAACGTTGCCGAAGCTATTGAGATAGTCAAGCCCTATGCCGTTGATGTCTCCAGCGGCGTCGAAGCTGAGCCTGGAAAGAAGGACCCTGAGAAGGTCAGGCGCTTCATCGCCCGAGCTAAGGGATTGGAATGACAAAGCTCAAGGTGACGGTCTCCTCCAAGGAGGAAGCGAGACAGGCTGTGCCTTTTGCCAGTGCCATAGGGGTTAGCGTGGATGTTAACAGCAGGGAGAGCATTCTTGCTGCGAAGGAGATATTCGCAAGTCTTCCTGTGTTCGTCTACACCGTGGCTGAGATTGAGCCGAGCTTTGCTGCTCAAGCAATGCGCGTTTATGAACTGGCAATGCCTCATGCCCTGGAAATCAGCGGTAGCGAAAAGCCAGAGTACCTAAAAACCCTGCGCTCAAGGCTTGGGTGCCACGTGATAAAGTCTCTTGAAGGTAACCCCGAGGAGGTGGAGAGGTACGCCCAGGCATGCGATGCTCTATCCATTAAGCTTGCGAAGCCTGAGGCGGAGCTTGGGCTTGCGCTGAAGAACCTTTCCCGGAAGCCTGTGATTTTTTCCTTTATGGATGTGGACTCCAGCTTGGAGGATTTTCTAGCTGAGGTTAAGCCCTTTGCCATAAGCCTGAGCTTTGAGCAGCTTGCGGGGCAAAGGATTAATAGCCTTCTCGCCAAATTATCCCCATGAGGGAACTCTTCTCCTTCTTGCCTGAGGAGCGCGTTCTGGTTGATAAGGAGGACCTGCTCCTCTACGCCTACGACGCTACCCCCTCGCGGAGGTATCCCATTGCCGTTGTCAGACCGGTTAGCACTGAAGAGGTTGCGGAGATAGTAAGAGCTGCGTCGCGGGAGGGGCTCAGTTTAGTTGCTCGCGGCGCTGGCACAAGCTTGAGCGGCGCCCCGCTGCCATGCGAGGGCTGCGTTGTGGTGGACTTTACGCTGATGGATAAAATTGTTGAGGTGGACGAGACCAATGCTTTCGTGGCTGCTCAACCCGGCGTGGTTTACGAGGAACTGAACCGCGAGTTGGAGAAGCATGGGCTCTTCTTCCCACCTGACCCCGGAAGTGGAAGCGTTTGTACCCTCGGGGGGATGGTGGCGATGAACAGCTCTGGCATTCGCGCGGTTAAGTACGGTACAACGCGGGACTATGTAGCTTCGCTTGAAGTGGTGCTCGCCTCGGGTGAAGTGGTTAAGCTCGGTGGGAAGTATAAAAAGAGCGCTTCGGGCTACGACCTTAAAAGTCTACTCGTCGGTAGTGAGGGCACACTGGGGCTATTCACGGAGGTCGGTCTCCACGTGATACCCAAACCGAGTCACCGCGCAGCTATGATCGCCAGCTTTAATGATTTTGAAAAAGCCGCGAAGGCAATAACCAAGGCGGTGGCAGGACGCCTTGATATAGCGGTGCTTGAGATTATGGATTCGCCTGTGGTGGAAGCGGTGGAGAGCTTCTCGGGCATAAGCTTGGGTTCTGCCGAAGTTCTCGTATTAGCCGAGGTTGAAGGTTTTGACACCAGCGTTGAAGAGGAGATTCGCAGGGTTGCGCAGATTTTCGCTGAGGCAGGCGCAAGCGTGGAGCTTGCCTTCGACGAGGCGGAGATCGCTAAGATGTGGAAGGCTCGTAAAGCGGCTCTGCCAGCGCTGGCGCGCCTCGCAAGCACGCTTTTACTGGAGGACATCACTGTACCCGTATCCGCACTGCCAGAGATGATGCTCCGTATCCGTGCGCTGGCGGAGAAGCATAAGATAAGGATAGCCACCTTTGGGCATGCTGGGGATGGCAATCTGCACCCAACTTTTCTCGCGGACAGCGAGGAGGAGCTTGGCAGAGCGCGGGCTGCGATAGAGGAGCTTTTCAGGGAATGTCTCGCTTTAGGGGGCACCCTCACAGGAGAGCACGGCATTGGCATAGAGAAGCGTCCATATTTTGAGCTGGAGCATGGCAAAGCGGCGCAGGTTATGCGGGATATAAAGCGCGCTTTAGACCCAGGCAATGTTTTCAACCCTGGAAAGATTTTTTAGTTCTGCGAGCGAAGCTTAGCCTATGAAGAAGAGACTTCTGCTCCACGTGTGCTGCGCTCCCGACGCTACGGTGCCCTATCTGCGCTTAAAAGATGAGTACGAGATAATCGCCTTCTTCTACAACCCGAATATCCACCCCCGCGAAGAGTACGAGAAGCGTCTCCGCGAGGCGGAGAAGCTGGCGAAGCTGTGGGACTTTCCCTTAATAGTTGGGGAGTATGATGTAGAGCGCTGGTTCAGCGCCGTCAGAGGTCTCGAAGATGAACCCGAAGGGGGCAAGCGCTGTGAGGTGTGCTATGCTCTGCGCTTAGAGGAGAGTGCGAAGCTTGCGAAGGAGCTGGGATGCGCGGTGTTTGCAACGACGCTGACAATAAGCCCCCACAAAAAGGCGGAGAAAATAAACGCCCTGGGTAAAGATGCCGGCGAAAGGCACGACGTCGCTTACATGGAGTCCAACTTTAAAAAGAAAGATGGATTTAAGGAGAGTGTTAGGCTTAGCAGAGAGCTTGGTTTATACCGGCAGAACTACTGCGGGTGCAGGTATTCCATCAGGTAGCTACTCCACAATGGTGGTGTTCCAGGGCAGAGAGCTGAACTGCACCACCTCTCCAGGGGAGACGTCGTGACGTATAGCTACTCTATCTTCGCTCACAAATATTACAGTGGAATTCCATGGGTACCCAACATTTAACGTATCCCCGGGCTTGAGCATGATCTCAAGGGTAACATTTTCACCGACACTGGTAACCTTCGCTTTGACGGTTCCCAGTAACTCTATGACATCGCCCACACTCCCAGGCCCCATTACTGCCTCATACTCCTCCCTTGACACTTCAATAAAGCGCCTCAGATACTCCACGCGCGGGAACTCGTCGTCTATGGGAACAATCTTCAAAAGTGCGGGATTCACCTCTCCGTACGCTTCATCCGGAGCGATGGTAACAGTCTTTGTTTCATTTACCTTCATTCCGAGCACTGCTTTCTCAAAACCCGGGATAACCGCATCTTCGCCCAAGGTGAAGGTAAACGGCTCGTATCTTTCTCTTAGGGTGAAGAAGTCCACTTTTGGTATGCTCTCGTCCCTTGCCACCTCCTCTATGGAGGTGTCGAATAGCTCGCCACTATCCAGCTTCCCAATGTAATCAACAGCTACAACATCTCCCTCCTGCGCCACCTCTGCCGGAGCACCATCGCGAGAGATGTTGAGGAGTGTTATGGTAAAGATGAGGGTTTTACCAGCCAGGGGATGGTTTTCGTCTATGAAGGCGTGGGTGCCATTGGTGTAGACCCTCACCATACCAAGGGGGGTTATTATAGTGGTGTTCTCCACATTGTGGTGGAGCTTTATCGGTGGAAGCGCCAGCGTGGAATTCGGAACCTCAGCAGGCAGCGTCTTCTCTTCTTTAGTCTTTGAGCTAAATAAGTTGAAAACAACCCCGCTCGCCAGGGTTCCGCCTACCATTATAACCACAAGTAACCATATCCAAAGACGGGTGTTTTTCTCACGCTTTTCTTTAGCTTTCATTGGACAAGCTTGCGTCGCTTCCCTTTATATACTTTTCCTTTTTCACTTTGAAAAATCAGCTTCGCTTAAACCTTCTTTCAATCTCCCTTAAATCAAAGGTCACGGCGGTGGGTCTCCCGTGGGGGCAGGTGGCTGGTTGCGGAGTTCTGCTGAGGTGGGCGAGGAGCGCATGCATCTCATCCCTGCTTAGATAATCTCCAGCCTTAACCGCATTTTTGCAAGCGACGCGGTATATCATCTCCTCTCTGCGCCTCTCGCTGTTTTTCAAGCTTCCCGCCTCTATCAGAGAATGCACTATCTCGTAGATCTCCTCTTTCCTCACAGCTCTGCCCAGGAATAGAGGAACTGCTTTGACCAGGTAGCTCCGCTCTCCGAAGTTCTCGATTTCAAACCCCAGCTCGGAGATGAGCTCAAGGTTTTCCTCGAGTATCGCCGCTTCTCTCGGAGAGAGCTCAAGGAGCGCCGGCGAAACCAGGCGCTGCTTCTCAAGCTTCTTTTGTTTTAGCTGAGCCTTGAACTTCTCGAATAGCACGCGCTCGTGAGCAGCGTGCTGATCTATAAGCACCAGACCCTCACTGCTCTCCGCGAGGATATAGGTGTTGTGGAGCTGGGCAAGTGGCTTAAGCTGCTTGAAGAAAAGCGAGTAGTTTCGTTCCTTCTGCTCTGGCTCGGGAGCGTACTCAGGCTTCGCCTCCTTCACCACGCTTCTCGCAGGAGCACGCTCAACCTCTAAGCTGAGTTGCTGTGCCCTTGCTTCCTTACCCTCTGTGCGGGAGAGCAGTGCTTCTCGGAGAGCCTCAACCAAAAGCGCGCGTAGCTTCGCCTCCTCTTTAAACTTCACCTCTATCTTTGCCGGGTGCACATTCACATCAACGCGCTCCGGGGGAAGCTCAAGGAAGATAAACGCCAGGGGGTGGCGCTGCTTCGGCAGAAGCGTGTGGTACGCCTCATCTAGAGCTAAGCTGAGCAACCTGCTCTTCACATAGCGCCGGTTCACGAAGAGGTACTGCTCCGCTCGCGAGGCTCTGCTTAGGGAAGGTGAGGAAACAAAGCCGTAGATGCGGTAGCCTTCCCGCTCCAGCTTCACATCAAGCAACTGCTTCGCCACATCCTTACCATAGAGCAGCGCCAGCCTCTCTCTCATGCTTCCCCTCGGTGCAACTATGCTACGCTTGCCTTCCCTGAAAAACTCGAAGTGCACCTCGGGAAACGCTAGAAGGTAACGCGTGAGCGTGGCGACAACCTCTCTACCCTCGGCGGCGCTGCTCTTGAGAAACTTCCTCCTTGCGGGGGTGTTGAAAAAAAGATTCTCAACCACAACGCTTGTGCCCGGGGCACAGCCCTTAGGCTCAAGGCTGAGCACCTTCCCGCCTTCAACCACTATGCGGGTGCCTTCTAAGCTATCCCTCTCCCTAGTCTCCATCGTAACCTTCGCCACGCTGGCTATGCTGGGCAGAGCTTCGCCCCGAAATCCCAGGCTGCGCACCGCGTAGAGGTCTTCGAAGCTGGAAATTTTGCTCGTTGCATGCCTTTCGAAGGCTAAAAGCGCATCTTCGCTGCTCATGCCTATGCCGTCGTCGCTAACGCGGATGTAGCTCCTCCCGCCGTCGCGTATCTCAACGGATATGCGGGTAGCGCTCGCGTCCAGGCTGTTTTCCACCAGCTCCTTGACCACGCTCGCTGGGCGCTCCACCACCTCGCCAGCGGCGATTTTGCTCGCGATGCTCTCGCTCAGCACTCGGATGCGGGGCATGCTATAAGTTCTCCTCCGGCAAATAAAATGGTTGGCTCAGCAAAAGTTTATTCGTAAATCCTCTCCCTTTTATCCACTTTTATGATTATTATTCTCTCATTCTTCTTGTCAATTTCATACAGTATCCTGAATTTCCCCACACGTATTCTATAAAGGTTAGTTTCACCTCTGATTTTCTTATAAGGATATCCATAAGGGTTTTTTCGTAATACGAGCAATATATCTTTAATTTTGTTCTTATAAGTATCTGCTAATTTAGATACAAATTTTGCAGCCTGCTTTGAAAATATTATTTCGTACATTACTGTTTACCGAATACCTCGTCAAATTTAACATAATCTCCGCGCTTAATTTCCCTACGAATCTCCTCTATTTCTTTTCGTTCTTCCTCTGTCAGCTCCTCATACCCGAGAAAGTTATCTATTTTCATGTTCAACTCAATAATCATTTTTTCTATGTTATTTATTTTCTTCAACAGTATATCAGTCATGTCTATAACCACTCACGCTACCTTCATAAATCAATACTTAAAAATTTTCCGATGTCGTATAACGTTCTGCGGACTTACGAAATTCGGCTTTGCTTAATTTGTGCAGAGCGGAGCCATATGCCCGCTGTTAGGTGACATGTTTTTTACTATTCCTTACCTCTGTATATTCCACTCTGGTTTCAGTTTTTCGATTAGGGGATTTTCTAATCCCTTTATGAGGTCGACATTTAAGCCTTTATATAATAGTGTTGATTCTGGTTTTAACGCAAATATCTTAACCACCTTTCCCTGTTCTAAGCATTCTTTTATTTTATTGGCAACACGCTCATTTGTCCCTGCTCCTTGCATACTTTTGTATCTATTCAATCTATCTTTCAAGGTTGTAACAGTATTATCACAGACTCCTTTCCTACTTCTACAAAACCGTAATCGCTTAATATCATTTTCAAGCCTCCAATAACATGACCCCTAACAGCGAACATACAGTTCGAGCCACGACCTCACCCAAAATGCCACTAACCTTATACAGAGAACTACGGGCGAACTGTTTTTCCCGTTTCATAATGCATTTGTAATAGTAGCATATAGGCACACCCCATTAAAACCACATTTTTTGCATTTGGGAGTACTCCCACATATATTGTATCTTTCTCTTCCACAATAATACCAAATAAAAATATCTACAATACCAGGCGCATCGCCTAAGTCTATATCCTCAACAACTTTTCCTTTCAGGTATTTAGAGCAGAAATTGATCAGAGCATCATGTAGAGATTTTTTGTCTAAGGGATCATTTTTATTTTCGCTACTGCACACATGGTATATCCCAGTTCTTATTATAAATCTCATTTCATGCCTATCCATAGGAATTCTATCCCAATAGCCAAAATCTCTGAGATAATTATCCCTTCCTTTTTCGCCTAATACATTGCTCTTTCCAATTTTTGCCATCTCATAAAGTTTTTCTGTAAAGTCTTTTATAGTCTGATATTTTAATAATCTTTTTACCCTCTTTTTTGCTTTATCTTTTATAATTTTGGGAACAAATTTATAAACTAACTCAGTAAGTTCTTTTTTTGCTTCTGAACTTCTTATATCGCTTGCATGGCGATTACAAAAACGTTCCATTTCACTATAAAATTTCGAATAGTATATTGACAATTTTGAATTTTTCTCCTCAACGATATAAACTCTACTATTATCGATAATTTCCCAATTGCCATATATTCCATCAACCATAGCACTGCTGGAAAGAGCATGACCATGAGTGCTAAATTCATCCTTTAAAGCCTTTGGAATTAATTTTCTGTCAAGATCTTTTATAATCTCCTCGGAAGAATCTCTAATACTGAACAATAATTCTTTGGGCATTCTGAAATACCAGGCCTGATAGGTAATCATCTCAACAATATGCTTCAGTGCTTTAATAGAGTCTGGATTTTGGCTAAGTTCTTGTTTGTTATTTCTCAATAACTGAAGTTCGTCTTTGAGTTTTTTTGCCAAATCTATCATTTAACATCCAATTAATGGTGTTTTTAAATTCGTCGGCAAATTTGTTTATGTCATATTCCATTTTTCAAGCCTCCTATCTCTTTCGCACGTAATTTTGGCCAACGTTCTGGAGATATGTGAAGTTCCGCTTTACAGGATTTTGAACGTCGCCGAAAGTGAAGCCACATCTATAATTAAGGGCTTGAATATTTAAAAGTCTTGTACACTATTAGGACACCGATAACCGCTCAGAAAATCTCACTCGCCTCTATCGTCGTGGTGAAGGTACGCAGTAGAAGCTCTTCCTCTGGCTGAGGCGTTGCGAGGAGCACCAGTTCGCTCCACTTGCGGTACTCGTGGGCTCTGCTTTCCAGGGCACGGAGCTTCTCAACCACGCCTCGTCTCGCCATCTCTTCCCTCAGCGAAGAGAACATCTCCTCGCTTCCCGCGAGCAGCTTCGCCTCGTGGAAGATCTTGCACGCCACCATGTCTTCAAAGCTCTGGAAGCGCAGCTGCTCTCTCGCCTTGCTCCACCTCTTAATCAGATAATCAAGCTCTTCCTTGCGGGGCATCGCAAGAAGGCGGTGCTTTATCTCAAATAGCAAGCTGTCCAGCTTTTCTTCAATCTCACGGCTCACATCATCGCCGAGGATGACCACCAGGTCTAGGTCGGAGCCCGCCACAAGCTCACCGGTGCTGCGTTCCGGGCGAGGGTCAGCGTGCGCCATGCCGAGGGGAACGTCGCCCCCGAGAATGAAGCAGCTCTGGCTTAGAAGTGTCTTTCCTTCCTCACCCAGCCTCTCCACCGCTTCTGTGACCACGCGCTTCGCCAGCCTAAGCTTGTGCGCACTTATCTCAGTAATTTCCTTCTCGAGCTGTGCCGCCCTCTCCACAACCTCGCTTTTCTGCTCCTCCAGCCCAACTACGGTGTAGGTGAGAAACTCCCGCTGAATCGATGGCGACAGGCGGGCGTAACCCTCAATGCGCCTGTCCAAGCGTAGGTAGCGCCTTCCCACTCGCCTGGTTACAATGCGTCTGCTCAGCATGCAGGTGCGCCACAGCTGAAAGGAGTCTATGCCCAGGCTCTCGTAAAGCTCCTTTCCCAGGGCTACGCCATGCTGCCTGAGAAACTCCAACACTCGCCCTTCAATCTCCTCCATTCTCAGCCAGCTCTTTCACCTTCGCCGCTATCGCCGAGCCCACCTGCGCTGTTGATGCGCTGCCACCTATATCGGGGGTGCGTACGCCTGAGCGTAGCGTCTCTGCCACCGCCTGCTCAACGAGCTTCGCTGCCTCAGCCTCGCCGAGTTCCTGGAGCATGAGCGCTCCTGCGAGTATCTGAGCCACAGGGTTCGCTAACCCTTTGCCCTTCAGATTGGGCGCAGAGCCGTGCACCGGCTCAAACATGCTCACTCCATCAGGATTTATGTTGCCGCTGGGCGCCAGGCCTATGCCCCCCTGAATCTGCGCACCCAGATCGGTGATTATGTCCCCGAACATATTGGGGGTCACGATAACCTGAAAATGTTCCGGCATAGTGAGGAAGTACATGGTGATCGCATCCACGTAGTTAAACTCCGTTTCCATCTCAGCGTAACCCTTCGCCACCTCTTCAAACACCTCCCGCCACAGGGAGTAAACATGGGTGAGCACATTCGCCTTGTCCACGCTGGTAACTCGCCGCATGCCCTGACGTTTCGCCAGCTCGAAGGCGTAGCGAATAACGCGCTCCGCACCCTCGCGGGAGATCACGCCTATCTGAAAGGCTATCTCCTCGCTTCTCACCTTTGTTATGTCTATGCCGAACTTGAGCTCGTACAGCTCGCGCTTAACCTCAAGCTCTTCCCTTTGCTTTGGCGAAGTCACCCTCGCTCCTACACCAACGTAGAAGTCTTCTGTGTTCTCCCTCACCACAAAGAAGTTTATGTCCTCGGGCTTCTTATCCTTCAGCGGCGTGGGGATGCCGGGGTAAAGCTTCACGGGGCGCAGGTTCACATACTGGTCGAAGTAGAAGCGCAGCTTCAGCAGAATGCCCTGCTCCAGGATGCCCGGCTTAACGCGCGGGTCGCCAACCGCGGCGAGGTAAATCGCATCGCAGCCGGAGATTTCCTTCAGCGCATCCTCGCCGAGAATCTCTCCAGTGGCTAGGTAATGCTCCGCGCCAAAGGGGTAGCGAACCCACTCGAAGTCTATATTAGCCACTTCTCCAGCCGCCTCAAGAACCTTTATACCTTCCTGCATAACCTCAGGCCCGACTCCATCACCGGGTATCACAGCGATTTTGTACATCACACCACCATGCTAAATTCAGGGTGTAGAATAAAAAAGTTTGGGGGGTTTCGAGTTTTAAGATGTGAACATAAGTTTAAACATACATGGCAAAGACCATTACTATTACGGAGGAGAGCTACAACCTCCTGAAGAGTGTGAAGAGGAGAGACGAGAGTTTCTCCGACGTCATCAAGCGGCTTGTTGCAAAGGAGGGCAGGATTATGGACAGCTTTGGCAGGTGCAGTATAGATGAGGAGGTTATGAAAGACCTCAGGAAAGCCTGGAAGAAGTACACGGAGGCTATGCCTTGAAGTGCGTGGATACCGACTTCCTCGTGGCGGTGCTCAGGGGGGATAAGAGTGCTGTGCCGGTGATTGAGGAGCTGGACAGGGAGAGGGTGAGGTTCACCACCGTCATAAATGCCTTCGAGCTCTACGCCGGCGCATATTACACCGGCGGGAGAGCCGTCAGAGAGGCTAAAAATCTGCTGTCCAAGTTTCACATCCTCACCTTTGATGACACATGCGCTGAGAGGGCGGGGGAAATCTTTGCAACCCTGAAGAAGGAGGGGCTCAGCCTAGATGTGAGGGATGTGATGATTGCAGCGACGGTGGCAACGTATGACCTCACGCTGATTACAAGAAATGTGAAGCACTTCAGCAGAATTAAAGGGCTTAAGGTGAGAAGCTGGTAGCTGTGGGCATGCAAACAAAGAAGGAATATGAGGAACTTAAAGAGAGGACAGAGATAGACTGGGAGCTTGTAGAGAAGATAAAAAGAAGCCTTGAAAACATAAAGCAGGGAAGGATTAGTGAGTGGTATACTAAGTAATATAAGCGCTTACCATTAAACTTCTTTTCCCTGAAAAATGAGAGTCCTGCTAAAGGTTTACCTACTTCGTCGCCCCTCTCCATCAACTGCTTGAGAATCTTATCCACGCGTTTTTGTTCTGATTTGTCCAGTTTAGCATAGTCCTTGTCGAATTCTTCTGTTTTGAAAATTCTGAATCTGCTCACAAGAGTGCAAATGCTATTCAAAGCTTAAAAAACTACCTGCTGCTTACTCAAACCTCCACCCTTATACCCAGAATCTCCCTCTCGCCTTCGTAAACCGCCCTTGCAATCTCGGCACTCCCCCTTGCTGCGCTATACTCGTCTGTGCGCAGCACCGGCGCTAGCTCGCGCAGCCTCTCCGCCAGCCTCGAAAACACCGCGTCGTTAACACCTGCACCGCCGGTTATTACTATCGCCTCCGGCTCAACCAGCGCCGTGAGGGAGCGAATCTCCATCTCCACGCTCAGCACGAGAGCATTCAAGGCGAGCTTTGCTCTTTCGTTTTTGGGTTCAAGAATCTCCCTGAGATCTGAAAAGGGGTATATCTTCACAGCACCCGCGCGGGAGAAGGCTTCGCCTGCGGTAACCTCGCCCCTATCGATGCGGCGGATCGCCTCTAAGTCAAGGGGACCGTGGAATATGCCTATCGCACCTAGGCAGGCGTCAATAGCGCCGATTATTCTCCCAGACTTCACAGCCACGCTCACAGTATTGGAGCTTATGTCGCTCACAATAAAGCTCTTCGCGCCAAGCTCCCGCTTTACCTTCAGATAAGCATCGTAGGCGATGCTCACCTTCTCTGCGCTCGCCATGTGGGAGTAAAGCGCGCGCATGCGCTCGTCTAAGCTGGCTATGTTGCGATGAAGTCCGGGTATAACCACCGCCTTAATCCCGCTCGCCGCAAGCTCATCGTAGGCGCGGGTGCCCCCGCCAACATGCTCGCCAGCGCCGCCACCTGGGAGCACTCCGCGGTTTTTAACCTTATCTATGCGGGTGATCGCCGTTAGCGCATCGCCCATGGAATAAGTTATCCCCGCAAGCTCTATCTTCGCCAGCTCAACCCTGCGCTCAATCTCTTGGAGCACGCCTTCGCGCGCAGCTTTGCTGCGGGGCACTGAGAAGCCCGCGTTCTCAGGAATAAGGTAGAAACGAATTTCGCGAGTGCCGTGGTCCATGCCCAGAAAGCTCATCTCCTCACCTACGGCGAGCGCACGGCATCACTAACCTCCCGAAGGGTAACTCCCCAGTATCTTCATGAAAGACGCCCGTTTCTCTATCTCCTCAAGCACTCGTTTTATTCTCTCCTCGCTGCGGTGTCCTTCAAAGTCTATAAAGAATATATAATCGCCAAGAGCGCGACGAGATGGGCGGGACTCTATCTTTGTGAGGTTCACCTTCGCCTTGGCAAAGGCCTCAAGTATCTCATACAGGGCGCCCGGCTTGTCCTTAAGGCTGAGGATAATAGAGGTTTTGTCCCTGCCCGTGGGCGCGTGGTCCTTCTTGGCAAGGATGAAGAAGCGCGTCTGGTTGTGGTCTATGTCCTGAATCTTCTCCTTGAGTACCTCTAAGCCGTAAAGCTTTGCCGCTGCCAGCGGAGCGATAGCAGCCACGTCGCGAAGCTGCTTCTCTTTAATTTCCCGCGCAGCGTCGGCGGTGCTCGGATAGTTGGCTGTAGCCACCGCTAAGCTCGAGATGAAACCTTTGCACTGCGCCAGTGCCTGAGGATGGGAGATTACCTTGCGTATCTCTCCCAGTTTAACCCCCGGCAACGCGAGCAGGTGGTGGTTTATGTCCAGAATCACCTCCGCATAAACCTTAGCATTCCGCTTGACGAGCAGTTCCATGGCGAGGGCGACGCTGCCTTCGAGGGAGTTCTCCACAGGTAAGACACCAAACTCCACCTCTCCCCTTTCAACAAGATCGAATATCTCCTCGATGTCGCGGGCGAGCACTAAATGCGGGGACTTCATGAACCGAAGCGCAGCTTCCTCGGAGAATGTGCCCCTCGGTCCGAGTATGGCTATTTTGCCCTGCCGCTGGGCACGCTTGCTCTCCAGAATAATCCGCTCAAAGATGTCGCGCACAAACTCGCGGCTAAGCTCACCGGCGTTTGCAAGTGCTCGCGAGAGCACCTGCTTCTCCCGCTCCGGGTCTTCGATGCGCATCCCCTTGGCGAGCTTGTACTTGCCAACCTGCTCCGCAACCCGAATCCTGCGCCTGAGTAACTCTAAAAGCTGGGTGTCTATTTCGTCTATCTCCTTCCTCATCTTCGCCAGGTCGCTCATCCTACGCATAGCTTTTGCGGCAGTGGTTTAAAAAGCTTCGGGCACGCTGAAGAGAAAGCGGGAGTACACCTGCCCCGCCTTCTTCTTAACCCTCTGCAGCGCCTCGCTCCTGCTTTTGCCAGAGCTCAGCACCGTAGTTACAGGCTCGCCCGCCTCTATTATCACATTTCTCGCAGGCACGTCGCTGCACAGCTTCAGAAGGTTGCCCCTCACTATGCACCTCTCACTAGCGAAAAGCGTTAGCCTCGCGGCAAAACCTCTAGCCTCAGGGCGCTGCTCGGGTAGCTCGCCATCGCAAGCTGCAAGGTGGGCATCTACTATGGCCAAGCCGTATGCACGCTCCACTACGTCGAGAGTGCCTTGAAAGCGCGGGTTGAGTTCAATGAAGTAGTACTCACCCTTTGCCTCCACAAAGTCTATACCGTTCCAGCCACGAAGGTTAAAGAGGCAGGAAATCTCCTCGGCAATGCTTAAGAGGCGCTCATCGTTTGAGTAAGGAGCGAAGCTTCCGCAGTATCTGAAACCTCTGGCTTTCGCTAGTCTAGAGCCAAGAATCTGAACGCTGGTGGAGATAGCTACGCTCTCATTACGGTAAGAAAGGGTTGAGACGCTTATTGCCCTGCCTCGAATGTACTCCTGCACCAAGGAGCGCTCGTATATTTCTGGAATCTCATGCGGAGAGCGCGCCAGCACAACCCCCTCGCCTCCTGCGCCGAGCGCAGGTTTAACCACCACGGGAAAGCCAATCTCTTCCGCCGCCTGCACCGCCTCTTCCCTGCTCTCAACCACCATTGTCTTTGGCAGTGCTATGTTGAGCTTTTTCACCTTTTTAAGCTGGTACGCCTTGTCTTTAAGCTTCTTTGCCCTTACGCCGGAGATTCCGGCGATCTTTCTGCTTCGCAGAGGTAGCGTGGAGGTCAGAATTATCCTGTCGCCTTCCAAGCGCCGCGCAAGAGCGAGAAGCTTCTCGTCGGAGTAGTTCTCAGCCAGTCTGCCGTTGGAGCGGTACGGCTTCTGCTCAACTATGGAGAGGGAAGTATCCGCCAGCCTCTTTAAATCAATATCGCCGAAGTAGTCTGCGCTTGCGACGCCGTAGCCTGAGCGATTCGCCGAGGCTACCGCAGGGCGGGTGTGCACTCCCACGATAAGAAGGCGCTCACCCTTCGTTCCCCTATTGCTCCGCAGACCCGGAAACCTGCTCGACAACGCGCTTCCCTCGCCGTGAGGGCACCACCTTCAGCT
>MTME02000098.1:32228-33624 GCA_002011115.2 Candidatus Pyrohabitans sp. JdFR-17
CCGGAAACCTGCTCGACAACGCGCTTCCCTCGCCGTGAGGGCACCACCTTCAGCTTACCTTGAAACTCCCTGTGAAGCTCTTTGCCAGAGAAGTACCTGTCGAGGAATACCGCAAGCGCTGCCACCTCGCTGTGGGGCTGGTGCCCTATTGCTATGTTGTAGTCCACCAGCTTGAAGACCTCTGCCGGCACCTTTTCAGCGCCCACCACCACAAGAACGTCCTTACCCGACGAGCGAATCTCAGCGATTCTGTCATCGACGTGCTCACCGTACATGGTGAGGTGCACCGTTATGCCCTTCCACTCTTTGATGAGCCTGCGCCACTCTTGCTCTACCTCAACGAAGAAATCGCCCCCCCAGTTCTCCACAACCTTGTGTATACTCTCCACCACCTTCTCATCCTGTGTGGTGAGTATCATCCCGCTCGCCCCAAAGGCTCTCGCCACTAAGCCCACATGGGTGGTCACGCGCTTATCGCGTTCCTGCCTGTGTCCCAGGCGCAGAACCACTACCCTCATTAGAGCACCTTCAAAAGCTCCTCCCGTGGATGGCGCAGGAATATCTCCCTGCTTCGCCCGCGCTTATCGCCGCTCGCAACCTTTGTGTCTACCAGGCGAAGCTCCTCCAGCTTCGTGAGAATGCGGTAGAACTTGGTGTAGCTCAGCCCGGAAGCTTTGGAAAAGCGCTCGTACAACTTGCCGGAGGTTATACCCTGCTCCGCCTCGCACAGAAGCTTCAGAAGCAGCTTCTCCTCCTTCTTCAGGGGCTCCACCAGAGAGCGAAGCGTGGCTACACGAGACTTTGCATACGCCTCCTCAACATGCTCTTCTGTAATCTTCCGCGAGGCGTGGGACTCTGCTATATGGGCACTCACTCTGAGAAGCTCTATACCGAGCCTTAAATCCCCGTGCTCATACGCATAGGTTGCAATTTTCTCCACGAGCTCGTCGCTTATAACCCCTGCGAAGAAGCCCAGCTCAGCCCTGCGCTTAAGTATGTCGTACATCTCGCCTGCGCTGTAGGGAGGGAAGTATATCTCCTGCGGGCGGAACATTGAGCGCACGCGGTCGTCGAGCTTGTAAAGAAACTCGGTGCTGCTAACGATGCTGAATATCCCAGTCTTGGCTCCCGGAAAAACTTCATGGGCGCGCAGTATGTCGTAGAGTATCTCGTTTGCGTAGCGGTCGTAGAATAAGTGGTCCATGTCGTCCAGCACCACCAGCAGAACCTTATTCTCACGGCGCAACTTTCTAAAAATAGCTTCGTAAACCTTTGAGAAGGGCACTCCTGTCTCGGGGGGGAGATGTCCCACCACCGCTTTGTGGATCAGAGAAAAGATGCCAAACTTCGTCGCGTTTATCTGGCAGTTTATATGCACCCTTGCGATTCGCGTTGC
>MTME02000099.1 GCA_002011115.2 Candidatus Pyrohabitans sp. JdFR-17
TATACTTCGACAACTCGGGCAGGGAGCTTCCAGTGCCAACGCGGGAGGTGAAGATAACCCGCAGCATCGACGTGAACGGCAACAGCGTTTACAGGCTCAACGGGAAGCGCGTCTCGAGGGCTGAGATTCTTGATATTCTCAGGCAGGCGAATATTCGCCCCGACGGGCATAACATAATCCTTCAGGGGGATATCACGCGGATAATAGAGATGAATCCTGTTGAGAGGCGGAAGATTATCGATGAAATCGCGGGCATAGCGGAGTACGACGAGAAGAAGAATAAAGCTATGCGTGAACTGGAGAAGGTGCAGGATAACCTCACCCGTGCCAAGGACGTTTTCCATGAGGTGAGCTCTCAGCTTGAGAAGCTCGCCCGCGAGAGGGAGGCGGCGCTGCGCTATGAGGAGCTTACAAAGCAGGTTAAGAGGAGCAAGGCGCTGGTGCTCAACTCCAAGTATTTAGAGATTCAGGAGAGGCTGGAGGAGCTTGGGGAGCAGCTCAGCGAGGGCGAAGCAGAGCAGGAACGCATAGCAAGGCACATGGAGATCCTCAGTCTTAAAAAGCAGGTCAAGAAGGAGCAGATGGAGCGCATAAACCGTGAGATTGCAGTGAAGGAGGAGAGCGAGCATTACGAGATATTCCGCAGGGTGGAGCAGGCTAGGAGCAGAGCAAACTATCTTCGCGAGAAGCTCGCCACTGTGGAGCGGGAGATACAGGAGCACAGCCAGAAGCTGGAAGAGGCCAAGCGCAGCCTGCTTGCACTGCACCGGGAGCGTGTGGATGCAACAAAGAGGCTTGCGGAGCTTGAGGAAGAGACTAGAGAGGCTGAAGAGGAACTTGCGACGCTTCGTGAAGAAGTGAGGGAGCTTTACGCTGAGCTTCGCAGCCTGGACGAGCACAGTGCTGGAAAGCGTGAGCTTCTTGGCGAGGTTGCTGCGCGCTTAGAAGAGGCGAGGGACAGGCTTCTAAAGGCAGAGCGGGAGGAGGCGCTCCTTAGCGATAGGGAGAAGGAGAGCAGCGCCCAGCTAAAAAGCCTGGAGGAAGAGCACTCCAGGTTGAAAGAGAAGTACTCAGAGGTAAGCTCGCGGCTTGAGCTTAGCAAAGGTGAGCTTGCAGAGAGTGAGAAAGAGCTTACCAGAGCGAGGGAAAGTGCAGCTAAAGCTTCTGAGAAGGTGCAGGAGCTTAAAAGTAGCTTGGCTAAAGTGGCTGGCGAGCTCGAGTTCAAGCGCGATGAGCTTTCCCAGCTTAAGGCGAAGCAGCATGCAATAGAAGAGGTGCGCCGCAGCAGCGGCGACGCCGCAGTGGAGGCGGTGCTCAAGCTGCGCGACTCAGGCAAGGTTGCTGGTATTTATGGCACCATAGCAGAGCTTGCAAGCGTTGATGAGAAGTTTGCCCTCGCAATAGAGGTTGCCGCAGGCAGAGGCCTGCGCAGCATCGTTGTTGAGAGCGACGCTGTGGCTGAGGAGTGCATCCGATATCTGAAGGAGAATAAGATAGGGAGGGCAACCTTCCTGCCGTTGAACAAGATTAAGCCAAGGCGAATTTCGCGAGAGGCAGAGGAGCTTGCCTCGCGGAGCTACGGCTTTGCTCTCGATTTAGTGGATTTCGACGACCGCTTTTACCCAGCGTTTTCTCATGTTTTTGGAGATACCGTCGTCGTGGAGGATCTCACCTTTGCCAGGCGAGAGATAGGCAAGGTGCGCATGGTCACGCTTGAGGGCGACCTCATCGAGGCTTCTGGAAGAATCACAGGCGGATACTACCAGCGCAGAGTCAAGCTGGAAATCTCGGGAAGCAAGCTTGCCAAGCTTGAGCGCGAGGTGGCTGAGCTTCAGCAGCATCGCGAGAAGCTTGAGGCGGAGCTTGAGACGAAGCTTGAGCTGAAGGATAAGCTTGAGCACTCTGCGATGGAGGCTGAGAAGAGGGTTGAGCTTTTGGGTGCGACGATAGCTACGCTTGAGGCGGAGAAGGCGGAGCTCTCGCAATCGCTTGCTAGAGCAGAGGCGGAGCTGAGGGAGCGCAGGGTTAATCTGAGCGAGATAAGGCGGAGAAGGGGAGAGTTAGAGCCAGAGCTTCATAAGTTAAGGGAAGAGGTAAGTAAGCTAACTGAGGAGAAGCGCCTGCTGGAGGAGGAGCTGCGCACCGCTGAGGCTGAGGCTCTGCTTAAGGAGATTCGAGCGAAGGAGGAGGCGATGCTGGAGGAGGAACGCGCTCTTGAGGCACTTCGCGGAGAGATGCGCTTCCTTCGCTCGAGGTTGAAGGAGGTTGTTGAGACGCAGGCTAATGCACTGCGCCATACTCTTCTTGAGGCTCTCAAGGCGAGGCGTAATGCGCGCGAAGTTAAGAACAAGCTTAGCGAGGAGCTGCGCATTGCCGAGAGAGAGCTTAGAGAGGCGCAGGAGCGGGAGCAGGCGGTTAAGCGCGAGCTTCAGGAGATGAAGCAGCGCCGGGAGAGATTCTCCCATGCTATTAAGCTTATTACCCATAAAATTGAGGAACTCCAGCGTTTGGAAGCAAAGCTCAGTAAGAAGCTGGAGGCGGCGAAGATAGAGCAGGCAAAGCTTCAGACAAAGCAGGAGAGCCTGCGCGAAGCTCTAAAGGAGTTCGCTGACGTTGAGGTGGAGCTTCTCGTGCCTATAGAGACGGAGGAGCTTGAGAAGGAGATTGCAAAGATGGAGGCGGAGATCCGCTCGCTGGAGCCGGTGAACATGCGCGCTGTCGAGGACTATGAGGAGGTTAAGGAGAAGTACGACAAGCTGGAGTTCCGCATCCGCAAGCTTGAGGAGGAGCGGGAGGCGATTCTCAGGCTGATGGAGGAGATAGAGCAGCGCAAGCTGGCGGTGTTCATGGAGGTCTTTGAGAACGTTGCGATGAACTTCAGGCGAATCTTCAACCGCCTCAGCGAAGGCGGCGAGGCTGAGCTGATACTCGACGAGGAAGCCCCGCTGGAGGGCGGGTTACAAATTCAGGCTAAGCCTCCAGGCAAAAATCCGCAGTACATAGAGCTGCTCTCAGGCGGGGAGCGCACCCTAACCGCGCTTTCTTTCCTCTTTGCGATACAGCGCTTCCAGCCCGCGCCCTTTTATATTCTCGACGAGATAGACATGTTCCTGGACGACAACAACGTTAAGAAGATTTCAGAGATGATTAAAGAAGCCTCGAAGGAGGCGCAGTTCATAGTCGTAAGCCTGCGCGACAACATGATGGTAGCGGCGGACCAGCTTTTTGGTGTTACCAACGAGGATGGCGTTTCTAAGGTTATAGGGGTGGAGCTGGAGGATGTTAGAGTCTGAGCTATACGAGGAGATTCATCCCGTTGACATGCTTGTTGATTTGGTTATAAGCGAGGAGATGGACCCCTGGGATATTGATATCGCTGACATTGCGCAGCGCTTTCTTGAGAAGGTTAAGCACATGCAGAAACTCAACCTGCGCTTAAGCGGTCGTGCTATTTTAGCTGCGGCGATACTGCTGCGCATGAAGAGCGAATCCCTCTTACCGCGAGAAGAAACTGAGGAAGAGGAGGAGTACTTTGAACCCCTTGAGGAAGAGGTGGACATAGAAAAACGTCTGGACGACATACCCGCGATACCCGTGCCTATGCGTCGCAGAGAAGAGCGCAGGACCACGCTATTCGAGCTTGTAGAGGCACTGCAGCGCGCTCTTGGTGAAGAGATGATTCGCCGCAACTTTCCACGCACGCGTGAGAAGCCCAAGCTCGTGATTCAGGTGGACGAGGAGGGCATAAAGGAGAAGATTGCAAAGGTATACGAGAAGGTCAAGCGCCTCTGCTCTCTCTCAGGGGTTATCCACTTCTTCGACATCGTAGAGGACAGGAGTAATCGCCTTGCTGTGGTTGAAACCCTGCTCTGTCTTCTTTATTTAGATTCCCAGCGGAAAATCAATGTGTGGCAGGAGGAGCTATTTGGCGAGATCTTCGTGTCACTGGTGGATAATTAGGATTTCGGCTATTTGGGTAGAAATCTCTTTCTGAAACTCCTTACCACTGTGTAAACAGCGGCATAGGTGGCAAGTATTACCCCTGCGCCAGCCCCCAATCCCAGCCTTCCGGAGGACATCATAAGCGAGGCTACCACTATTACCACTGCTAGAGCTAAGATTAACAGGATGTACTTAACCCCCTCGCGGGTAGAGAATTCTTCCGCCACGATATAATATTGTTAAATATTTGATAAAAAGGTTGCTGCGGTAGCAGCCACAGCACAGGTAAAATATTTAAACACTTCATACTAACATTAGAGAGGTGGGATTATGGTTTCTTTTTATGAGATTGTAGGGAGGCTGGCAGTATATTCACTTGTGGCTTTGTTTGCTTTGCTCCTTATATCCCTGCTCCTAGGCGTGCTTCTGATTAAAAAGAAAAAGCTTCTCCTGCCGAGACTGCTGCTCTTCACCATGGACGCCCTCTACCTGCAGTTCAAGAAGGTGGCCCGTGCCTTCGGGTTGAGTGAGAAGCTTGTAGATGCCATTGGAATAGAGGTAAGAAACCATCTCAACCGCGAGAAGTTTGCGCGCACGCCACCCAGCGAGCGTATCTTAGTTGTGCCCCAATGCATCCGCCATATACGCTGTCCTGCACGTCTGGATGCGAAAACCGGCATAAGCTGCAAGGACTGTGGGTTGTGCATAATCAAGGATCTTAAATCAGAGGCAGAACGCCTTGGCTATAAGTTCTACATAGTGCCTGGTGGAAGTTTCGTGAAGAGGATAATCAAGGCCACAAAGCCTAAGGCGGCTCTTGGTGTAGCATGTCACAGTGACTTAAACATGGGAATGCACGAGATCTCCCGCAAGAGCTGTGCTGTCATGGGCGTGCCCCTCCTCAAGGATGGCTGCGTTGAGACAGAGGTAAATCTGGAAGAGATTCTGCGCACCATGAGACTGGGCATAGAGGAGGTTACCCAGGAAGCTTCGAGGAGCTGCTCACCATCGCCGCAAAAGGTGTAGTCAATGGTGGCTGTGCTCAGCAAAGAAGTTTTGCCATTCAAAAAAGAGTTTCCCATCACAGACAACCATATGCACCTTGACCCAAGAAACGGCGAGGGTGTGGAGGCGGTTAAGAAGTTTATGCGTGAGGGTGGTAGGAATATATTCCTGGTGAATAAGCTTACCAAGGATTTGGGGTTGAGCGGGGTCAGCGTAGATAATTTTGCCAAGCTTTACAGGGAGACCATTAAGCTGGCTGAGCAGGTTAGTGAGCTGGGTGTGCGCGCTTTCCCAGTGCTGGGTGTACACCCGGCTGAATTCCACTTCATGGCAGAGCATCGTGGCATAGAAAAAGCCAGACAGATAGCGGAAGAGGCGCTGGAGCTGGCTGCGAAGCATGTAAGCGAGGGTGAAGCTGTTGCGATAGGCGAGGTGGGCAGACCCCACTATCCAGTGGCAAAAGAGATACGCGAAGCGTGCGAGGCTCTCCTCTGCTATGCCTTTGAACTTGCTCGTGATGTTGATTGTGCTGTGCAGCTCCACACGGAAAGCATAGACGAGGCTGGCTTACTCACAATAGCTGAGCTTGCTGACAGGGCTAGGCTACCAAGAGAGCGAGTGGTGAAGCACTTCTCCCCACCTCTGATTAAAAGAAGCAAGGAGCTTGGGATAATGCCCTCGCTTATAGCCACTAAGAAGAATATACTCGCGGCGATTGAGCAGGGGACAAGGTTCCTCATGGAGTCAGACTATATCGACGATGCATCCCGCCCAGGGGCTGTGGTCTCGCCTAGAAGCGTGCCTAAGGTGACTAAACAGCTGTTTGCAGAGGGCAGGCTGAGCGGAGAGGACATCTGGAGAATTCACAAGGATAATGTGGAGCGCACCTACCGCGTGCTTGTGGAGTTTTAACTTTTCCAGTGCTCTCGGCTAAGGGTCTTATTCTCACATTTTAATATAAACTCCACAACCTGCAGGAGAAGCACAGGCAAGAGAAGTAGGGTAATCGAAAGTTGCTAAAAGGGTAGAGGTATAATGGGAAGTGGGTGTTGTGATGGAGGTTGAGCATACCCCGGAGGTTTTTCAGGCTACCGACCTGGAGGAGAGGTTCGACAGGTTTTTCAGGGCGTACTACTCTCGGGAGATTCTCCGCGTTGTACGCGGCTACCCTGAGGAGAAAAGCCTAGTTGTTAACTTTGAGGATCTGGATAACTACGACATAACGCTAGCGGATGAAGTGCTTAATAATCCAGACGTCGCCATCTCTGCGGCGCAACGCGCCCTTGCTAGGATAGAGCTACCTGTGGATTATTCTTCAATAAGACTAAACCTTCGCTTTACCAATCTTCCCCCCACCAGCAAGCTGCTTATCAGAGATATACGCAGCGCTGATGTGGGCAAGCTCATTGCCGTCGATGGGATAGTGAGGAAGGCTACGGATGTGCGCCCCAAGCTGGTGGTTGGTGCTTTTGAATGTCAGCGCTGCGGAAGCATAATGCACATACCTCAGAATGATGATTCGCTGAAGGAGCCCTACCTGTGTGAAAGCTGCGAGAAGCGCGGACCTTTCAAGCTGGACGTCGATAATTCACGGTTCGTCGATGCTCAGAAGATACTAATTCAGGAGAATCTGGAAGACCTGCGCGGAGGAGAGCACCCTAAGCAGATAACTGTGCTCCTGGAGGATGACCTGACGGGGAAAATAACCCCCGGCGATTCAATTGAGGTTATAGGTATCCTCCGTGCTGCGAGAAAAAAAACAGGTAATGTGAAGTCCCGTGTATTCGATATCTTCATCGAGGCGAACAACTTCAATCCTGTGCAGATAGAGTTTGAAGAGGTGCACATCTCAAAAGAGGAAGAAAAGAAGATTATAGAACTATCCCAGGACCCTGAAATTTATGACAGGATTCGCAAAAGCATAGCTCCCCACATCTTTGGTTACGACGAGATTAAGGAGGCGATAATGTATCAACTCTTCTCAGCTCCGCCTGTTGAGCTCCCAGATGGCGGGAGGATTCGCGGTGATTCCCACATAATAATCATGGGCGAGCCGGCTACGGGTAAGAGCGAGATACTTCAGTACGTGGCCAAGGAGTTGGCGCCACGGGGTGTTTATGCCAGCGGTAAGGGCACAAGCGGCGCAGGCTTAACCGCCGCAGCAGTAAAGGATGAGTTTGGCGACGGCGGGTGGAGCCTGGAAGCAGGAGCCTTGGTACTCGCCGACCGTGGAATAGCCTGCCTCTCTCCCGACTCAAGGGTTATTCTGGACAATCGGATTGTAAAGATAGAGGATGCCTTTGATGAGAGCAGAAGCTTCAGCGCAGCTTCGGGCGGTGAGGAGGTTGGAATCTCACCGGTGGAGTACTCCACAGTTTCTCTGAGCAGTCTCAGCAGTGTTGGAAGCAGGAGTACGCTGGTCAGGAGGAAGAGGTACAGGGGAAAGCTCATTGAGATACGGTTTGAATCTGGATTTAAAATAAAGCTCACCCCGGAACACCTGCTGATAGACGGTGACACCCTCGAGTGGAAGCGCGCCGATAAATTCTCGCCGGGAGAGCATGTGGTGGCTCCTCTGAAGCTTCCAGAAAACAGCGAAGATATATATATCCTGGACATTATTCCGGAAGACTGGATAGCAATCTTGGACAGGGAGGAGAAGGAGGAGCTTAAAAGCGCTGTGCTCAGGTCGTACCCGACTCTTGCGGAGTTTAATAGGAAACATCGCATCTCTAGGAACTTCCTCTCTGGCAGGAGTCAGATAAAGGTGGGGGTGTTCAGGCGGGTGCTGAGGGAACTGGGGGTATACGAGGAGTGGAGAAATAAAAAGCTCGCCTTCGGTAGAAAAAGTTCGGGAGAGAAGCTTAAAGTATCAAAAATCACACCAGAGCTTGCCTACTTCATCGGCTTTGTGTACGGTGACGGGTGTTTCAGTATCTCGGACAGACGTTCAAGGGTTGCAATATGCCAGGCGGAGGTCAACAGTAAGCAGATTGAGGCGGTTGAGAGAGCATTTGAGAGCTTTTCATACAGAGAGCTGGGCGTTTACAGGAGGGAGACCTGCAGTACAATAAGGGGCAGGGATGTGCGGAGCAGAAACAGTGTGCTGTACAGCAACTCAAACCTCCTAGCTTTCTTGTGTGAGTACCTCACGGGAGATGGCCTGAAGAACATCCTCAGGCTTTCAGATGAGTGCCTCAAAGCCTTCATCGCGGGCTGCCTGGACTCGGACGGGTGCATCTCTATAAAATGCAGTGGAGGTTATGAGGTTGCACACGCCGAATTCCAGCTGACCCATGATGAAGAAAGCGCTCTCGCCTTCATGTTAGCTCTGAGGCGCTTCGACTGCTATGCGAGGCTTGTGAAAGGAAAAGGGGTTTTAAAAATTGTTATAACCGGCAGGCGTGATGTTGAGGCTCTCATTAATGCTGTTAGAGGCTACAGTGTTAAAGCAAAGGAGGTACCGCAGAGAAGGCATGTGGTCTCCGCCTGCAGCGACAAACTCCCCGTAGCGGTGGTTTCCGAGATCTGCAGAAAAGTTGCGAGGGATGTAAAGAAGAGTATTCTTGTTGAGAGGGGCATCTGGAGCACCGTCCATGCATACATGAACAGAAAATACCTGCCTTCCAGAGAGCAGCTTGAGAAGATAGCGGAGAGGCTCTCGGACGTGCTCAGCCCCGAGATGAAGCTGAAGATAGCCAGCCTCACCGCCAGGGACTTCTTCCTGGACAGGATAGTTGAAATAAGGGAGGTGGAGTATTCGGGCTACGTGTACGACCTATACGTGCCTGAGCACCACAACTTTGTGTGCAACGGCATAATAGTCCACAACTGTATAGACGAGTTTGATAAGATGGAGGCAAGTGATCGCTCTGCGATGCACGAGGCAATGGAGCAGCAGAGTGTAAGCATAGCAAAAGCAGGCATTCTTGCAACTTTTCGCTCTCGCTGTGCGATACTGGCGGCGGCAAACCCAAAATATGGGCGCTTCGACGAATACCGCCCAATCTCAGAGCAGGTTAATCTCCCACCTACTATCCTTTCCCGCTTTGACCTGATATTCTTCGTCAGGGACGACCTTTCAAAGACGCGGGATATAGCCAGGCACATTCTTGATACCGCTTCCTCGCCCGAGAGCATAAAGCCACCTCTCCCACCGGAGCTTCTTAAAAAGTACATCGCCTATGCGAGGCAGAATGTATTTCCTGAACTCAGTGAAGAAGCGAGGCGGGCAATAGAAGATTTTTATGTGGAGATGCGAGAGGCGGCGCAGCACAGTGAGGATGTGCCTATACCTCTTACAGCGAGGCAATTGTGGGCGATAGTGAGGCTTGCCAAGGCGAGCGCAAGGGTGAGGTTGAGCAGTGTAGTTACAGCTGAGGATGCACACCGCGCAATTTCGCTGGTGAAGACATCGCTGGCACAGGCTGGTTTGGATTTGGAGACTGGCAGGGTGGACATTGATAAGATTTACGTGGGCGTCACAAAGTCGCAGAGGGATAAGATTAAGGAGATACTCAGCATAATTAAAGAGCTTGAGGATGAGTACGGCACTGCCAAGCGCTCTGAGATTCTCAGCTTGGCAGAGGAAAGGGGCATACCCAAGGGCACAGCACAGGATCTCATAGAGAAGCTGCGCCAGCAGGGAGATATATTTGAGCCTAAGTATGACCACTTTAAGACCACATGAGGGTAGGAGATGATTGAAAGAGGCACTGCGATAAAACTTAGAATCAAAGACGTGGTAGAGGCGAGTTTCCACCGCAGCAGTGAACGCTTTGAGCCCAACTATATAGTCACTAAACGTGGCGTTAAGGCATCGAGGGTACGCGTCATGGGCGTTGTTGTGGCCAAGTTTGTGAGCGAAGATGGCAAGTACTCCAGCATAACCCTGGACGACGCTTCTGCTACAATAGCTGTGCGCGCCTTCCGCGAGGTTGACCCTCTGGTAAAGGTTAGTGTGGGCGATACCGTCGATGTAGTGGGCAAAGTGAAGGAGTATGAGGATGAGATTTATATTCTCGCGGAGACGGTGCACGTCCTTGAGGACCCCAACTGGGAGTTGGTGCGGGAGCTGGAGTTAGCGATTGCAGAAAAGCTCCAGCCACACGTGGAAGCGCCTTTGCAAGAGGTGAGTAGCGCAGGTGAGGTGAAGGAGAGCTTTGAGGAGTCAGTGGTGGAGGAAGAGGTTGTAGGCGTGGAAAGTGCTGAGTTAGCTGAACCCGTCGAGCTTGAGGAAAAGGAGGAGCCGAAGCTGAAGGTGCTCCACCTCATCGAGGAGCTTGACGATGGCGATGGTGTTAAGTACATCACTCTCCTCAAGGAGAGCGGTCTTGCAGAAGAAAAGCTGGAAGAAGCCCTGAATGAGCTTCTCAATGAGGGAGAGATATACGAGCCGAAAATTGGTAGATTCAAACGTGTTTAAGATTGGCGTAAAACGTTAGGCTGCTCTGCCATGGTGAAATGAAATACTATGTCAAGGTATATCGGGTGCAGAATGAAGTTCTTGTTGCTGTGTGCGACGAGGATATTCGTGGCAGGGTATTCGAGGAGGGGGAGTTAATTCTGGATATAAGGAAGGAGTTCTACGGTGATGAGGTATTTACAGAGGAGCAGGTTGTGGTATTCCTGAAGGAAGCGACTATAGCGAATCTCGCCGGCGAAGGTGTGGTTTCTATTGCAATAAAAGAGGGTATAATAGACAAGGAGAATGTGCTCCGCGTGTGCGGCGTGCCTCATGCGCAAATGGTCAGGATGTAGCTACTCCATTCCTGAGTAAAGTTCTTCCACCTCTCTCTTCGCTCGCTCAGCCTCTTCCTCTTTGCTCTTGCTTTTCATTTCCCACTCTTCGATTATGTCCGGGTCGCCCCCAGAAAGCTTGCCCTCAAACTTATCTATCTTCACAAGCGCGGGAATGCGCGTCATTAAGCCGAGCATCACTGCCTCGCCTATGTTTAAGGAGCTTAGCTGGGCTAAGAGGTCATCGCTCAAACGCTCACTCGCCTGCTGCACGTGTCGCTGATCGCTCGGCTCCACGAGGCGCATAATTATGGCGTTGTTTGCCTGACTCAGCGAGTTCGGGTCCAGACTCTTTGGGCGCTGGCTCACCAGGCACAAACCTATGCCGAACTTTCTGCCTTCGCGAGCGATGCGGTCGATCCAGTACTTCGAGAGAGTGGGGCGGTACGCCGGGGCGAGGATGTGCGCCTCCTCAAGAATGCAGAACGCAGGCGGCACCTCGCGGAGCTTTCGCTTGTAAAGAAGCTTTCTGAGTACGTGGCTCACTATAACGTCTGCGTAGTCCTCGTCGACGCTGCCCAGGTCTATGACATTGGCTTTGCCCTGCTCAAACAGCTCCACAATCTCGGGTGCATGCTCGTCTAAGATATCGCCGTACTTCTCACGGAAGTCCATGAGCTTGCCAATAACGCCAGAGATGGAGTTCTTCTCGCTTGTTGCAACGCTTTCGCTGGAGTAGACCTCTTCTAGATATGAAAGCATCTCATCTATCAAGCTCGCTGGCGAGGTTTTTACCTGCTCCATCGCATGATTGTAGGCCTCGCGCAGGTACCTCTCCTGGATGTATGCCTTTTCATCTATATTCACAAGCCGCTTAAGCTCGCTGTAGAGGAGATAAACAGGGTTGAGTTTCGGGAGAATGCGCTTTACTCCGCCTGAAAATTCTGCATTTACATACTCAGAGTGCATGTCGAATATTACTGGCATGCCATTGAGCCTGAGGATGCCCTCCACGATAACGCTGACGGTGTTGCTCTTCCCTGCACCAGTAATTGCGAGAATGGCTAGGTGTCTAGTTATCATCTTGTTCGCATCCACATACACCTCAACCTCGGGATGGGAAATCAGCCTTCCTAACTTTATATTTCCCTTCCCGAAGATGTCTCTCAGAGTCTCGGCATCGGCGCGGTAAACTTTAGTTCCAGGTGGAGGGGGTACCTTGGGCATACTCAGAGTAGAAATCTCACCCAGAAGGCGAACCCTCGCCTTTATGTACTGCTCCTCCCCACTTTCGAAGCTCAGAATGCGTTCGACCACCTCAGGCGAGAGGATATCGCCAGAGATGCTGGGGCTGCCTCGCGTCAGTGCTTCGACCATGCCGAGAACGCGCAGGTTATCGAACTCAAGCACCACGTACTCGCCCAGCCTTGGCATCTTCTTTGCAATGAAGGTTATGTGCGACGGCGAAGCTTCGCCTATGCAAACGCCGATGGTTTCTACCATGCTAGCACCTCTCGTCCTGTTTTCTCGCTTATACCAAGGGAGATGGCAAACCTCTCCATGTCCTTGGCTGAGATTACCACACGTTTGTGGGCTTTTCTCAGCAGGTATGGGTAGCCGTCCACACTTATGCTTGCCAGCTTTGAAAGCAGCTCTCTGATTTCCTCCTCTCCCACCTCGCGGGGAAGTTCAATCATGAGCATACCCTTACCCCTCTCAAGCCTGGCATAGAAGGTGGTAAACACAAGGCTCCTGAAAAAGTGGTCGTAGATGGGGTAGCGCATGTTTATAATCTTGTCTCTCGGCGTGGTGTAGCCTTCGCCGCTTGTGATTTCCTCAAACACCGCTATATCTGGAATCCCTTTGTTAAAGCTGGTATCCGTCGAGGTTTTGGCCACTCCCACCACCTTCTCAACGCCTCTCTCAATCAGCTTCTGAATCGCCACAAGGTACTCCAGGTACTCCAGCAGCATAATCTCCTCGGCGTCGCCTAGCTTATCCGCGATGTCCTTTGAAATCAGCCTCACCTCGTCGCTCTCCTCCAGAAGAGGGAGGTATTTAAGTACCCCCTCTACCTTTTCCCTCTCCATAAACCTCCACCACTGCTTCGGCGCAGTTAAGCTGCTGTGGAGTGAGCCGTCAAGAAGTAGAAGCTCTACCTCCTCCACCACCGCAAGGGCTGCCTTTAGCTCAAGGGTTGCACGGTAAAGGTCGAGCCTCTCAGTGAGATACTTGTAAGGGGTGAGGAAATCAACATCAGCGTATCCCCTCTCCTTGAGAGAGCTGTCATAGCTCACCACCGCGGCGTTTATCGCGTAGAGCAGTAGGCTCTTGTAGCGCTTGTAGTTGCTGCTTCCATCGACGGCGGCAATAACGCTCTGCCTCGCCTCGGGCTCAAAGCTGTGCCACAGTTCGCGGTACCTGCTCAACTCTTCGCTGTGGAGCAGCTTTATCATCTTCTCCCTTAGCTTCGCCCTCTTCCTCGCGAAGGTCTCATAGGTTAACTCAAGCATTAAAAAGAGTAAGACACGGAGCTATTAAATCCTTTTGCATACCGCCGGAAAAATGAAAATAAGATAGTTCCCCCCTCCCCTGTTATGCCCCGTTAGAATATATAATATCTTATATTTGGCTGTTTATATATGCTTTTTCTTTCGAATTCCGAAAAATAGTGGGCTTTTTTAAGTAGCTCATCTCACAGCCATTATAACGTCCCCTGCTGCGACGTTCGCCCCCTCCTCCACGAAGATCTCCTCAACGGTGCCATCGTGGCTCGCGATGACGTCATTCTGCATCTTCATGGCTTCGAGCACAGCTACGACGTCGCCCTTATTCACCTTGTCGCCCTTCTTTACGTTAATCTTCACTATCATCCCCTGCATCGGTGCCTTAATGCCGCCCTCCACATCCTTCGGTGCAGCCTTTTGCTGCTCCGCTGCTGCCTGGGTAATCTCTATGAAACCACCCACTGGTTTAATGCGAACACTGAACTCTTCGCCATCAACTTCGACTACGTACTCCGTGGGGATACCTTTCTCTTCCTTTGCCTCAGCCTCGCGCTTCTTTGGTAGCGGCTCCTCGCGTAACTCGCCTTTGAGGAACTTCACCGCTATCGCCGGGTATAGGGCATAGGTTAGCAGATCTTCCTCCTTTTTAATTATCCCCAGCTTCTCCGCCTCTTCTTTAAGCTGATGTAGTTGAGGCGGGAGCAAATCTGCGGGGCGGCAGGTTATAACCTCCTCGTCACCTATTATCTTCGCCTTAACCTCCTCGTCTATGGGCGCGGGGGGCTTGCCGTATAGGCCACGAACGTAATCCTTAACCTCTTTTGGCACCACCTTGTAGCGCTCTCCAACTAGGACATTCATAACCGCCTGAGTACCGACGATCTGCGACGTGGGCGTGACCAGAGGCGGGTAGCCCAGGTCTTTTCGCACCCGTGGTACCTCTTCAAGAACCTCGGGAAGCTTATCCAGGGCGTTCTGCTCTTTGAGCTGGGCAATTAAGTTAGACATCATCCCCCCGGGAATCTGGTAGAGCAGCACGTTGACATCGACCATCTCTGAGATGTCCTCAATAATAGCATCGTATCGCCTTCGCACTTCCTTGAAGAAGGGTGTTATTTCAGCAAAAGCCTCTAAATCAATGCCGGTGTCGTAGGGCGTACCTTTAAGTGCAGCCACCATGCTCTCCGTGGGTGGCTGTGAAGTGCCCCATGCAAAGGGGGACATTGCGGTGTCAATTATATCCACACCCGCTTCGATGGCAGCGAAGTAGGCGATGGGCGCCATGCCAGAGGTGCAGTGAGAGTGCAGGTTTATAGGTATGGAAATCTCCTTTTTCAATGCCGTAACGAGGTCGCGCGCTGCCTGTGGAGAGATGAGCCCCGCCATATCCTTTATACACAGCGAGTCGCACTCAAGCTCCTCCAACTTCTTCGCAAGCTCCACGTAGCTCTCAATGGTATGCACGGGCGAAATTGTGTAACATATTGTACCCTGAACGTGCGCACCCAGACGCTTGGCGACGCGTATTGCAAACTCCATGTTACGGATATCGTTGAGGGCGTCGAATATTCGGAATATATCCACGCCGTTCTCGTAAGCTTTCTCAACAAACTTCTCAACTATATCGTCGCTGTAGTGCTTGTAGCCTACGAGATTTTGCCCGCGGAGGAGCATCTGCGTGGGGGTGTTCTTCATATGCTTCTTGAAGGTGCGGATGCGTTCCCATGGGTCCTCGTTGAGATAGCGGATGCACGAATCGAAGGTGGCTCCGCCCCATACCTCCATGGAGAAGAAGCCAACCTCATCCATCTTCTCAATAATGGGCAGCATGTGGCGCATCCGCATGCGCGTCGCGGCCAAACTCTGATGCGCATCGCGAAAGGTTGTGTCGGTAATCTTTACCCTGGGCACGGGATCCTACCTCTCTCACATTATAAAACCGCAAATAGGTCGAGCAGTCTCAACGGTAACAATTTTTAACTCACCGCTGAACATAACTCTTCCCAAAGCGAAGGGCATCCTCGGCGCGCTGAAGTTCGCGGCCCAAGTACAGAGCATGGGAAAGCTCGCCTATTAAACCCAGGCGCAGCAGTGTGTCGCCTATGTCTTTTGCGCTTTCTCCAGTCACAACATGGTTGAGCTTCCCGTCCCTGAAATGGGCACAGTAAATCATCGCGTCGTCCACGTATATCTTGAAGTAACCCTTTGAATCCCATGCATGCGAGGCGCTTTGCTCAGCCTTTACCGCCTTAGCTCGTTTTACCTCCTCCGGCAGAGGCTCCCGCCTTATTCGCTTCTCTTTGCACACGAGCAAGCTGAGCCCCAGATCCTTGGGCATCGCTCCACGTTGCTTAGCAAGGAACATCATTTTCGCAGCTACGCTCAGCTCGCGCACGCTCCCCTTAGTTTTAGCACTTGCCTCAGGGGTGAAGAGGATGCTCGCCCCCACCTCGCTGGCTATGCCCGCGAGGACAGCATTTACGCCCGTGGAGTCCGCATCTAAGAGTTCGCTCACATTGCCCAGGCCGAAGAGCATCACCCGCTCAGGGTGGCGCTCCCCAAAACGGCGATACGCTTCCACGCTCTCGGTGAAGCCGAAGTTGAGAGGAGATAGCAGAGGGTCGGCTATAATCTTTTTAAATCCCTGCTCCTTTGCTAAAGCTATGTTCTCCTCCAGGAGCTTTACCCGTTGCTCTGCCCGCCTGGGAACCTCGCCTCCTCGACGGGGGATTATAACGCTCGGCGTTTCTATGCCAGAGAACTCCTTCAAAAGCTCGTGATCAAAGCTCAGAATGAGATCAGCCCCAGCATCTATGGCGGAGGCGATGTTCCTCTCCTCCATGGTATCAATGGAGAGGGGCACTTCCAGAGGCTTTAAAAGCTCTATAACCTCTGCGACGCGCTGGGGCGAGGACTCCATTATCCCTAGGTCTATTATGTCAGCGCCGCTGCGCTTGAAGTAGTTCGCCCGCCTGAGAATCTCATCATCGCTCAGATGCTCTATCCCCACAATCTCAGCCAGCACTCGCATTGGAAAGTCTCTCCCAACCGCGAGGTTGCCTATTAGCATGTTCCTCCTGCGTTTGAGCAGCTTCTCTTTTACCTTCGCGGAATCGACGCGCTTGAGCTCGCGCAGCGCTTGAGCTATCACCATGTCTTCAAGCAGGGCATCCGCTGGAGTGGTGGTGGAGAGTTCAATATTATCCAGATTTTTAAGGAGAATCTCCAAATCAGCGATGTCACGGGTGCCTTTATACACGGGTACACCGGTTACGCGAGCTACCTCAGCGACGTCTCCCTTAATCAAGCCGGGTACAAGGACCATCTCTGCGTCGCGAACCCTGCCCAAGCTCTTTGCAATCTTTCTTGGGGTTAAAAGGCTGGCCACCTCCTCGCTGGTTATGTGCACCTTTGCGGAGAAGCGATTGGCTATTGCGAGAGCACGCTCTGCTGCGAGCTTCCCCGTAACTATGAGCACCTTCATATCCGCGATAAGTATTTTAACGAGTAAAGGTTTTAAATCCAAGCATGCTGAGCGCCCGTTTCAGAAGCACTGCAAATATCTTCATCGTACCAATCGCCAGGCTATTCGCAGCGCTTGGCATAGCGCCCAATCTTCTAACCATCTTTGGTTTGCTTGCAAGCGTTGCCACTGCCTTTGCCCTTGGAGCCAAGCGTCTCGACCTTGCCTTTGTACTTCTGCTGCTCACAGGCTTCTTCGATGCCATCGACGGCGCTGTTGCAAGGTTAACGCAACGCGTTAGCGACTTCGGGGCCTTTCTCGACGCTACCCTGGACAGGTATGCAGATGCTGCGGTTATAATTGGTATTGCGCTGTATCTCGAGAGCCACTACCTGCTCGCCTTCCTCGCGCTTCTCGGCAGCTTCATGGTGAGCTATACTCGTGCAAGGGCGGAGCTCTTCATTCCGCGCTGCGATGTTGGTTTAGGGGAGCGCGCCGAGAGGCTTATAATAATTATCGTCGCCCTTGCCGCTAGCCTTGCAGGCTTTGTGGAAGCAGAACGTGCACTATATTACGCGTTGGTGCTTGTTGCATTGCTTTCCCACTCCACAGCGCTGGAGCGAATCTTCTACACCTATGCCTTTATGAAAGGCAGGAAGCAGGAAAAATAAAGGCAAAGCCTTTAAGTATTGCCGCCAATACTTTTACCAATGAAAAAGCGCCTTCTTATCCGTGGTGTTGTGCAGGGCGTGGGCTTCAGACCCTTCGTCTACCGCATTGCCAAGCGCCTTGGAATCCGTGGCTATGTTCGCAACCGTGGAAACAGTGTTGAGATTCTTGCGGTTGGCAATGTGGTGCGCTTTATCGATCACCTTAGAGAGGAGCTTCCACCCCTGGCTGAAATTCATTCTATAGAGGAACTGCCCGTGAGCGAAGAGGAGCACTACGAGGACTTTCTGGTGCTTGAAAGCTCGCAGGAGGGTGGCGAGGGCTCCGTAATACCGCCGGATGTTGCGATTTGCGACGCTTGCTTGAGGGAGATGTTCGACCCCAGCGATAGGCGCTACATGTACCCCTTCACAGTGTGCACAGACTGCGGTCCCAGGTTTGCGATTATTGAAGCTCTGCCCTACGACAGGGAGAACACGACGATGCGGGACTTTAGCATGTGCGATGCTTGCGCCCAGGAATACAGGAATCCAGAAGACAGGCGTTTTCATGCTGAACCCATAGCCTGCCCGAAATGTGGTCCCAGCTATGAGCTTTATAATGGTGAGAACAGGGTTGAGGTTAGCGATGCCATACGTGAGGCTGCCAGGCTTCTTGACGAAGGGTATATAGTGGCGATAATGGGCTTGGGGGGCACCCATCTTGCGGCGAAGGTTACGGAAGACGAGCCGATAGAGAGGCTCCGCAGAACTTCGCGCAGACCTGAGAAGCCCTTTGCGATAATGGCACGCGATATGGAGGCGGCGAGGCTATTTGCCCACATTAGCGAGGCGGAGGAGAAGCTCCTTCTCAGCGCCCAGCGCCCAATAGTACTCCTGCGCAGGCGTGAGGATTCGCCTCTTTCTCCCCTGGTGGCACCAGGGCTTAGAAACGTGGGGATAATGCTACCATACACGGGTGTGCATCACCTTCTCTTCCACTATTCGAAGGAGCCAGCTTTTATTATGACTTCCGCAAATGTGCCGGGCGAGCCTATGGCGATTACCCGCAAGGACGTTCTCCGTCTGGGCTACCAGGATTACTCTCTGGTGCACAATCGCAGGATTCGCAATCGCATTGACGACAGCGTGGTCAGGCTAGTGGCGGGTAGCACAGCTTTCCTGCGCCGCTCCAGAGGATATATTCCTCTGCCCATAGAACTTAATGTAGAATTTGGAAGTGCAATTCTCGCTCTCGGCGCCGAGGAGAACGTCGCTGGGTGCGTGCTCTCCGGTAAACGTGCCTTTCTTACCCAGTACATCGGCGATACAAAGAAGCTCCCAACGCTTGAGTTCCTCAGGCAGGCGTGCTCCACTCTTATGGAGCTTAACCGTGTTGAGGAGCTTGCCTGCATAGCCCGCGACCTTCACCCGGAGTTTGCCACCTCTAAGCTTGCGGAGGAGCTCGCCTCGCTCTATGGTTGCGAGATAATGCAGGTGCAGCATCACCATGCGCACATCGCTGCGCTTATGGCTGAGAGTGGCGAGGAGGAGCTTGTGGGCATCGCTATAGACGGCTTTGGTTATGGCGAAGATGGTAGAGCCTGGGGGGGTGAGGTGCTCTACTGCTCAAGATATGAATTTTCCAGGGAGGCACATCTGGAGTACAATCCTGCTCCAGGCGGAGACCTGGCAACTCGCTATCCCCTGCGTATGCTTGCCGGTTTGCTACACCCCAGCTACTCTGGAGAGGAACTTGTCGAGCTTCTTTCAAGCCTGGGGATGCGCGAGGGCGAGGCTAATACTGTTGTGAGACAGCTTGAGCGGGGCTTTAACATTGTGGAGACCTCGAGCATGGGCAGGGTGCTTGATGCAATAGCTGCACTTCTCGGGGTTTGCAGAAAGAGAACCTTTGAGGGTGAGCCGGCGATTAAGCTGGAGGCGTTTGCATTGAATGGCAGGGCAAAGCTGGAAATGCCCGTTGAGATAAAGAGAGAAAGTGGCTCCGAAGTTCTCGATACCTCTTGCATAATCTCGAAAACCCTAGAGTACCTGCGTGAAGGCGAACGACGGGAGGATATAGCCGCAAGCGCTCAAGCAGCGCTCGCTGAGGGTATTGCCATGCTTGCTGTGGCTGCTGCTGAGCGGCATGGTGTGGAGAAGATTGGCGTCACCGGAGGCGTTGCCTACAATGAAGCGATTGTGAGAAGGATAAAGAAGGTGGTGGAGAGAGAAGGATTTACGCTTGTACAGCATCGCGTAGTCCCGCCTGGAGATGGAGGCATCGCCTTGGGACAGTGCTACATAGCGGCAAAGCGGATAGAATAGCTTCGTCACCCGTAACAAAGGTTACGGTTAACTATACCATAAAGTGCTCCAGGCTGCGCTGATTTTTGCTCAGCCTGCGCTGCCTTGCCACGACGAACTCCTGAAATGCCTCTAAGCTTGGGAAGGAGAGCCTGGCGAGTGCCCTGAAATTCCAGTCGCTGGCGTTTATCGCAGCGACGCTATTTGCAATGTTTGCAGCCTTCACGGCGTTCTCCGTCTTGAGGTAGCTCGCCAGAAATGAGCCAGCAAAGGCATCGCCGCAGCCAGTTAAATCCACTATGCGCCGCTGAATCACCGAAGGCGAGAAGCTGACCTCTCCGTGCTCGAGTATTATACTGCCGTAAACCCCCATCGTCACGACGATAATGCTGTGCTTTAGCTTTTTCAGGGCGTTTATCGCGTGTTCAAGACTTCTCGTGCCGGTTAAGCGCATAGCTTCGTCGTCGTTTATCGTAAATATATCCACCTCGCCTATGAGGTCGAGAAGCTCTTTTTTATACCTCTGGAAGTATGCCACATGGGTGTTGAGGGAAATTAAGCTGTAGGTGTGCTCCCTGAGGTAGCTGACAAACGAGTGCTGTTTGCTCGCAGCCATAGGAGCGATGTGAAATGCCTTGGCGGTGAGGTAGCTCCTTGGTATGTCCTTGGGGCGAATGTGTATGCCCACTCCGAGATTGTAGCTTTTGTAGTGCGCCTGCCCATTATCGTCATACTCAATCTCAAAGCTAGTGCTTTTTCCCTGAACCTGTTTTATTCCAGAGGTGTCTACTCCTGCCTTTTTGAGCAGGGAAAAAAACTCACCGGGAAAGTCGATACCAACGCGGGTTACCACGCCAGCGTGAGAAAAGATTTTAGCTGCAAGCGCTGAATAAACCGCTGCTCCACCAAGCTGATTCTTCTCCTCGCCGGAGATCCTAACCAAGTCGACGCTGGCATGCCCTATCGCAACGATGTCCATAGTATAACCAGGCTGGCAGGGAATAAATTTTTTACTGGGGTTACCCGTTTCGTGCGAAGCACGATAGGGTGACGGAGTTACCCGGAAGCGAAGCTTCCGGTGTGACGAAGTTACCCGTCTCGCGAAGCGATAGGGTGACGAAGTTACCCGCAACGAAGTTGCGGTGTGACGAAGTTACCCGAACGAAGTGAGGGTGACGAAGTACCTGAAACGAAGTAGCCAAAATACCTACGATTTTGGCAAAGTAACTGTGTAATGATGCATTGATTACCATGATTTGAACAAATGCCAATAAATATAACGTATATTATGGAAATGACCACAGGGAAACTTTTTGAAACATAACTGCCATGGATTTTTGTATTTCGTAGATGTGGGCCAAAGCGCCAAAAGAGGTATTGGTCTGTTTTACGGAAATACACGAATATAAACTTTTGTGAACATTAAATCGGTAAATTAAACATCAATTAATATTAAAACATATATTATTGCTGAAAAAATAATAAATATTATGGGTATTACTATATTTTATCAAAAGGTGATGAGAATGGACATAATCATAACTGCGCTCTTCGCCGGGGCAAGCATCGCACTCGGGATAGCCCTCGACTTATACCTGAAGGAGGTGATGAAAGGTGAGGAAGTTCGGGAACACCGCGAATAAGGTTAGGGCGATTTTAGAGGTCATTAAGCCTGGTGAAGTGGTGGATGGGCGCACAATAGCAAAGAGGCTGGCGGAGAGAGGGTATAAAGTCAACGAAGGGCACATAAAGATGTTCATCTACTACCACATGCTCTACAGGTACCTGCGAAGAGTTAAGATAAACGGGGTGAACCACTACTGTTTGATTTCCTGACATTCAAACTTGAATCTAAAGTAGCAGGAGGTCTCGCCGATAGGCGATAGGGTAACGAAGTTCCTATCATAACAAACTTTTTTATCCCTCCACGCCCATATTACACTAGGAGGGATTTGGTGTGAAGGATTTGATAAAGAAGGCTCTGCTTCTGGGAATAGGTCTTGCTGCCATAACAGAGGAGAAACTCCGCGAGTTTGTGGCGGAGCTTGAGAGGAAGGGGGAGCTGAGCAGGGAGGGGGGCAAGTCCCTCGTGAGAGAGCTTCTCGCTGAGCGGGAGAAGCAGAAGAAGGAGCTTCAGAAGAGAGTCGCGGAGGAGGTTGAGAAGGCTTTAGCTAAGACAGGCGTTGCCTCCAAGAAGGACGTGGAAAAGCTGAGCAAGAAGATAGAGAAGCTCGAGCGCACCATTGCCAAGCTGGCTGGCGAGAAGTAGTATGCTATACAGAAAACGCGGTATAGGCAACGTAGCCAGGCTGCGTGAGATAGTAAGCGTTGTTAGCAAGTATGGCTTCGATATTGTACTAAAACGCGCTGGTCTCTACTCCTACATACCCTTCAAAAGGCGGCTCTTTCCGGAGGAGATAGAAGGGCTTACAACGCCTGAGAAGGTGCGCCTTATACTGGAGGAGCTGGGCGCCACCTACATAAAGCTGGGGCAGATTCTGAGCACTCGCCCAGACTTGATACCCAAGGAGTATATCGACGAGCTGAGCAAGCTTCAGGATGAAGCGCTGCCGTTAAGCTTTGCCGAGGTAAAGGGTTTAGTGGAGCAGGAGCTTGGTAAGAGCTTAGAGGAGGTTTTTGCTTACTTTGAGCGCAAGCCCATAGCCAGCGCCTCACTGGCGCAGGTTCACAGGGCGAAGCTCAAGAGTGGGGAGAGCGTCGTTGTGAAAGTCCAGCGCCCGAATATAGCAAAGACCATCGAGTCAGACATCTCCTTGCTGTACCAGCTTGCATCGCTGGTTGAAGCTCGTGTGCGCGAGGCAAGGCGCTACAACCTCGTTGGCATAGTCAATGAGTTTGCCAAGACTATTCGCCGTGAGCTGGACTTCATGCGGGAAGGGAGAAATGCGGAGCGCTTTGCAAAGAACTTCTCTGACATAGACTACATAAAGATACCAGAGATTTACTGGGAGTACACCACAAAGCGGGTGCTATGCATGGAGTATATTGAGGGGGTGAAGATAAGCAGAGTTGAGGAGCTCAGAAACAGAGGCTACGACCTCGAGCTGCTCGCTGAAAGGCTCGCCCAGGCGTTTATGAAGCAGTTTTTTGTGGATGGGCTTTTCCAGGCAGACCCTCACCCGGGCAACCTGCTGGTGCTAGAGGGCGAGCGCATAGCCATGGTGGACTTTGGAATGGTGGCGCGCATAGAGAGCGAGCTGCGGGACAAGCTGGCTGAACTAGCGATAGCGCTGGTTGATAAAGATGTTGAGCGCGTTGTGGAGCAGCTTCTACGCATAGGGATAGTAACACCGGAGAGCGATTTAAGTGAGTTCCGCAGTGATATTGAAGACTTAATCCTTGAGTACTACGACACCAAGCTTAGCCAGGTGAACGTCGCTTCCCTGCTCAATGAGATGCTGGAGATTGCGCTGAAACACCGCGTAATGATGCCCCCCAACTTTGCCTTCTTAATCAAAAGCATGGTTACAATAGAGGGCGTTGCCAGAACACTCTACCCTGAGTTTAACTTCACCATTGCCGCCAAGCCCTTCGTAAAGGAGATGATACGCCAGCGCCTGGCTCCACGCCGCCTTGCGAAAGATTTCCTTCGCGAGCTTTCATCTCTGGCACAGGCGCTGAGGAGGATTCCCACGGCTACCGAGGCGGTGCTGAGGCGCGCGGAGGAGGGCAAACTCACCCTGCAGCACCGCGGCTTCAGCGAGCTGTTATACGAGCTTGAGGTGATGAGCAACCGCATCTCCTTCGCGCTTATAACCTCAGCTATAGTTGTAGGTTCGGCGCTTATAATGCAGACAGATAAGGGACCAAGCTTCCTGGGGTACCCGGTCTTTGGCATCCTTGGCTTTCTGTTCGCCAGCGTTCTGGGCACAGTGCTCCTGCTCAGTATTCTGAGGAGCGGGAGGTTGTAGTCACTTTTAAATAGTTGTAAGTAAAGTATTATACTTATGCTACAACTTTTTGTAGACAGACGGCGAGAACTTGAATTTCTTGAGGAAAAGTACAGAGAAGATTCTCCTCAACTTGTTATCCTTTATGGGAAGAGAAGGGTTGGAAAAACTGAGTTGATAAAGAGATTCATGAGAAACAAAGAAGGATCCTATATCCTGTGCACAAAGGACAGCGTTGAAGAAAATATCGGGGAGATGAAGAGGAAATTTTACGAACTTACAGGAAGAAGATATTTTCTGAGGCTGGAGACAATATCTTTTTTCGAACTGATGAGATATCTCGTCGAAGAAGTAGGGGATAAGAGAATAATAATTGCTCTTGACGAGTTTCCCTACCTGATTGAGCTCTCCCCGGGAATAGTCTCAGTGTTCCAGAAAATTTGGGATGAGCTGATAGCTAATACAAAAATCTTCCTAATTCTATGTGGGTCAAGTATTGGAATGATGGAAACTGAGGTGCTTGGTTACAGGAGCCCCCTATATGGGCGAAGAACCGCTGAGTGGAAGGTTGAGCCTTTGGAATTTCCCCACATCAGGGAGTTCTTTCCTGACTATTCTTTAGAGGATCTGATAAAAATTTGGAGCATATGTGGTGGAACTCCTTTTTATCTAGCAAAAATGGACTCTGATCTAACAGTTGAGGAAAATATTAGGCGTAATATTCTCAAAAAGGGCGAGATACTGTACAATGAACCTATGGTAATAATGAGGGAAGAGTTTAGAGAGCCGAGGGTTTATACCCTTATACTAAAGTACATTTCAATGGGGTACTGCACTCACGGCGAGATTTCTTCTGCAACGGGTATGGATAAGGGAAATATTTCAAAATATCTTTCGGTTATGGAGGATCTCCACATAGTAGATTATATTCTTCCTCTTGGAAAGAGGAAGAGGGGAATATATACGATAAAAGATCCTTTCTTCAGATTCTGGTTCAGATTCGTTTATCCCAACCTTTCAGACTTGGAGATAGGTTTGGTTGAAGAGGTTTTTCACAGGATATCTAGCAAGCTAAACCAGTACTATGGAGAGATGTTTGAAAGACTAATTTATGAGCTTATAAAGTCGAAGGTTTTGTTTGAAGAGTTTTCTTTTACAGAGGTTAGGAGATGGTGGCATAAAGATAAAGAAATAGATATCGTTGCTCTGAATGAAGATGCGAGGAAAATTCTTTTCGCCGAGTGTAAGTGGAAAGAAAATGTGAATTGCAAGAAGATTGTTGCTCAGCTTGCCGAAAAAGCAAAGCATGTGCGGTGGCATAACAAATCGAGAGAAGAGGTGTATGCAGTGTTTGCCAAGAGCTTTTCAGAAAGAATTGAGGATTTTAATGGTAAAACTGTAATCTGTTTTGATCTTGAGGATTTGAGGGATAAGATTTTTCATATTTCTAAGTATAAAAATAGGAACCTTGATTAATAAAATTTGTTTAGGGCTACCAATTTTTATTCCAAATCGTCAAAAACATCATCCCACCCTCACGGCTTCTCCTCCCTCACCAGCATGTAGAGGTACTGCTGGGCGTAGCCCTCGTAGGGGTGCCACCTTTCGCGGGCAAAGCGGCGCATCTCCTTAATTTTATCGATGCCATAATATGCACGCATAGCACGGGCTATCCACACATCCACAGGGAAAGCCTCGAGGTAACCGAAGCCAAAGAGGAGCACGCAGTCAGCAACCTTCTCCCCAACGCCCTGGAGCTTCATAAGCTCCTGCTTAGCTTCGGTGTAGTTCAGCTTTCCGAGAGCTTCGAAGTCCATGTTAGCGACTCTCTCTGCGGTGGCTTTAAGGTAACTCTCCCTGAAACCCAGCTTCGCTCTGGTCAAGTCTGCTGCGGCAAGCTGCTCCGGAGGCAATACACAGCCCCCGCTGAGAAGGCACTGCACATTCCTCCTTATTCGCGGGATGTTGTTGTTTATGGAGCAGATGAAGGCTACGAGGGTCTCCCACGGGTCATTCTTTGTTATTCTTAACCCGCGGAAACGCTCAATAGCTCGCGTCATAACTTCGTCTTCGGCTGAGATAACCGCGTAAATCTCCTCAAGGTTGTCATCCAGCCTGAGAAACTCACGTACATAACTCTCTGTGCAACCCTGGTATAATAGCTCCTCATCCCGCTGCCACAGGTAGCAACAACTACCATCGCCAAGCTCTCGCCAGTATCTTTCGCCATCCTTATTCCAAAGAAACTCGGGGGGCTGGCCACTTTCCATGGTAAGCTTCAGGTTGATGAGGGCACGCATGGAGAAAAGTTATTAATAGTCTGGTATATATACTCCTCTGCGTGGTAGTATGATGGCAGTGCGAGAGATTGAGCTTAAAGGGCATATAATTGACTCTTTCATTCTCCCAAAGGTTTTTGACACCATAATGGACATGGGCGGCGACTTTGAGGTGCTCCAGTTCGACATAGGAAAGCATAAAACCGACCCCAGCTATGCCAGAATACTGGTAAAGGCGAAGACAAGGGAGCAACTTGATGAAATTCTGGGGGAGCTGCGAAAGGTTGGAGCGAGAGTTCCTGAAGTTGAGGAGTTGAGGTTAAAGCCCGCGCCAAAAGACAGGACTCTTCCCGATGGCTTTTACTCCACCACCAACCACCCCACCTACGTGCTCCTTGACGGTGAGTGGGTTGAGGTAGAGGACATTGAGATGGACACAGCAATTGTAGTCGAACCTGAGAAGAAGCGCGCTTACTGCAAGCCCATAGGCGAGATTAAGAAGGGGGACCTCGTCGTTGTAGGGCAGAGCGGAATTCGCATTGAGCCTCCTGAGAGGCCACGGGGCTTCTCTGTGTTTGAGTTCATGCGCAGCCGCGTGAGCAGTGAAAAGCCTGCGGAGCCATTGATCAGGCAGATCGCCGAGGCAATACTCGAGGTGAAGCGCTCGGGCAAGAAGGTTTTGGCTGTCGTCGGGCCTGCGGTAGTTCATACGAGTGCAGCGCCAGCTTTGGCAAGGATGATACGCGAGGGCTACATAGACGTGCTCTATGCGGGCAACGCCTTAGCGGTGCATGACATCGAAGCCCAGCTCTTCGGCACCTCTCTGGGAGTAAACATTAAGACAGGGAGGCCTGCTGAAGGCGGTCACCGCCACCACCTCTACGCGATAAATGAGGTTATGAAGGCTGGAGGCATAGCGGAACTTGTTAAGCAGGGTAAGCTTAAAGCTGGAATAATGTACGAGGTGATTCGTCGCGGCATACCCTATGTGCTCGCTGGCTCCATACGCGACGACGGACCCTTACCTGAGGTGATTACAGATGTGCTTGAAGCTCAGCGCGAGATGCGGAGGCATCTTCGAGGCGTAGGCTTGGTGCTTATGATGTGCACAATGCTGCACAGCATAGCTGTGGGCAACATATTGCCCAGCAGCGTCAAAACGATATGCGTGGACATAAACCCTGCGACGGTAACAAAGCTCACCGACCGAGGTACCGCTCAAGCATTGGGCGTGGTCACCGACATAGGTGTGTTTTTGCCCATGCTGGCGGAGGAATTGCACAGAAGAAAATCAGCATAAAAATGAGAGCGGGCTCGGCAAGGCCGAGAGTCTGGCTCTCTTGCCTCAAAGAGGCAGACCAGCCTTCCTCTCACACAAGACTCTCCTCAAGGAGGAGGCCTGTGCCGGCGTTGCTGCCGAAGCAGCGTCGCCGAGCTCTTACCGAGCCCGCAGATTTATTATTGTATATCATAGTATAAAATGTTTTCTATTACTCTGCCTCAATTTCCTGTGCTTCCTCTGGAATCTTAAAATCCATCCCCCTTCTTAAAAACAAACATCATTGGCTTTTCTTTATAAACCTTCCAGCCGCGCACAAAGAACTCAAAGCTCGCCACGCGAGTGCCATCGCGTAGCTCCTTCTCAAGCATGGGCTTTAGCACTTCGTGCATGTCGAAGTTGAGGTATATTGCCACGACGTCTGCGTTGCGCACAACTGCGCTGCCTTCGCCGCCTAAGTGCGCCCAGAACTCGGGAGCAAAGATATCCCCGTGGATTATCTCCACCCTGTCCTCAAGCCCACGTCTCTTAACCTCTTCCCGCGCTTCCCTCACCAGCTCTGCATCCTTCTCTATTCCAACGCATCGCGCTCCGAACTCCTCGGCGCCAACTATGAGTATATTTCCTTTGCCGCAGCCCAGGTCAAAGAGAACCTCGCCCTCGCTGAGTTCCGCCAGGGATAGAAGTTCCCTAGCTTTGTCATGAGGTGTAGGATGATAGGGTACAGTGGGTAACTCGGCCATTGTCATGCCTCCAAAATTTAACAGGTTAAGATAGTTTAGCTAACTTTGGTAAGAAAAAGTTAAGGGAGGCGAAAGCAATGCCACTCAGGGAGATAAACCGCATAGAGAGCGACGACGAGATGTACATAAACTTCACCATGAAGACCCAGTACGACATTAAGCCGGGAGATGTGCTTGTCTTTGAGGTACGTCGTCACTTCGATGAAAGGAAGAACCTGATTCAGGAGATCAATGAGACCGTTGAGGTTAAGGTGGAGAACCCCAGATGGATAAACTTCCCCCGCGATTTACCTGACTTTCATGAGAAGTACAAGGTGAAGTTTGAGGATTATCTTGAGGTGGTTTACACCCATTTAAAGCGCGGCGACGAGGTAATAGAGATATTCCCGGGAGAGATGAAGGAATACCTGGACTTTGACCCTGATAAGAAGGAGGATGACGAGGAGGACTAAATCCTCTACCTTTTCTTTTTAATCATGGCACGTACGGCTCTGGAAAGATAACCACAGGCACCTTGGAGAAAGACGCTACCTTTCGTGAGACGGAGCCCATGAAAAAGCGTGAGATTTTTCCTTTCCCCGTCATACCCATAAATATTATGTCCACCTGCTTCTTTGTAGAGTAATCTAAAATGGCATCTGCAACATTGCCATGCGTTATGTGGACAACCTCTGACACCACTTCTGGAGCAGCGTTTTCAACTATGTTCTCTGCGGCCTCCATAATGACGCGGTGTCCATACAAGTCAAGCTTGCCTGTACCAGAGAGGATCCCCTTCTTTGAATCCTTGGACACTTCCTCCTTAACCACCTCTTCCTTACTCTTACTGTGAATCAAAAGGATAATAATCTTTTTGAAATTGTATGTTTTGCTTTTGTTCTTTATCTCATACAGGGATTTAAAGGACTCGTCTGAGCCGTCAACCGGTACCAGGCACACGTCAAAGTTAGCCTTCGTCTCATTTACCAGCATCACCGGCTTTGTAACCCTTGAGAGCACCTGCTCGGCAACGCTGCCCAGCTTCTCCGATGGGCTGAAAACCCTGGAGCGCATAACCAAGAGGTCGTGCTTCTCAGCCTCCTTCAATATAATTTCCTCGGGGCTACCTTCCAGGAGCATTGTTCTCACAGAAATTCCGCACCTCTTAGCCTGCTTCTTCGCATTCCTTAGAATTTCCTCCCCCCTCTTCACCAGGTACTCCTTCATACTCTCTGGCATCTCCCTAACAAAGCTTCGCTTAAGTGGAGTTCTGTCCACAACATGAAGAAAGCGCAGAGAGGATTTGGTATGGCATGCGAAGTTTACACTTGTCTCCACCACGGGATTCTTTTCGTCTGAAAACTTCACCGCTGCGAGTATCTTCATTTTCCTCCTCACCTATATTATAAAGGTTTTAATATAAAGAAGTATCCCGGAGATCAGCACAGTCAGGAATGTTATGGGTGCGCCGTACTTCAGAAACTCCTTGAAGGATATCGGATATCCCATTCGCTCGCTAATGCCAGCGACAACGACATTTGCGGAGGCTCCAATCAGCGTACCATTTCCACCAAGACAGGCGCCCAGAGCAAGAGCCCACCACAGTGGATTTCCGTCAAGCTGGGCTATCTGCGAAGCCAGCTCTGGACTCGAGCTCATGCTGTGCACCAGTGGTACCATTGTTGCCGTGAATGGGATGTTGTCTATTATGGCACTTGCTATGGCCGAAATCCACAGTATTACAAACATGGCAACAATCAGGTTCCCGCCTGTCAACTCAACAGCGAATATCGCAACCCTCTCTATTAAGCCAGCCTCCTCCACACCCTTTACTATCACGAACAGCCCTGCAAAGAATAGCAATACACTCCACTCCACCTGGTGGAGCGCCTTGTCAGGATGCTCAAAGCTCAAAAGCAGGAGCATAGAAGCACCGAGCAGCGCCACCGTCGAGGGCTCGAGGTGCAGAGCAGAGTGCAGGAAGAACAAGATTATAACAAAGGCGAGCACCGCGAGGGACTTTTTGAGTAGCACGGGATCTTTAATCTGGTCCCACTCGTTCATCGCAAGAACTTCGTCTATATTCTCTGGCTTATGCAACAGATGTTTTCTAAATGCGTATTTCATGAAAAATAATGAAAGAATAAACACTACGACGACTATTGGTCCTAGGTTGATGATAAACTCATTGAAGCTGAGCCCTGCGCCGCTTCCTATTATTATGTTCGGCGGGTCGCCTATGAGTGTGGCGGTGCCACCTATATTGGAGGCTAGTACCTCAGATATTAAAAATGGCACGGGATTGAGCTTCAGGCTCAGGGTTATGCTCACCGTAACAGGGGCGATAAGCAGCACAGTGGTCACATTGTCCAGAAAGGCGGAGAGCAGAGCTGTGGTGATGGCGAAAAGGAGCATTATCTTCCAGGGGTCGCCCCTGGAGAGCTTGGCAGTTTTTACTGCAATAAACTCGAATATGCCTGTATCTTTCAGTATACCCACTATTATCATCATTCCGAGGAGGAGTCCTATGGTGTTCCAGTCCACTGCCTCGCGCATGAAGTCAATTTCGCTGGGGTAGCTTGCCTTGTCGATGAGCCCGAAATGGGGGCCTAAGGCGATTATCAGCGCTCCGCCTCCCATGGCGGCGACGGTGCGATGCACTTTTTCTGTGACAATAAAAGCATATGAAACTAAAAGCACAGTGGCTGCAAATATCTGAGCTGTCTCCATGTTTACTACTCTCCGCGATATACTGGTCTGGTATATAAATTTGGTCTCACTATATATTTGTTTTGGAAATGAACTTTTTGGCACAACCGCTGAATTTAAATATTGGCAAATCAATTTTTAACGCAATAAAAGTTATTTTGTATCTCGAGGAGGTATTTGGATGGTAGAGATGGAGCATACTGTCGACCACCCCGGTTTGCTGGCGCATAAGAGAATGTGGACCTCTTTTGGATTTTTTGTATTTTTGGCTATTGTATCACTACCAACACCTGAGGGTCTCTATGAAGTTGTCAGGGAGAATGGATACGCTGAGAGGATGTTCGTGGAGAAGAAGATTGTTGGTAATGCCAGGGACTTCCTCTACTTCTACGAGACAGGAAAGATAACTCTGCCAGAAG
>MTME02000100.1 GCA_002011115.2 Candidatus Pyrohabitans sp. JdFR-17
ATTTCATTCAGCTAATTTTAATGGTGGGGGTAGCTGTCATCGCCTTTCTTATGGCAAGGAGGAGCGGGAGCTGGCTTGGTTATATTCTCGCACTGGGTATTCTTTTCCATGCGAGCCATAGCATTCTGGAGATTATAACCGAGGAGGAGATTCTACCAGTTACAATTTTCAAAACCGTGTCAACAGTGCTGTTTTCTGTGGCTGTGTTGCTTTTTGTCGCGTTTGAGGAAGAAAGGCTCAAAATGTTTGGCTATTTTGATAGGCTGAAGAAGGAAGTTAAAGAAAGGACGATAGAGCTAAAACGGATAGAAGAGGAACTCATAAAGAAAAACAAGCAAATAGAGGTAATAAGTAAGCTTGACAGGGTTATCAGCTCAAGTTTGGACATCCATGAGGTTTACGACGCTTTCGTCGAAGGGGTTAAAGGTCTCGTTGACTACGACAGAATAAGCGTCGCCCTCTACGACGAGGAAAACGACGCGATTATAATGCACCTCGTTCGTCCTAAGGAAGGGTCAAAGCTACAGGAAGGCTCTAAGAGGCCAATGAAGGGCACTGTAATAGAGCACGTAATCAACACCGGCAGACCCTTCATACGCAGGGATACGCAGAGGGAAAAAGAGTTTCAGGAAGATGAGTTGTTCTTATCTGAAGGGCTACGCTCTTACATTGTGGTTCCCCTGTTTTTAAAGGGTAGAGTAATAGGCACATTTAACCTCTGCAGCAGAAAGCCAAACGCATACTCTGAGGAAGAGCTGAAGATACTCGAAGACCTCTGCATACAGCTTGCCATTGCCATAGAAAACTCGCGACTATACACGGAACTTAAAAAGGCACACGAAAAACTTCAGCGAGCATACGAGGAGCTACAGAAAGCGTATGAAGAGCTTAAAAGCCTCGACGAGCTTAAGAGCAACATCATCGCCAATGTGAGCCATGAGCTGCGTACGCCCATAACAATTGCCAAGGGCGCAATAGAGCTGGCAATGGATGAGAAAGACGTAAATGAGAAGAATAAACTTTTGCAGATGGCTTTGAATGCACTTATTAGGCTGAACTTCATCGTTGGAGACCTTATAGAAGCGGCGAAGATGGAAAAGGGCGAGGTAAAGTTAAAGCTGGAAGCGGTTAATGTGGATGAGGTGATAAAATCCGTTGTGGATGAGTTCAAGCCCATGCTCATCAAAGACAACCTGAGGATGAAGATAGAAGTTGAGAAGGACTTACCACCTGCGAAGGCTGATTACAAAGAACTCAGACATGTGCTGCGCAACCTTGTGAGCAATGCTATAAAGTTCAACCGCGAGGGAGGGGAGATAGGTATTGAGGCGAGGAAAATGGGGGATATGATAGAGGTGTGTGTGAGCGACACCGGTATAGGCATACCTGAGGACAAGCTGAATAAAATATTTGAGCGCTTCTATCAGATTGATAGCTCACCAACAAGGCGCTACGGAGGAACGGGGATGGGTCTCGCAATAGTAAAAGAGGTGGTGGAAGCCCACGGTGGCAAAGTAACTGTGGAGAGCGAGCTGGGTAAGGGATCACGATTCTGTTTTACATTGCCTGCTTGGAGGGATTAAAGTGGCAAAAATTTTGTTGGTAGATGACGAACCCGATATAAGGTATTTGACGCGGAGGATGCTCGAGAAGGTGGGACACAGCGTAGTTGAAGCAGAGAATGGGGAGATGGCATTAAGAACGCTACAGAAGGAGGATAAGCCAGATTTAATCCTCCTGGACGTGAGAATGCCTGGTTTGAATGGCTGGGAGGTGTGCAGAAGGATCAAAAGTGATGATAAAACCAAAAGCATACCTGTAGTGATGTTCACCGTAAGAACCAGTGAGGAGGATATGCAAAAGAGCGTTGATTACGGAGCAGAGGCACACATCAACAAACCCTTCGATAAGGACGAGTTGCTCAAACTGGTGGAAAAAATGCTGAGAAGAAATGCTGAGAAGTAATTCATACCCCACCTCAGGTTTCACCAGTTTTATATTGAAGGAGCGCCACACTAAAGTAAGGAGGGATTATTATGGCCAGCGAAGAGTTAAAGGAGATGCTCAACAGGGCAATAGCGAGAGAGATGCAGGTTTCAATTCAATACATGTGGCAGCACATCGAGGCAAAGGGTATCTTGGGCGAGGCGGCATCGCCAATACTCAGGCAGATAGCGCTGCAGGAGATGCTGCACGCAGAGCAGATAGCAGAGAGGTTGAGCTATCTTGGGGGAAGACCAACCACAAAGCCAGGTGAGGTGAAGGTGGGGGACTCGCTCAAAGAGATGCTTGACCTAGACGTCGCCGCCGAGGAGGAGGCAATACAGATGTACAGGGAGATTATCAAGAAAGCCGAAGAGGAGTTTGACGTGGTTACCAGAAAGCTCTTCGAGAATATCCTCATAGATGAGGAGAAACACCACGACACCTTCATGAGGATGCGCGAGGGGATGTAACTCTTGAGAGACGTAGGAAGATGCTTCCACATGAGAGAACACGTCAACTGTCAAGTTGTGGAGTTTCTTACACAATTTTATATTTAAATAAATTTTTATTTTCGTAAATTTTTTATATCAAAGATTATTTAAAATTAAAGTTGCAGAGTGGGATAGAGGATGTCCTCGTTGAACTCTGGCTCTACGGGATATCTTTTATTCCAGAGCTGCAGCATTCAGAATAAGTTACATGATTTTAGTTTTATAATCTCTTTTTCGACTTTTTTCAAGGGGCCTAGAAATGAAGTCTGTTAGCCTCTTCTGGCTTCTGGCGGTGCTTATAGTGATTGAGGGTTTTTACTTCATTAAAGCGGGCTGGAAGTTTGAGGAATACGCCGGACCACTGCTCTTCAGCCTGCTTTTCTCTGCTATATTCCTGCTCTCCCTATACCTCATGGACAGGATGACCGCCCTCGCAAATGGAGAAAGTAAAAAGCGGTTGATTGAAGATCTTAAAAGGCTGAGAAAGGAGCTGAGCACGTCTGAGGCTATAGCACAGGCTGAGGTGCAGGTTGTCTCCCTATCCTCTGAGCCCGTAGGTGTGCTGGACAAGCGTGAGATACGCCGGGCGCTTGCAATCTCTGTAACCATAGCCTACTTTGCTGTCTTAGCCTTCGCCATGTTTGGCAAGCTGGAGAACACCGAGGTAATCTCCAGCTTCTCAAAGGTCTTCCTGGTGGTAATCGCCTTCTACTTCGGCTCCCGCGCTGTAGAAGATGCCATAAAGCTCTACAGGGGGCAGTCCGCCCAAAAGGCTGCGCAGTCTGCACAGGCGCAGCCCCAGGCTGAGAAGAAAGAGAATAAGGAGATGGATAGAAGTGAGGGTGGTTAATCTTCTGGCTGCGGTTGTTTGCCTGCTTGCGCTTGTCGGCGTTGCGAATGCGGCAACGAATGTAAGCTCCTGCACAACAATAAACTCCCCCGGAGTTTACGTTCTGAATACGAGCATACTGAGCAGCGGAGCGAGCAGATGTATTCAGATAACTTCAAGCGATGTGATATTTGACGGCAGCGGCTACACTATTGACGGTGTTGACGGCACTAATACCTACGGAGTTTATGTTTATTCTGCTTCTGGGTTGACGAATGTTACTGTGAAGAATCTCAAGTTGTCAGACTGGTATTATGGAATTTACTTTAGCAATGTCCAGAACGGGAGCATGGAGAATTCTACCGCAAACTCAAATAGCTATTCAATCTATGTAGTATCAAGCACAAATATCTCAGTATTGAACAACACAATAGTTTCAACCGGCAGTTACGCAGTAAGTTATATCAGCACAAACAGCGGTGCGTTAAGAGGCAACATTATAACCTCAAATGGAAATATTGGATTCTATATCCAAGGCTCAAACAACCTCACAATAGCAAACAACACCATATCCTCCAACTCCGGCACAGGTATTGAACTGTATGGCTCCTCAAACAACAACGTTATTGAAAACAACACCATAGCCTCAAATGGATTTGCTGGAATCAGATTGATAACCTCCCACAACAACACTGTGGTAAACTGCAATATAAGCAAGAATAGCGGCGACGGTGTCTATACTTTTGGTCAGAACAACACCATAGCGAACAACACTTTAAGTTTAAATAGTGGAGACGGAGTTGAACTCGCTGGAGATGGCAATATCGTAGCCAACAACACAATAACCCAAAACAATAATTACGGAGTTTATGTCAGAGCTAAGAACAACCTCATCTACAACAACTTTTTCAACAACTCCAACAACATTGCTTTTGGCAGTGGCGCTGGTGCCAACTCCTGGAACACCACAAAGCAGGCTGGTAAGAACATAGTTGGCGGCAGCTACATAGCTGGAAACGCCTGGCTAACGCCTGCCGGAGACGGATTCTCGCAGACGTGCAGTGATAGCGACGCTGACGGAATATGCGACTCTGCCTACACTCTTGCAACCGACAACGTCGACTACCTGCCCCTCGTCTACGATGCAGAGCCTCCGAGCGTTGCTGTAAACTCGCCTCAGAACAAGACCTACGGCACCTCGACGATTGAGATAAACGTCTCAGCCAGTGACCCGAGCGGGGTGAGCAGCGTTGTAGCTGAGATAGACGGCTCGCAGAATGTGAGCCTTTCACTTCAATCAGGTTACTACGTAAATAGCGTAACACTCAGCGATGGTCAGCACAGCATCAGAATCTACGCCAACGACAGCTTTGGAAACATGAACGCGAGCGAGGTTGTGTACTTCAGCGTTGATACAACTCCGCCGAGTGTTAGCATAATTTCGCCTAAGAACACAACCTACTCAAGTGCTGTGGTTCAGATAAACGTCTCAGTAAGCGATCCGGGTGGGATTAGCAATGTAATTGCAGAGATTGACAGCACAACCAACGTTACGCTTACTTTCAGCAATGGTTATTACGTTGGCACAACTCCAGCCCTGCCTGCTGGAGGTCACAACATTAGGATATATGCAAGCGACACCTATGGCAATGTAAACGCCAGCGAGGTTGTTTACTTCACCGTTGCCGGCGGTATAAGCTCCTGCACCAACATAACGCAGGCAGGCTACTACTACCTAGCCAACGACATAGTTAACAGCTCTGCGAAGGTTTGCATACTCATAAACGCCAGCGATGTGATACTCGACGGGAGAGGTCATGCAATAGACGGCGTCAACGACACCACCAACGAGACCAAGGGAATCTGGGTTGTGGATGTTCCCAACGTTAAGGGTCATGTCAACGTAACCATAAGGAATCTGACCGTAAAAGAGTGGAAGTACGGCATTCTCCTTGAGCTAAGCAATCAGTCAAAGATTCTTGATATAACCACGCGCTCCAACGACCACGGAATCTACATGCCCGGCTCAAACAACAACACCGTAGCAAATAGCACCATAGCCTGGAACTACGTTGAGGGTATATGGGTTCTGCAGGCTTCAGACAACCTAATCTACAACAACCTCTTCAACAACTCTGTCAATGCCGAGCTGACCTTTGCGGGAAGCAATGCCTGGAACATAACAAAAACGCCCGGCACAAACATAGTGGGCGGCTCATACCTGGGCGGCAACTACTGGGGCAAGCCAGACGGCACGGGATTTAGCGACACCTGCAACGATGGCGACGGCGATGGAATATGCGACTCTGCCCTCACCTTGGACAGCGGCAACGTCGACTACCTGCCGCTCGCGAAGCCCGTGGTGCAGCCTCCTGATACCACCCCGCCCGTGCTGACCTTTGTCTCACCCACGCCAGCCAACGGAAGTGTGCGGAGCTACCTTTACATCAACGTCACCTCCAGCGAATCTCTAAGCAGCGCCTGGGTTGAGGTGTGGACCTCCACAACACCTGCTGTCAACATCTCCCTGCTCGGAAGCGGCACCGGCTGGTACCTCAACCTCACCACTCTTGCAGATGCCACCTACCACTACCGCGTCTGGGGCAACGACAGCGCTGGCAATGTGGGCAACACTGAGGTCAGGGTTATAACCATTGACACCTCCGCACCCGGCATCGCCGTGGCTGCTCCGCCCTATGTGCTCCAGTACCTCGGCAGCGCAGAGGTTAACTTCACGCTCAGCGACGCCAACCCGGCGAGCTACACCCTGCTCAGGAACGGCACCATCATAGCCAGCGGGAGCTACTCCTCCGGCGATGTGGTCTCTGCGAGCGTTCCCAGCGCTAACCTCGGCGTGTGGAACTTCACGCTAATAGCCAACGACAGCGCCGGCAATGTCAACTCCTCCACTGTCTTTGTACAGGTTGTTCCTGCCGAGGCGGAGGTCAACAAAACGATAACCGGCGCGCCGATAGAGGTTAACGAGACCCTTGCCAATGCCAGCACCAGCTTCGAAATACTCCCGGATGCGAACACCGGCAAGGTCACCCTCAAGGTCAGACTCAGCAGGAACGCCACGGAGCTCGAGAGCAACACCAGCAACGCCGAGTTCGCGAGCTATGCAGTTTCTGCTGGACATAGCTCTCCTGACATGTACATTAGGGTAGAGGTTAGCGGCGACGTTAACGCAACGGCGCTGCGCTACGTTGTTGTCAGACTGAGCTACACCATCGCCGATTTGGACAGGAACGGCGACGGCGACGCCAACGACGTCGGCGACATAGACGAGGACACGCTCACCCTCTGGCGCTACTGCAGCGCCGGCGACGAGTGGCAGGAGCTGAAGCCTGGTAATATAACATGCGGCAATGCCACGATAACTGTCTTCGCCAGCGGGGTTAACACGAGTGAGCGCTACGTTTGGGCTAACTTAAGCAGGCTCAGTGTCTTTGCAATAGGCGGAAACGTTATTAAGCCAGTCGCTCCCGCAGCCCTGGTGCCGGCGGTGGGGGCGTATTCTCCGGAGGCTGTGCTCCTCGCCAGCAGCATCGACCTTGCGCTTGCCTCTGACCTGGTGAGCTACCTTGAGGAGCGCGGCATAAAGCTCTACATCGTCGATGCTCAGAACTTCAGCGAGTACAGCAACAAGCAGTACATTATAATCCTTGGAGGACACAGAGCCTATGAGGGTGTTGGCGATATTGTTGCTGGCATACTCAGCGAGGAGGAGAAGAGGCAGGTCGAGGAGGGCAGAGCCTACATAAAGAAGCGCTCGGTGTTCAGAGCCGGGCAGGTGGTGTACATCTTCGCCGGCAAAGATAGACATGCCACAGCCGAGGCTTGGAGGGAAGCCCACGAAGAGGTTGCCAGAGAGATAGAGTACAACTGGGGATAGCCTCTTTAACTCTTTTTAAACTCAGATCTTCACCCCCCGCATAGAGAGGCTCTCAGAGGGATGGGCACGGCCTGTGCCCCCGGAGGTAGAGAGCAGTCTCAGGATCTTCCCTGAGGGTCCACCGGTTTTTGGTCCTTTATCTGCCATTTTTATTCACCTCCTATCATATAAATCCCCATATATCGTCTAATTTCCTCTTTTTACTTCTTTTCTTTTTATTTCCTGTTCCGAAAATGTCAAAATCTCCCATGCCCCAAATATCTATCCCCTGATTTCTTTCTTCTACTTGAAGTTTCTGCTCTTTTTCTATCTTTGAGAATATTTTTAATCTCATCTTTTACTCTCTTGGTTCTATTCCGTACAATTCTCCTAAGCTCTGCCCGTGATAGTTTTCCATTATGAGCATCTCTGTGATGGTTTGCACAAAGAACAATAAGGTTGCTGCCTATATTTCTCCCACCCTCTGAAATTGGAGTTATGTGATGAACCTCGTAGGCTCTGCTTCTACATCTTTTTATTTCGCACTTAAACCCAACAGATTCCATAATCCTTCTTCTCTTAGCAGGAGTTAACGCTTCTCTCCTTATTTGGGCATCAGATTTAATTTTCTTACCAGTGATGGGATCAATATCCAAATCAAATAACCCCAACGTAATCCCTCCTATGAATGAATGGATAAAATATGTATTTAAGTTTTTCCGATTATTGATTATTTCTATTTGTTGCTGAGTGAAATAAAGTCTGCAACAAAAAATTAATCAATCTTACGGATTCTCCTCTAATTTGTTTGATCTTTCTTTTCAGAGATTACATCTCTTGTTTTTGAGTTTTAAATGTAAACTGACCCACTAAAATCTGGATTGGAGGTAACTACAAAATTTCACTCTCTACCACAGCATATACTTCTTGAGCAGCATCGCATCCTCACCATCGGCGTAGTATCCCTTGAGAATGCCCTTCTCCACGTAGCCAAGCCTCTTGTAGAATTTCACCGCTCTGGTGTTGGATACGCGCACCTCTAACCAGAGTTCCACCACTCCTTTCTTTCTGAGTTCCTCCTCCACTGCCAGCATCAAAACCTTGCCAATACCTCTGCACCTGTGCCTTGGGTCAACGGCTATAGCTATGATGTGTCCTTTTGCGTCCACCTTTCTGGCAATAACATAGCCAACAACTTGGTTGTCTTCCTCAGCCACTAGGAAGGTGTCGCCATAAAGCTCGTACAGGTTGATTAGGAAGATGGGATGGTACGGATCTTTAAAGCTCTGAGCCTCGATTTCATACACTCTCTGCAAGTCGCTAGGCCGAAACTTTCTGATTAGCAGCATATCAAATGCACCCGCACCCATTTAAAAGCAACCCCGTTAATATTATCTGAGAGTTACATATTATCTTTTCCCAGGGGAGCACATCAGAAGGTCTAATCAGGGATGATTGAATGACGCAGAGATTTGAAATCCTGGCAGAATTTTTAAAGAAGAATTACGGAAACGCTGCCAAGGTTGTAGAGGTCGGTGTGGGCAGCGAGAGGCATGTGCTGAATGAGCTGAAGGCGAGTATAAAGGGCGAGGTTGTGGGCGTGGACGTCAAAGGAGGGGAAGGCGTGGTAAAAGATGATGTGCTTTCACCCAATCTGGAGATATATCAGGGCGCTGATCTGATTTACGCCATTCGCCCGCCTCCCGAGCTTTACCCCGCGTTAATATCGCTTGCTGCTAGGGTAAACGCCGACCTAATAATCCGCCCCCTCAGCACTGATCCGCCGCCTCAGGGTATGAAGCTGGTGAACTATCGCGGAGAATTTTTCTACGTTACCCAGAAGCGAAAGCTTCCGGTGTGACGAGTCACCTTAGCTTCGCTCCACACTCGCTGCAAAATTTGAAGAATGGCTCATTGCTGGCGCCGCACTTTCTGCAGGTTATCGGGCGAACAAGCTCAAAGGCGTCGCATTCCTGAGTTCGCATATCCCGCGAAAGAGCGCAGAACATGTTGAGCTCTGCCCCGTTGAAGTTCCATTTTATGATTATATTAGAGCAGAAAATGCACTTGCTTGTGACCTGGGCTATGTCCCGGAGGTTTGCCATTGCTTCTCCTTCTTACTAATATTTTTTAAGTACTTTTTCCACGTACTCTGTCATTGCCTCTTTAACTCGTGGCTTAAAGTGCTCCAGCCGTTCCTTCGCTTCTTGCGATATCTCCGGCGGGCTGCGTTTGAACACTCTGCGAGGGTCGCGCTCTGGCTCAAGCGATTTACTACCTTGGAGCACATCAACGTCGCTGAAGGTTCCCAGAAGCTTTCTCCCAGCGTGCCTCACCTCTTCCTCCACTTTTCTGCCGTGGCGGGTGCCGAACATGGAGAAAAGGGGGAACTTTGTTATCCCATTCGCACCCGCGAGGAGCGCTATGCCTATGTTGGGGAGCTGGTCCACCCAGGTGCCTGAGATTATCTTAATCTCGGGAAAGCTTGTTCTCACCGCTGCTATCACCCCCGCCTGGTACAGAGAAGCTGGCGGAGGGGAGTATTCATAGCGCGTGCCCCTGTGGGGGTTGAGGGCGTAGATGGTAATCCTGTCCAACTTCAGCTCCTGAATTAGCTCAAGAAGCGTGTAGGTGTCGGCTACGCTCTCCCCCAGACCCAGGATTATAGTAATCCCTGTTGCATAGCCCATCTCCTTCGCTTCAATAAGCATGCGCTTTATTGGAGCTAGGGGCTTACCTGGCACAATCTCGCTGCGCAGCTTCTTGCTCACGCATTCCACGCTTCCAGTTACACCTTCCACCACACCTTTAAACTGCTCAAGCTCCTCGCTGTTGAGCACACCCACATTGAGCCACACCTTAGACTGCGCTGCATAGGCTACCATCTCCGCAAGAAGGCGCAACTCTTCTAATGTATAAGCGCCGTACCCGCCTGAGAGGAACTCCACCTCCCAGCCGAGCCTCCGCATAAGCTCTGCCTCAGCGAGGATTCGCCAGGGTGCGCGCTTGGCTTTCTCAGCCTCCCTCAGCTTTTCTTTCTGCTTTGCCATGTAGCAGAAGGCGCAGCTTGCGACGGAGCACCACCAGGAGAGGAAGATTGCCCTCTCCAGGGTGACGTAGCTGCCATGGTGTTTTAGCGTTAGCGCATTCGCCTCTGCCAGCGCCTCTAGGAGGTGCTCAGAATCGCTGAAAAGCTGGGAGACCTCTTTCGGGGTTAGCATACATAAGCAGGTGAGGCTATCCAGTAAAAAGCTGTTTGTTCATCTCCAGCCGGTGATAATAAAAACAGGATTCATTGCCTTCATCATTGTAACGCCCTCGCGCACCTTCTCGGCTCTTGCAAAGCTGGCAAGCACCACCTCCTGCTCAAAGTTTGCTTTTTCGAGGGCTGCACATGCTCTTTGGAGTGTCTCCAGGGTTATCGCAGTTATCACCACTCGCCCCTCTGGCAGGAGCTTTTCAGTTATTGCATCGATTATCTCCTCCATCCTGCCCCCGCTTCCGCCTATAAACACCCTGTGCGGCGCCTCAAGGTTGCGCAGTGCCTCTGGTGCGGTGCCCTCAACTACACGCGCCTCTCCATCACCAGGCACTGCGCTGCTGGCAACCACGCCGAACTTCGCCAGGTTTCGCCTTAGAAGCTCCAACGCTTCGGGGCGCCTCTCCACAGCATAAACCCTCGCCCCGAGCAGAGCCGCCTCCACGGTAACGCTACCCGTGCCCGCGCCTATGTCGTAGAGCACGTCACCGCGACAAAGCCTGAGCTTCGCCAAGGCTAAGCTGCGCACCTCCTCTTTGGTCATGGGCACATTGCCGCGCTCAAATGCTTTGTCGGGTATTCCCGGCACTGCACGCTTCATTCCCATACCACCATTATGCTGTTTCCGCCAAAGCTTTCCTTTGAGACCTCCTCAAGCGTAGCAACCACAACACGTTCCTCTGGTAAGCTCAAGCTTTCGCACACGGCGCAGCGGCGGTTTCCCCAGCGGGCGAGCAGCGCTTTCGCAACCTCCTGGGGCGGGTTTTTTGCGTCGCACAATATAACAATCTTCTCCTCTTTGCGGAGCTCCTTCAAGGTATCGTCGCGCCCATGTAGGCTTATAACCCTTGCCCCATTCCACGGCTCCTTAATCTTGGCAAAGCAGAGCTGCACTGAGCTTATCCCTGGGATCACCTCAAGCATATCCTCGGGAAACCTCTTCTTGAGAAACCTGAGGATACTGAACATTGTGGCGTCGCCAGAGGTAAGTACCGCGACGTCTTTGCGAGAATGCTTCTTAATAAACTCCACCACCTCTTCCAGGTTGCGGCTTATCACCATTCTTGGCTTTCCGGGGGGAGCAAACTTCAGCGCAGTCTCGCCGCCTGCAAAGGCAGATGCACGAGCTATGGCGCGCCTTGCCGCCGGGGTTAAGTACTCCTCACTTCCAGGGCCAACGCCTACAACAAGTATCTTCCCCACTTTATCTGCCTCGCTTTTTCGTCGCTACCGATTACCTCTCCTTTCAGGTTAATTAGCGCCGTGCCTATGTTAACTTTTCCTCCCACGCGCTCCTCAGCGCGCTGTGAAGCTCTCTCTGCAATGCGGTTAAGCACCTCAGCAAAGCCTTCGCTGAAAAGCAGAGCTACCGCCTCTTCTGCTGTAGTTGAGTTAAGAACCTGCTTTATCAGTTCTCGGGAGGCGCCCGCCTCAGCGGCGTATGCAGCTATGGTCTCGAGGCGGGCATCTGCAACCTTGCTGTGGGTGTGAAAGATGCCAGCGGCGACCTTAACAAGCTTGCCCACATGCCCATAGAGCAGCACCCCTTTAATCCCTCTTTCAGCGCATTCGTCGAGCATGTAGCCAACGTAGTTGCCACATTGCACAATTGCATCCTCTGGTACGCCCCTATTGAGAGCATTCCTCTCGCCTATTCTCCCTGGAGTAAGCACAACTTCCTCGAAGCTATTAGCAAGAGCAACATCGATCTGGGGCACAAGGGAGCGCTTGAATGCGTCCTCACTCCAGGGTTCTACTATACCACTCGTACCCAGGATTGAAATACCACCTACTATGCCAAGCTTTGGATTCATAGTCTTCTGGGCAAGCTCTTTACCCTTAGGCACCTCCACAGTTACCTCCACTCCGCCCTCTGGCAGAGCTTCCCTGACCGCGCTGCGTATCATCTCTCTGGGCACGGGGTTAATTGCAGCCTCGTCCACGGGTATCGCTAGTCCAGGCTTTGTGACCACGCCTACACCCTCGCCGCCCCTTATTATGACCTCTTCGCCTTCGCATTTTCTCACCTCTGCGCATATCAGCGCGCCGTTGGTCACATCGGGATCGTCGCCGGCATCCTTAATAACACAGGCTCTGGCTTTGTCTTTGTGTCCTTCCAGCACCGCGATGGTTAGGCTCACCCTCTTGCCAGAGGGCAGGGCAACGCTTACCCTTTCCTTTCTTTCTCCGGTCAGGAGCAGTGCCGCCGCCTTCGCGGCTGCGGCTGCGCAGGTGCCAGTGGTAAAGCCTTTTCTGAGCTTCTTCATAATGAAAAAGGTAATATCCTTGGGAAGATATAGTTTTATCTATGAAGAGGGTGCATGTCTTTATCTCGGGCAGAGTGCAGGGCGTGTTTTTCCGCGAGTATACTCGTAGAAAAGCTGAGGAACTCGGGGTTAAAGGCTGGGTTCGCAATCTCAGCGATGGAAGGGTGGAAGCGGTCTTTGAAGGTGAGGACGAGGCGGTGGATGCCATAGTAAAGTGGTGCTGGGAGGGCTCACCTTATTCGAATGTGAGCAACGTTGAGGCAAGGGAAGAGGCGTATACAGGCGAGTTTGAGAGGTTTGAAATCAGGTGGTAAAGCATAGCTTTGCTATTACATGGTGAGCTTCGCCGAAGCTGGACAGCATCGGGGTATCACTAAGATGAAGAAGGTGTTCGCTCTCATCTTATGAGCACGCTAAGGCACAGGATAAGGCTGTTTAAAATACTCGAGCACGTTATAATTCTCGACCTGAGGGTTAAAGTATAACCGGGATTTTCATGAAGCTGGCAGCGCTTGTTAGCGGGGGCAAGGACAGCGTTTTTGCCCTGTATAGGGTGGTGAAAGCTGGGAATAGCGTAGCCTATCTGCTGAATATGCTTCCCGAGCGCGAGGACAGCTGGATGTTTCACCATCCCAATGTAGCGCTGGTGGAGCTCCAGGCTAAGGCGCTGGGGATACCTCTGATAAGGGGCACAACCAGGGGAGAAAAGGAGGCAGAGTTAGCAGACCTGCGCCGCCTCATCGCAAGCGTTGCAGACGAGGTTGAGGGTATAGTAACAGGCGCTTTAGCCTCGAACTACCAGCGTGAGCGGATAGAGAGGATATGCTCAGAGCTTGGTTTAGAGGTCCACTCGCCCCTCTGGGGGATAGAGCCGGAGAAGTACTGGGATGAGCTCCTTGCGAGCGGCTTTGAGGTTATGATAACTGCGGTAGCCGCCGAAGGCTTAGGCGAGGAGTGGCTGGGTATTGTGGTGACGCGGGAGAAGCTGGCAGAGCTCAAACGTCTGGCGAAACGCTACCGCTTTCACCTTGGCTTTGAAGGCGGCGAGGCTGAGACGCTGGTGCTTGACATGCCTCTATTTAAGCAGAGGATTGTGGTTAAAAGGGCGGGGAAGCTCTGGCGGGGAAACAGTGGTGTCTACATAATTGAGGAGGCTGAGCTTGCTCCCAAGGAAGAGAGATGAGTGGTGTCGGAAGTTATTTATAATGTGAAGTTTATCATATTAAGACATGAAGGTAAAAGAAATAATGCATGCGCCCACATTTGTTCCCCCGGAGACCACGATTGCAGAAGCGGCGAAGATAATGGTCAGGAAGAACATAAGCAGCGTTATTGTGGGAACGCCTACCGATCCAATAGGCATGTTCACAGAGCGTGACATGCTGCGCGAGGTTGTGGTCAAGAATCTGGACACACAGAAGACCTCGCTCGTGGACATAATGTGCGGCACAGAGCTAAAGCACGTGATGTGCCGGGTTATAACCACGGTGCATCAGGACGCGCCCGTGGAGGAGGCGGCGGAGCGCATGATGGGACGTTATGTGCGCCACATGCCGGTCGTGGATGACGAGGGGAAAATAGTGGGGATGGTGAGTGCGCGCACAGTGATGAACGCCCTGCGAAGGAAGTCCTACTTCGCCACCAGGGGAATGTACAACAGGGATTAGTTAAAACTCCCACAGGGAAACCTGTTTTGTTCTGTCCCCTCTCGCGAGCCGTCTCATTCTTTCTTTTGTTATCTCTTCAGCGTGCTTGTAAATTTCGCCTGCCAGCTTTTCCTCGCCAGCCAGTAGCTTTATCTCCTTCAGCTCAAGCTCGAGCTCTGAGGCAGCGAGGGCAGCCATCTCGGGGTTGTGTTTCATGAGCAGCCCCAGCATAGGGATAAACTGCTCCTTAATAATACGCTTTGAGGCGTGTATCTTGGTGTGGGCATCCTTCCTGCCCTGAAGCTTCTCCGCCAGAGCGTCCAAGCTTTGCCTCTCACCTCGCAACTGAGCGTACATGGCGAATATCTTGGGGTACTGGTAGCGGGTATAGCCGGGGTACTTCCTCTTCTTTGCCAGTGCCACACCCGCGCTCATGAGGTCAACCATGTAGCTGAGCAAGCCCCAATCCTGCCTGCGCAGTATTCTTCCATGGAATACATCGGCGCGGGAGAGGTAGTTGTATGCTCTTGCCAAATCCTCTGGATCGCGGTACTCCAGGGGAAGATTCTCAGCTAACCACTTTAGTATTGTGTCTGGCTCTTCCCCCGAGTCGAAAACCGCTTCTCTTGCTCTGTCTATGCTCTCCGTTTTTAGTATTCTAACTAAGGTGTCGAAGATTTTTATCTCAACATCGCGCATAGTGAGAAGCTCAACATCGGCTAAGCTCAGCTTCCGCCTACCCTCTGCTAGTGCCTGAAGGTCGTTTATGGCGCTTCGCAAATCGCCGTTTGAGTTGGCGGCGATAATTTTCAGCACCTTCTCTTCGGCTTCAATACCCTCCCGGCGGCATATCTCCTTCAGCACGCGAAGCACTGTTCGTTGATTTATGCGCTTGAACTCCACCATCAGTGTCAGGTTTCTGAAGTCAGCGGGTAGCTTCCAGGGGTCGTTGGCGATGAGTATTATTGGATGCCTGCTCTCTGTTATGAGCTTCTTCAGCGCAGCTAAGCCGCCGTACTCCGCCCTGCCGTGGATTCCGTCCACCTCATCCAGAATTATAACCTTCTTCTCCCGCTCCGGGTCAAGCGTACCAAAGCGAGAGGCGCTCCCAACAATGCGATTTATCACGTCTCGAGTGCGCCAGTCGCTGGCGTTCAGCTCTATGTAGTCGTAGTTTAAATCTCTCGCCAGGGCGTAGGCGGCGGAGGTTTTTCCAGAGCCAGGCGGACCATAGAGCAGCACCGCTCTCTTCTTCGGCTTGCCCAGCTTCCACTCTTTCACCCACGCTACCAACGCTGCTATCGCCTTGGGGTTGCCCGCAACCTCCTTAAGCGTTCTCGGGCGATACTTCTCAACCCAGGTCTTCATCGCTTCTCCTCCAGCAGCCTCTCGCAGGCATCGAGCAGCTCCTTAACCTCGCTGTAGCTCACCTCGGCGCTTGCATTGCTCGCTATGCGAAGGTTAAGCTCCGCCACGCGCCTTGCAATAGTGGTGAAGTCTTCTTTAGCGATGCCCTTCTCCTCCATAAGCTCAATCAGGTTGTGTAGAGGGTGCCCGTTTTCGCGCTCCTCAGCAAGGCGTGCATTGAGCTCAGCCTCGCTCACGAGCTTTGGAACGAGCAGGTGCTTTGCGTAATGGTAGAGCACCACCTGCAGGTTTGTTGCCACGTCTATGCGGGCGAAGTGGCTATCGCTGAGAATTTGCCTCAGGTAATCCAGCTCTCTCCTCGCTTGTTCCATTCTAACCACGCTTTATAATAAACCTAGCAGGCGTAACGTAGGTGGACTTGCATTTTGGGCAGCGTTTAATGTTTTTCAGCTTTGTAATATTTATAGGCTCCCCACAGGAGTTGCACACCGCAGGCAGGACGTAGAGGCGCTTTCCCCGGCTGCGCAGGGTGCGTTGCACATGCTTTAAGTCAGCGAGAATCTCACGCCTGGAGCACTGAAAAAGCCTAGCCAGCTCGTCAATACTCCTGCTCTGTGCTTCGAGTTCCCTAATTATCTCCTCTCTGCGCGTCATTTCGCTTCGCTGAGGATTTATTTCAACAACCTATTATAAAGGTATCCTCCCCGCATAATATGAAATTGAAAGATTTATATCTGCGTTAGAACAACTGTTTTTGGGATGAACATGGGAGAAGAGTATGCCGCGAAGGACATCGAGGTTCTTGAGGGCCTGGAAGCAGTAAGGCGACGCCCGGGTATGTACATAGGTTCGACCTCAGCGAAAGGGCTGCACCACCTTGTTTATGAGGTGGTGGATAACAGTATCGACGAAGCGCTTGCGGGCTACTGCAATAAGGTAGAGGTAACCATCCACCGCGACGGCAGCATAAGCATCGCGGACAACGGACGCGGAATACCCACTGATATACACCCCAAGTACAAGAAGCCCGGGCTGGAGATAGCCCTTACTATGCTCCACGCCGGCGGAAAGTTCGGCAAGAAGGTTTACCGCATCTCCGGCGGGCTGCACGGCGTTGGCGTGAGCGTTGTTAATGCGCTGAGCGAGTGGCTTGTGGCAGAGGTTCGCCGCGACGGCAAGGTGTTCAGGCAGCGCTTTGAGCGCGGCAAGCCCGTGGAGGAGATGCGCGTTGTTGGCAAATCAAAGCGCACGGGCACAAAGATTACCTTTAAGCCAGATCCCGAGATTTTTGAGACCACTGAGTTTAACTTCGACACGCTGGCGGCGCGCTTCCGTGAGCTGGCGTTTTTGAATAAGGGTATCAAGATTATACTGCGCGATGAGCGCACAGGCAAAGAGGTCACCTTCAGTTATTCTGGTGGGTTGATAGCCTTTGTGAAGTGGCTCAACTCCGGCAAGGAGCCACTGCATAGGAAGGTGATATACTTCGAAGCCCAGCGGGACTCCACCTACGTGGAGCTGGCTATGCAGTACACCACCAGCTTCCGGGAGAACTTCTATGCTTTTGTGAACAGCATCAACACGATAGAGGGCGGTACCCACGTCACCGGCTTCCGCTCCGCTTTAACCAGGGTTATAAACGAGTACGGGAAGAAGAACAACCTGCTTAAGGGCGATATTACGCTCAGTGGTGAGGATGTGCGCGAGGGTTTAACCGCCGTGCTAAGCATCCGTATCCCCGAGCCGCAGTTCGAGGGGCAGACAAAGACCAAGCTGGGCAACAGCGAGGTTAAGGGTATAGTGGAGAGTGTGGTGAACGAGGGGCTGAGCAGGTTCTTTGAGGAGAATCCAAGCGTAGCTAGGAAGATAATAAATAAGTGCATAGTTGCCGCCCGCGCAAGAGAGGCGGCGCGCAAGGCGAGGGAATTAGCGAGGCGCAAGAGTGCTCTTGATGGCCAGGGATTGCCAGGCAAGCTGGCAGACTGCCAGGAGCGCGATCCTGCGAAGAGCGAGCTTTATATCGTCGAGGGCGACTCAGCCGGGGGTAGCGCGAAGCAGGGGCGAGACCGTCGCTTCCAGGCGATTCTCCCGCTGCGCGGCAAGATTCTGAACGTGGAGAAAGCGCGCCTGGATAAGATCCTTAAGAACGAGGAGATCCGTGCCATGATCACGGCTATAGGCGCTGGCATTGGCGATGAGTTCGACGTTGAGAAGGCGCGCTACCACAAGATAATAATAATGACCGACGCAGACGTGGACGGCGCTCATATCCGCACTCTCCTGCTCACCTTCTTCTATCGCTATATGCTCCCGCTGATCGAGAGAGGCTATGTGTACATAGCCCAGCCTCCGCTGTACAAGGTGAAGAAGGGCAAGAAGGAAGTCTATGTTTACAGCGAACAGGAGCTGGAGCGCGTGTTAGAGAAGCTGGGCAGAGACGGTGTTACTGTGCAGCGCTACAAGGGTTTGGGTGAGATGAACCCGCAGCAGCTCTGGGAGACGACGATGGACCCGAAGAACAGAACTCTGCTCAAGGTTACAGTGGAAGACGCCATAGAGGCGGACAGAATCTTCACTATACTCATGGGCGACCAGGTGGAGCCAAGAAGGGAGTTCATACAGGAGCACGCAAAGGAAGTCAGGGTGCTGGACGTGTAGGGTAACTTTATTTCAACTCCCGTAGAAGCCTCTTAAACCTTTCAAATATTTCCGGTTTTTCTAAAATAACTGAGAGCTCTTTAAGGCGGGGCATAAGATAGTCCATATCGAGTTTATCTCCTGTCCTTATAATTATGCCTTCAATATCCTGCCAGTCTCGTGCCCTCTCGGATACCGCCTTGTGAATAATCAAATCTTCTGGTGTACATATTCTTACCTTAATTCCTTCTTCAATCTCAACATCCAACGCTCTATCAATTGCCTTCCTCTCGTAGTCGAGCCCTGCTAAAATAATGTCTAGCCTAATGGAATTCTCCGTTTCCACCGGCAATACATGGGTTTTTCTTACGAACTCCAAGGGATTATCCACAAGAATTCTAAATCTCCTTCCTATTTCATCGATGAAATTTTCAATCTCCTTTTGTGGTACATAAACAGTAATATCGATGTCAAGTGTGGTTCTGGGCTCACCCCACACAAGGTTAGCTATTCCCCCTATTATCATGTATGGGATCCCTTTATTTCTTAGGAAGTCCTGAATATCACGAAGCGCTTGCAAAAGCCCCCTCACTCTGAAGCCTCCTCAAGCTTTGCCAGGCGCTTTCTAACCCTCATAAGATGTTTAATCCTCTTCATCCTCAGTTTTTTGAGGATTCCTTGGTCCATCTTTACAAGGTCGTACAGTTCTGAAAAAATCTCAAAGGCTCGTTTCGGTGTCAGCCCCTTGAGCGCTCTCTTCTTATAGTCTCTCTCCCAAGTCAAAAAAGCCCGGTAGCGTTCATTAGCGGAGTAATTCACTTTTGCCTCTTTAATTCTTCCATGCATAACCTTTCCCGCCTCAATAGAAAAGTTTGAGCGCCCTGTATAAAAATCTTGGGTTAAAGTGAATCTTGCATTTAGGTGAGGTGATCCAATGGTAAGACTTCAGAAAACCATGAAGGGTGAGTACTACATTCAGCTTCCACGCGAGCTTGTACGCTTGGCGGGCTGGAAGGAGGGCGACGAGATTGAGGTGCGCCTGGGCAGCGATGTTACGCCTGGCAGGCGGGATCTGGTGCTATTGCTGAAGTGATGCTATACTTCTTTATACGACCCCACGAAGAGCAACAAACCCAGCCACCATCGCAAAGCTAAGAACGCTGGCTAAGCCGACGTAGCGGTAAACCCTACTCATGCTCGCCTTGAAGTAGTCCACGCTGACAGTGAAACACAGGTGCATTGGCGAAAGCTGCACCCCCAGGTAGCCTGCGGCGAAGATGAGCAGGAGGTGCTCGCCAATGATGGCATCGCCCCTGCCCACGAAGGAGATGAATAGGGGCAAAGCGATGCTGGGCGGTCCCATCTCTATGCCCACGGCGAAACCGATGAGGAAGCTCACTAAAGGGGCTACAACAGCAATTGGCAAACCCGCGCCGCTCAGCAGCTCTATTACTCGCGATGCTGCACTGCTCGCCTCTATGCCATTGCGAAAGAGCATCACCCCGTAGATGAGCACCGCCATCCTGGGGTCAAGCGCCTTTCTGCTTATTTCCTTAAACTCAGCCTTTGAGGGTCTGGTGTAAGCGAATGTCAAAACGAGCACAGCAAGCATAGCATAGGCAAGTTCTACCTTTATAACCAGGGCAAGGAGGATTATCGCCGCTATGGGCCAGGCGTTTTTCACCAGCTCTGGCAGGGCTTCCTTAAACTTGCCATTTGAGCGAAATTCCAGGTCTGGGTAGGTGATGAGCAGTCCTGCCACGAGGGCGGCTAGAGTTAAGGGGAGGTTTATCTCTACCAGCTGCAGGGTGCCTGCCTCAACTACGCCCATGGTAATCAGAAACGCAGGGTAAAGAGGCCAGGTGGGTATCCAGAGGTGGCGGAACCAGTAGTTGGCGAAGGCAGCCTTTTCCCGCGCTATCCCCTGCTCCCTCACCAAACCTGAGATCATCATCGCCGAAACAAGCGCTCCCGCTGGCATGGGGAGGAGACCTATGATTAGGGGAACGGTTACCAGCACTGCCTTGCCGCCTATCTTCGAGATCGCCGATGTAAGTCTGGAGAGCATGCCGGCGCTCTCCATGGTGTAGCTGAGCAGGAGCACTGAAAAGAGGATGAGCATGAGCTTCAGGGTTGCCCCGCTTGTAAGAGTTGAAAAAGCAAGTGTGAGCGCCTCTCGCGAAGATAGCGTAGCCAGGGCGAGAAAGCTGGCTCCGGCTAATATGGCATACCCCACGTGCTTCCTGAGTTTTATGAGCAGCAGGATTATGCCTATGGCGATGAACAGTGCCAGGGCGGAGTCAAGGTGCATGTCCTTCTTGTGTTACCTAACCTCGCAAAGGGAATATTTATAACCCCCAACTGCGTTGCTTTTACCATGGCTGTGCATCCCATTGAGTTCCGGTACGGCAGCGAGGAGATGAAGCGTATCTTTGAGGAGGAAGCGAGGCTCCAGAAGCTTCTGGATGTTGAGGCAGCCCTTGCTAGAGCTCACGCCAGGCTAGGGAACATTCCGGAAGAGGCGGCACAGGAGATAGCGCGCAGGGCGTCAACGCGCTATGTGAAGCTTGAGCGGGTTAAGGAAATCGAAGCAGAGATTCGCCACGATTTGATGGCGGTGGTTAAGGCTCTGGCGGAGCAGTGCGGCGACGCAGGCAAATATGTTCACTTGGGCGCCACCTCCTACGACATTATAGACACGGCTAACGCTTTGCAGTTTAAAGAGGCTCTGGCAGTAGTGGAGAAGGACCTCTACGAGCTTGAGGGCATCTTACTCCAGCTCGCGGAGAGGCATAAGAATACCGTCGCGATAGGCAGGACCCACGGACAGCACGCTCTGCCAATAACCTATGGCTTAAAGTTTGCGATATGGGCTCGGGAGGTGAGACGCCACCTCCAGCGAATAAGCGAGGCTAAGAAGCGCATACTCGTGGGCAAGATGAGCGGCGCCGTAGGCACAATGGCAGGCTTTGGCGAGCGCGGAATTGAGCTTCAGGAAGAGGTAATGCGCCAGCTTGGGTTGCGCGCTGCCCTCGTTTCTTCGCAGGTGGTGCAGCGTGACCGCTATGCGGAGCTTCTCGCTTTGCTGGCGCTCATAGCAGCGACTCTGGACAAAATCGCCAAGGAGATTCGCAACCTTATGCGCACTGAGATCGCTGAGGTGAGCGAACCCTTTGCTGAGGATAAGCAGGTTGGCTCGAGCACGATGCCCCACAAACGCAATCCCATAAACGCGGAGAACATCTGCGGCTTAGCCAGAGTGGTGAAGAGCAACCTCTTTGTTGCGCTGGAGAATGTTTCTTTGGAGCACGAGCGCGACCTCACAAACTCCAGTGCCGAGCGGGTGATTATTCCCGAGAGTTTCATACTGCTTGACGAGATGCTCAAGCGGGCGAAGCGAATCCTGGCGAGGCTGGAATTGCATGAGGATAACATTAAGCGCAACCTTGCCCTTACGCGGGGACTAAACCTTGCGGAAGCGGTGATGATTCAGCTGACAAAGCGAGGGATGAGCCGCCAGGAGGCGCATGAGCTTCTGCGCAGACTGGCGGTGAAGGCGTGGAGGGAGGGTAAAGCCTATGCCGAGGTGCTCAAGGAGAGCGAAGAGGTAAGGCGCTACCTCAGCGAGGAAGAAATTGAGGCTGCGTTAAAACCTGAGAACTACATAGGCTTGGCACCCAAGCTGGTGGAGCGCGCAGTTGAGAAGGCAAGGAAGGAGAGGGAAGCCAAGAGCGATGACACCGACTAATGTGCCTCAATAATACTTTTAAGCTCTTCCAGCATGCGCTGTACGTCGCTTTTTGTGTATGAGAAGAAGTTTCCATCTATGGCAGCTTCGCCTATCGCCGCGAGGCGCTCAAACTTTGCCACATCTTCGTCCTTATCTCTAAGCAGCGCCAGCAGCGTGGCGGCGGTATCGCTGGCAGAGTAATCCACCCCCATAGTGTCGCAGCGCTCCCGCAGGATTTCTAGAAGCACCTCTCCGCCCAGCACGGCGGCGGGGTCCTTCAGGTTTCGCTCCAGAAGTCTCCCGGCGCTGCGCAGCAAATCGAGAAGCACTCTTCGCTTAAGCCTTGCCTTCAGCTTGGTCGCCTCACTCTCAGAAGCCTTCTCAGCCGCCTCCAGGATTCCAACCTGTCTGTCTAGGAGCACCCCCAGCTTCCTCGCATCTGCGCTTAAAAAGCGAGATAGACCTGCCAGTGCAGCCCCACGCTTGGCAAGATTAGATATAATCTCCTCGGCTATGGCTTTATCATTAATAAAGTCGTGTGTCAGCTCCGAATCCCTGCCGAAAATCTCAATAAGTGAGTTCAGAGCTATAAGGCTCCACTCCCTGTACCTCGACGCAAGCTCTCTGTAATCCTCCACCTCCTTAAGCCTTCTCCCCTCTTCAGCAAGCTCTGAAAACTCATATGCGAGGCTCATAGGTCTTCCACCGACTCCCATAGCGAGAGCCTCTTTTTGAGCTCCTCTACCTTTTTCTTAAGCTCCTCATTCTCTGCCTCAAGCGACTTTATCTTAGCATCCTTCTCTTCAGAAAATTTAGACACTATCTCTTTTGCTTTAGACTTGATCTCCTTCGATTGCTCCTCAAATTTTCTCCTCACATCTTCAAGCTCCTTTTTGTATACCTCCTCCCGCTCCTCGGCTTCCCGTTTTAGGTTCGTAATCTCATTTTCCAGCAGGGCAACCTTCTCGCGGTACATCTCTATGGTGTCCCGCATTGCGCTTACCTTGAGCAGCTCCTCGCTCAGCACCTTCTCTTTCTCGGCTATGCTTTTTTCGCGTGCCTCAAGCTCGTCCCGTTTATCCAGGTACTCCTTTTCAAGCGTCTCAACCTTAGCTCTGAGCTCCTCCACCTCCTTCTCCAGAGCCTCCTTCTTTGAGAACAGCTCCGCCTTCTCGTTGTCTATCTCCTCTACACTCTTCCTAAGCTTCTCTATGCTCTGCGCAGCTTTTCTCAGACGGAGGGCAAGAAAAATCGCGACCAGTGCTGGAAGAACGGCAACTGCAACATGCACAGGCGTGAATGCCTCACCATAAAAGTAGAACAGCACCGTCATAACCATCACAGCCTTTCTATCTCCATCAGCCTGATCTGCTCCCTGAGCTTCTCATTTTGCGTCTTCAGCTCCTCAACTTCCTCGCGCAGAGACCTTATAAGCTCTTCTTTGTCCTCTATCACCTTCTGCACTGTCTCCTTCGTCTTCTCCTTAAGTTCCTGTATCCTCTGCTCGTACCTTTCTATCTCAGCCTCCATCTCAGCCCTGAGCTTGCTTACCTCAGCTTCCTTCTCCCTCTCAGCCTCCTCTCTCAGAGCGTCGATTTCCTCCTCATGCTTCTTCTCCATCGCCTTCATCTTGTCTTCCAGCGACTTAATTTTGAGCTCATACTCGTGCCGCAGGGCCTCAATCGCCTTCTGGTGTTCCAGTGTCTGGTCGTCAATGCTCTTTTCCAGCTCCAGAATCTTCTGCTCATACTCCTTTCTGAGGGCATTTTTGTCCTTCTCAGCTCTGAGCAGCGCCTCCTGCACTTCCTTGTCCTTTTCCTTCAGCTTAACCTCAAATTCCACCTTCTGCGCCTGCATCTCCTCTATGTACTTCTCCTCCAGCTCCTTTCGCTCCTGCTCCAGTTCGCCTATCCTCCGCCTAAGAAGTTCTATCTCATCCTTCAGTGCATTAATCTTGAGAAGCTCCTTCTCGCTCGACTTGAGCTTCTCCTCCACCTCCGCCTCCCTGGCGGCGCGCTCCTTTTTCTCCATCTCCAGTGCTTCTCTGAGTTTGGCAAGTTCCGCCTCCAGAGCGCGCTTCTCCTCTTCCAGGGCTTCAACCTGCTTTAATAGCTTCACCTTCTCGGCTTCAGACTTTTCAAGCGCTTCAATCTTCTCCTCCTTCTTAGAACCACCGCGACGTTTATACAGAATGGCTAAAGCAAAAACAGCAACTGCAGAGGCGGCGAGGTAAGTGGCGTTGGGGAGAATCACATCTTCCAAAGCAAAGCTCAGGTCGGTGAAATCCATGAGTTATGCATAGCCTGGACGCATAGATAAACCTTTCCGAATCTACCCCATGAGCCTCAGAAGATCTGCCTTGGTAACGATGCCCTTAACCCTCCCCTTTTCCACCACAAGCACGGCGCGGTTGCTCTCAATGAGCTTTGACACCACCTTTACGTCGGTATCCTTGCTAACCGTCGGAAAGCCCTCCGCCATAACCTCAGCGACGCGCTTTATCCTTATCTTTGCAGGCTCGTCGAAGTCCAGTGCCTTGAGCACCTGATCCTCTGTGATGCTGCCCACCTGCACACCCTGCTCAAGCACAGGAAGCTGTGAGATGCCGTGCTTCTCCATTAGGCGGGAAGCCTCGCCCAGAGTGTCCTCTGGGGAAACGTGAATAACAGGGGACTTCATTATCCTCTCTACGGGGATTACCTTTACGTCGTTCTCCTTAAGGGCGTTGACTATCCTCCTTAGCGTCGATAACCTGGGGTCTATATCGCCCGCCTCTATGCGAGCTATTAGAGACTGACTCACCCCTGCTTTCTGAGCAAGCTCTGTCTGGGTTAACCCAAGACGCTTTCGGCACCTCTTCAAATCCTCAGGCGTTGGCAGGTCGAACATCAGAGAACCTCTTATTACTCCCGTTAATAAACTTTTGTGTTACTCGGCATTGAGGAGGGCAATCCTCTCTTTAATAAGCTCCTTAAGCACCTGCACTCTGCTTGAGAAGCTCTCTTCTGCCAGGGTGCGAATCTCCTCTTCGGTGATGCCGTATATCTCCTTTAGGCGCTGGTACTTCTCCTGGGTTACCTCCAGCACTTCATCGCACTCGCTGCAGGAGTAGCGCTTTAAAAATTCCTCAGGCACCTCCTCAGCTATAACCACAACCTCTTTCCTGCCTTTAATCCCAAGCCTCTCAAGGGCAACCTTTATCTGCCTCGTAGCTGAGGCGCGCACCAGCACCTCTATTAGAAAATCGCTGGAGATGTTTTCCCCCCTCTCAAATGCCTTCTTCGCCTGCTCCACTGCAAACTCTATGTGCTCTCTTCCCGCGAGGTTTCTGGCATCTAGAAGCTGTATTTTATACCTCTTTAGCGCTTCCACCTCTGGCGGAGAGTCACACCGCAGGGGGAGTATCTTCATGGAAAGGAGTTTGGAAAAAGGGGATAAAAAGGTTTGCTATACATACAACTCCTTAGGCTCGGGCATCGCAGGGATGCGCTTGAGCGCGTACTCCAGGTGCTCCTTTTTAATTGCCGGAGAATCTTCCAGAATGGCGCGGTGAAGCGCAACCTTGAGGAGCTTGTCCTTCAGGTCTCGCCCCGAGAAGTTGTGGGTGCGCTTCGCAAACTCTCTTAAGTCAGCCTCCACGGGCAGCGGTAGCTTCGCTGCATAATGGTTGAGAATTTCGTACCTCTCCTTCTCCGTGGGGAGCTGGAAGGGTATCTCCTCCTCGAAGCGGCTTCGCAGGGCGCGGTCGAGTAGCGTGGGGTTGTTGGTCGCGGCTATTGTCACTACGCCTATGTTTTCATGTATACCCTCAAGCTCAGTGAGCAGCGCATTAACCACCTCGCTCACATCGCCACGGATGCTCTGGTAGCTTCTGTCAAGACCTATCGCATCCAGCTCGTCAATAAACACCACGCTGGGCGAAGCTTCCTTTGCCGCGAGGTAAAGCTCGTGGATGCGCTTGCTCCCATCGCCCACGTACTCACCTATTAAATCTGTGGCGCGAATCAGGAAAAGCCTGGCTTGAGTCTCATTTGCCAGAGCCTTGGCTGTCATTGTCTTGCCTGTGCCTGGCGGGCCGTAAAAGAGCACATTCTTGGGTGCCCACTCGCCAAAGCGCTTTGGCTCGAGGAGGTACTTCATTATAATCCTGCACTTGCGCTTTACATCCTCATGACCAATTATGTCGCTGAAGGTAACCTTTGCCACCGGCTTACGCTCTGGCTCAGGCTTCTCTACATAAATATGCGTATCCTCAGTTATGGTAACCTCACCGCGGGGTAGAACCTTCACCACCTCGAAGGCGTAGTCAGGTATCAATCGCTGATCGAAGAGGATGTCGCCTTTAGCGACAGTTGCGCCCAGCCACTGCTCCTTTGCATAAATCTCAAAAAGCCTCTCGTCAGTTATGCTCAGCGGCGTAGTTCGAGAGATGTCCCGCAATGGGTAACCCCGTGGTCTCAGCCGAACATAGCGTGCCGGTCTCGCTTCTTGAGGTTCCCTCTCCCTCTTTTTCTTCTCTCGAACTTTTACTGATATCCACTCATCAAGAAATGTCTGTATATCTCTGCCTCCGCTATCTTTACATTCTCCGCTGCTAACATTAATGTCTATAATCAAATTTGATAAGGTGGTGACATGCCCCCTGCTCGGGCCAAGCTTTTTGTTGCTGCGATGTTCAGGGAAGATAGCAAGCTGGAAAGAGCGATTGTAGAGCTGGAAGAAGCCTTTGGTAGACTTGATTTAAGGAGTGAGGTATTCGAGTTCAACTTCACCAGCTACTATGAGGCGGAGTTTGGAAGGGACTTAAAAAAACTCTTTCTTGGCTTTGAGGAGCCTGTGGAGAGGGATAAGCTTGTGGAGGCGAAGCTAAAATGCCTTGAAATTGAGGACAAGCTTGCGGTGGAGCGGAGGAGGATGGTGAACTTGGACCCTGGCTATGTCACCCTTGACAATGTTGTACTCTCCACAACAAAGGAACGCGCCCACAGGATCTACCTGGGGCAGGGTGTTTTTGCTGAGGTGACGCTGATGTATATAAGGGGTAAATACCAGCCTCTGCCATGGAGCTACGCCGACTACCGCACTGAGATTGCTCAGAGATTCTTCTTAGCTGCGAGAGAGAGGCTTAAGAAAGCGCTGAGGCTAGGCAAGAGCTTCTCTGGCAGTTAAATGCCTTTTAAAAATCTAAAAAAGGATTTTAGTAATTTTTGGAGAAGGCTGGATTTAATGAATATACGATGGGTGTTGTGGAGACGCTTAGAAAGTACATCCTCGGGGTAACCATCTCCCTATTCGGCATAACCGCCTCTGCCGCCTACTTTGGCTACGAGTATGTTATTTTTGGGCAGAAGGAATTTTACTTTCACATGATGGACGATTTCTATGAACATGTTACAATAGTAGTCCTCACCATCCTCTTTCCCGTTGCAGGCTTCATAGTTGAGCGCTCCATTGAAGAGAGGCGACGCTTTGAGGCAGCGCTGAGGGAGCAGAGCGAGTTTGTTTCCAGTATTCTCAACACTGTAGACCTAGCGATAACCACCACAACCTTCGATGGGCGCATCCTCTCGTGCAATCGCTCCGCCGAGGAGATGTTTGGCTACCCTCAGAGGGAACTGGTGGGGAGGCATATTGAGACTCTCTTTGAAGATCCCTCACAGGTGGAGGAGATACTGGAGGCGGTGGTTGGGCAGGGAAGATTCGACGGCGAAGTTGTGCTCAAGCGCAGCAACGGCGAAACTTTTCCGGCTTATCTGAGCATGAGACAGATTTTTGATGCAAAGAGCAGAGCAAGGGCGCTGATAGGCGTGGCGAGAGACATAACCTCAGAGAAGGAGAGGGAGAGGCTTGAGAAGCAGGTCTTCGAGGCTGAGAAACTGGCTTCCATTGGACAGCTTGCCGCTGGTGTTGCCCATGAGATAAACAACCCACTCACCAGCGTTACCCTAATTACGGAGCAGCTTATGCGGGAGGTAAAGGATGAAAAAATACAAAGGAAGTTAAGGGTTATAGAGAGGCAGGTGGAGGGGGCGGCTAGGATCGCAAGGAGTCTTCTCAACTTCGCGCGCCAGGTAACGCCTGAAATTGGTGATGTGGACATCAACAGCCTCCTCGCAGGGGTGCTTGAGGAGCTCAGTATCCAGATGGAAGGCATAACCCTGAAGAAGGACTTTGGAGAGCTACCTTTAATTAAAGGCGATGAAATCCAGCTCAAGCAGGTGTTCACAAATGTTATCCTCAACGCCATCCAGGCGATAGACGACAAAGGGGAGATTTCAGTAAGCACCCGGGCGAGGGATGGCGAGGTTGTCATAAAGATAAGCGACACAGGCAGGGGGATTCCAAAAGAATATCTCTCCAGAATATTTGAACCCTTTTTCACAACAAAAGAACTGGGTAAGGGCACCGGTCTGGGTCTTGCGATAGCTCACGGCATAGTGGAGAGGCACGGCGGTAAAATAGAGGTCGAGAGTGAGCCTGGAAAGGGTACAAGCTTTACAATAACCCTCCCTGTTGAATATAGTGGGATAGTAAAATAGAAAATAAGATATATGAGGTAAGTTAAAAAATAATTTAATGAGGTAGAATTATGGCGAGAATACTCATCGTGGACGACGACCTGCAGATATGTGAAACCCTTGCGGAGATTCTCTCTGACGAGGGATTTGAGGTTGAATACGTCCTCTCAGGCGAAGAGGCTCTCCAGAAGATTGACAACGAGCGCTACGATGTGGTGATTACGGACCTGCTTATGCCGAAGGTGGACGGGATGGAGATTTTAACCCATGTTAAGCGGGTTAAGCCAAAGACGCAGGTTATTATGATTACCGCCTTCGCCACGATAGAGAATGCCGTCGAAGCGATGAAGCGTGGCGCTAGCGACTATATAGCCAAGCCCTTCAAGATAAACGAGATACAGTCATCTATAAAGCGTGTACTAGAGGAAGCAAAATTCAGGGATGAGTTCCTCTCAGTTCCTCGAGATGTGGAAGCTGAGCTGGAGACGACGCTCAAGGTGCTGGCGAATCCCATAAGAAGGAATGCACTGAAGATAATCGAGGCGGAGGGTAGAGTCTCATTCAGCAGGATACTCAGCATGATCAACATCGACGACCCGACGAAGCTTAGTTTTCACCTGCGCCAGCTTAAGGAGGCATCGCTGGTTGACCAGAACGCAAATAAGGAGTATTATGTTACACCCAGAGGGGAGAGGGCGCTGAATGTTCTGAGGGAGCTTATGACTGCTCTCTAGGGCGCAATGGGGGTGTACTTCTCCAGAAATTCATACTTCTCTCTGTAGAGAATACGCAGCGCTGCCTTTGCCTGCGGCGAAGCATTTGCGCTCATTTCCACCAGCTTTATAAATTTCCCGGTGCGAATGCTCATCCTTATATCTGTCATAACCCCGCGAAGGACAGCTATGTTATGCCTCACTATCATTGGGAGGCTATTTTGCAGCCTTTCCTTATCATTTGCGATGCACACCTCGCATGTGCACGGAAGCTCATTCATTCTATCGAGGGGATAGCTTTCATAAGGGGTCAGGTAGAAGCCGCGCAGCGCTGAGCCTATCGCATAGCTCGCGTCCAGTAAATCCACGCCCATGTATGCGAGCACAGGAAAGAGCGCAAGGGGAG
>MTME02000101.1 GCA_002011115.2 Candidatus Pyrohabitans sp. JdFR-17
TCGAACGATTCTGCAACCTCCTGGGGGTGAGAATATGCTAAACTTGACAGCACCAAATTTTATATACAAAATATACAAAATACATAAAATATGGCAACCATACAGATATCGAAAGAGACCCAGAAAAAGCTCTTTGAAGTTGCTGCAAAGCTTCAGCTCAAGCTAAGGAGAAGAGTGAGTCTTGACGAGACCATAAGATATCTCCTGACCCTGTATGAGGGGGGCAGACGCAAAGAGAAGTTCGCCTCCTTCTATGGGTGTGCCCGCGGGGATGATGCTGAAAAAGCAAGAAGGTTACTATATGAGCTTCGCGCCGAGGAGGACGGTCGCCTTGAAAAGCTTGGTGGTTGATGCGGGCGTGCTCATAGAGATAGCCTATGCCACCAAGCTTGGAGAAGCTGCTGCGCGGGTAATCGAAGAGTCGCCTTCATACACCACTCCTTATGCAATCACAGAACTTTTTTATGTGCTCTGCCGGCGCTTCTCTTCTGAATTTGCAGAGGAAAAGGTGGCACTGCTACTGGAATCGAACTATGTTAAGGTCGAGCACAACTCTGAGCTGTGCCTTGAGGCAGGTAAGATAAAATGCGACCGGAGAATCTCTCTCGCTGACTGTTACATCATCGCCCTTGCAAAAATGCTTGAAGGCAAAGCAATGTTTGCACGCAGGGAGAAGGAAATCGAGAAAGAATCGAACAGGAAGCCCTTTGATGTTGAGATAATCTATGTCGAAGATCTGATTTAGCCAAAAAACCTAAACCACGCGCTTGATATCCCTGAAAACGTCGTAGTGTTCATCCAAGGAGTATATCTCCCTGATGCCGCGTTTTCGCATAATCAGCACGTTATACGCATCAACGAAGTCAAATTTGAAACCTGCCCGACATCTCCACGGCTTCTCTGCACGCGGAGGCTTCCACATCCAAAAGCCTCAAGCCTATGCAGTCCAAAAATGAAATGACCATATGGGTTGCCTTATTTTCATCGAATCTCTCCCTACCCTCCAGGATGTACTTTATCTCAGCCACCGTAAATACACTGGTGACCACCTTCTCCTCACCCTTTTCCACACCCTTCATTATTTCCAAGCAGCGTTGATATTGTTCTTTCGGCTCCCCCGTCATAACACAAAGAGGTATGCTCGTATCCAGGAACCTCAAGCTTTCACCTCTTGAATCTGACCCTCAGAGGAGATTTAGAATGCAGAAGTTCCACCGCATTCCCCTCGCCTTCAAGTGCCCCTGCGCACTCTTTAATAAAAGACCTCCTTGGCATAGCCTCAACTATTTTCAGTCTGAGCCTGTCCCTGGGTTTTATTCCGAACTTCTCCCTAACGCTCTTTGGAATTACCACTCTGCCCTTTGAATCCACTTCGGCGATAATTTCCACTTTATTCATAGCCCCACTTTTTAAAATTCCCACAGTAACGATAGGAAAATTTCCCAAGCGCTTCGCAGACCGTTAGTGGCATCCCTTCTCGCACGTCTCGCGGGCGAACTCCTCCTCGCGCACGCCTATATGCTCCTCCCTTGCCAGAACCTCACCACTCACCGGGTCAACGTATACAACCATCGCATTTATGCTCCCCAAACCAGCGCACCCGCACTTGCGCTCCATTATCTCCACCCGCCAGAGGTAGCGTCCCACCTCAGGTTTGAACTCCAGCACAGCGCGCTCAACTCGCAGCGATGTGTTCTCAAAATGCTCCTCCGCAAATTTTATAAGCTCCTCATCCTCGCTGGCGATGCGTACTGCTTCCTCGCTGGATATGGGGATGTGGACACTTGAGTTGAGCTTCTCAAACTGTGCACTTAGCTGCGCCACCTCCCCGCTAACGCGTACATAATTAAAAAGCAGGCCACCGGTTAAAAGCGCAAGGGCTACTATCACCGCAGCAAGAGTTTTATTTTCCACCATCTCAGGCTCTCGGGATACCGCCCTCGTTAATTATGAGCACATCCTTCACCGCCTTAACTGCGGTGAAGGGTATCAGGATTTCGCCCCTCTCATTCAGTCTGAAGTACTTTGGGTCCACATCCTTACCCGGCTTAACTATAAGCATCATCACTTTGCCCGCGACGGTCTCAATGCTTATATCAGTAAGCCTGCCTATTACTGTTCCACGATCACTAACCACATTTCTCCCAATCAGATCTCTCCCTGCAATCCTGCCCATTCTCTCCTGCCTCCATTTTTTAAATTTGCCAAGGCGCTACTTAAAGCTTAGCCTATTTGCGCCGCTGAAATTATATCACTAAGGGTAATTATCCCCTCCGGCATCTGAGTCAGCTCGGTTTTACCTTTTGCACCCTTAACCACAAAGAGCCTGCTTACCCTGTTCTCCTTCATCAGCCTCGCTGCATCAAGAAGTGTTACATCAGGGTCTATTCCAAAAAAGCTGGTGCTCATTATCTCCTCAACCTTCGCCTCCTTGCTTATACCCTTGCTCAGGGCGCGCACCATGTCAGTATCTGAAACAACGCCTACGGGCTTGCCCTCGCTATCTACAACAAGCAAACCCGAAATACCCTCGTTGCGCATTACGCGAGCGACATCGCGCAGGCTCATCCCAGCTTCCACTGTGATAAGGGGCTTCTTGAGGAAATCTGAAACCTTACTCTCCAGCATCACAACTCACTCCGCAATGTACCTCACCAGATCAGAGGAGGTAAGTATTCCAACTGGGAGCTGTAGGTAGGGCTTTGATAGGGTCGCCTTCTCTGGCCTCTCCTCCTTTACCACAAAGAGGCGGTGCACCCTCTCGCGCTCCATTACCCGCGCTGCCTCTTCCAAAGGTGCCTCCTCTTCAATTATAAGAGTGAAGGGCATCATCACCTCGCTCACCTTCGTGGTCTCGAGGTCCTTGCCATTGATGATAGCGTCCAGCACGTCGGTATCTGAGATTACACCCATCGTATCCCCGTCCTCGCTTACCACAGCAACGCCCGAGATTCTGTACTTCGCCATAACCCTGACTACATCGCTCAGTGTGGCGTTAACGTCGACGGTATAAACCCCCCGCGTCATATAATCCTTAACCATCGCCATGCTCTCACATCTCCATCTCCTTTACGCTGTATACCCCAGGTATTGAGGCTATTTCCTCAACCACCTCTTTACCTACAGGCTGGTCCACGCTAAGCACCATAAGCTGAGTCTCACCCTTCTCGCGTCTGCCAACCTGCATTGCTCCTATATTTATCTGCTTCTCGCCCAAAAGCGTTGCCACCCTGCCTATCATCCCAGGCTTATCCTCATGCTTCACAATGAGCATCTTCCCGCTCGGGATGAGCTCAATGGCGTACTCCTCTATGCCTGTGATTCTCACCTCGCCGCCAACGCTTGAGCCCTTGACCATGGTCTCGCCCTCGTCGGTCTTCACCCTGAGGATTATTAGGCTCTCGTACTTCTCTGCGTCTTCCCGCTTTGCCTGGGTAATGCGTATATCGCGGTTTTTCGCCACCACGGGCGCGTTCAACAGGTTCACACCTTCTGTAAGAATGGGCGAGAGCAGACCTTTGAGAGCCGCGTTGGTGAGCACCTCCTGGTGTTCCTCCTCCGCAAGGGCTCCGCAGAAGGTCACCTCCACATCGCGAATCCTGCCAGAGACAAGCTGAATTGCGAAGTTGCCCAGTGTCTCTGCAAGCGCAAGATGATCCTTGAGCTTATCCAGCACCTCTGGCGGAAGCCTGGGCATGTTCACCACATTGCGCGGAGGTTCGCCGCGAAGCACCTTGAGCACTTCCTCGCAGGCGATGAGCGAAGCATAGCGCTGCGCTTCTTCGGTTGAGGCACCAAGGTGAGGCGTAACTATGCAGTTGTCCAGCTCCAGGAGAGGGTTGCCGAATGGTGGTTCCTTCTCAAACACGTCAAGAGCGGCGCCCGCCAGCTTACCTGAGCGCAGGGCATCGTAAAGCGCCGCCTCATCCACCACGCCCCCGCGGGCGGCGTTTATTATGTACGCCCCGTCCTTCATCTTTGCTATAGCTTCGGCGTTTATCAGGTGCCTGGTCTGCTCCGTCAGGGGCACGTGGATGGTGATAAAATCGCTCCTCGCAAGAAGCTCGTCAAGCTCAACCACCTCAACACCCAGCTCCTCTGCAAGCTTCTTTGAGATGTAGGGGTCGTAGGCTATGCAGTGCATCTCAAAGGCTTTAGCCTTCTTCACCACCTGGGAGCCTATCCTCCCCATCCCTATTATGCCCAGAGTTTTTCCGCGAAGCTCAATGCCCAGAAACTTCTTCTTCTCCCACTTACCTGCCTTGAGGCTGGCATTTGCCTGAGGTATTCGCCTTGCGAGAGCAAGCATTAAACCAATGGTATGCTCTGCCACGGTTATGGACGAAGCTTCGGGAGCGTTAACCACAATAATGCCACGCTCTGTTGCAGCCTTGATATCGATGTTGTCCACGCCTACGCCAGCTCTGCCTATAACCTTAAGGTTTTCAGCAGCTTCTATCACGTCTCGGGTAACCTTTGTGGCACTCCTAACGAGAAGCCCATCTTTATCGCGAATCTTCTCAATAAGCTCCTCTTTGCTTAGCCCAGTTGCAACCTCAACCTCTGCATGCTGACGAAGAAGCTCTATCCCTGCCTCGTGGAGATGGTCGCTCACCAGTATCTTCATCCTGAACCTCCTGCGTCTGAATTTTTCATATAAATGGGGTGCGGTGGTATTTAAAATATTCTCTGAATAGGGGCGCTTTCCCCGACCCTGTTACCCCTTCCGAACCAGATAAGGGAGCCGCACATACGGGAGAAGTAAAAGCCGGCAGCAGAAAAATTTATAAGCCACTTATGTGTTGTTAACCACAAGATAAATCAAGGTTAACGAAGGTGGTGAGGAATGTTCATAAGCGAGAACGCAAGGCTCAACTTCTTCCGATGGAGGTATGAGGCTGAGTTCTACTACAAGCTTGCTCTTGCCTTTGCATTTGCCGGGCTCACCGGCATTGGGGCACAGGCGAAGCTATACCTTCCCTTCACCCCTGTGCCAGTAACAGGGCAGGTGTTCTTTGTGCTCCTGAGCGGCGTTGTGCTGGGCAGGAATTACGGCGCGTTGAGCATGGCGCTCTACGCAGCGATTGGCGCTTTAGGCGTGCCCTGGTTCGCCGGGGGTAAGGCTGGAGTAGAGGTGCTCCTGGGCGCAACCGGAGGTTACATCCTCGGCTTCATCCTGGCTTCATACCTGATTGGCTACTTCACCGACACCTACATAAGCTCTCGAAGCCTAGCCTCGCAGCTCGGGCTAATGTTCGCTGGAGTTGTGATAATCTACACTCTTGGCGCAGTGCAGCTCGCTCACGTGGCGAAGCTGAGCGCCAGTGAAGCCCTTGCCAAGGGCGTGCTTCCATTCATCCCGGGCGATATACTAAAGGCCCTCGCCGCAGTAGCAATTTCCACAGCGGTCCTGCCCAAGGCAAGCTATGCCCAGGAGAAAGACGCGGGTGCACAGAGCGCAGGAAGAGCAAGGCTCTACCTCAGCGCCATCGCAGCAACGGCGGCTGCTTTCTTCCTGGCGCTCTTCTGGATAAAACTCCTGGGACTCAAAAGCGCGAGCGTGGGCGAGCTTCTGTGGTATTCACTGACCTACTCCGCAGCGGTGCTCCTGTGCGCCGGAAGCGCAGCCTACCTGGCGAAGAGGTAGCCTGGGTCAGCCCCGCCTCAGGGCGGAGGTCTTCTGCTCGATATACCTCTCCAACAGCTCTTCCTTTTTCTTCAACTCTTTATCCTTCTCCTCCAGGAGCTTCTTAAGCTCCCTAACCTCCTCCTCCAGCTTTTCCTTTTCCTCTAGGAGTGAGGAGTACTTCTTCTCAAGCTGCTTTGCGCTCTTGTATGCGCTTGCCTCTATCCTGCTGAAGATCTTCTCTGCCGTTGCGGTGGCGTTCTTTATAAGCTGGCCAGCCTGGGAGAGAAACTCCGTCCTTGCCTCTCTGCCCTCCCTGACCCCCGGCGCAGTGCCAACCCCAAGCTTTGCATCCTGGAGGTACTCAATCGCAACCCTCAGGAAGGAAACGCACCTCTCCACATCCCCATCAACCCCATCAACGCTCGCAGAAAGGGTGTACAGCTTCTTTATAGACTGAGAGGCGCCCTCAATGGCGATGTCCACCTGCTTTGCGCTGTACTTCTTGAGGCAGGCTTCGACACCCTTCACAGCCTTCCCAAGCGCTGCGAAGACCTCCTTCTCCAGCTCCTTAAGCTCCTTCTCAACCTTCACCGACTCCTGGAGCAGCTTCTGCTTTAAGCGAGAATTCTCATTTTTCAGCATCTCCATCTCCGCGCTCAGCTTCGCAAGCTCTCTGCGCAGCCTCTCAATCTCGATATCCCTCTCCTTCTGCTCTCTAACGGCGCTGTCCACCCTGCCATAGAGGAGCAGGTTCTCCTTTTCCAGAGTCTTGCACTTCTCCTCATACTGCTCCAGCTTCTGCACCTTTGCTTTGAGTTCCTCTAGGGCTTTGCTTTTCGACGCTGCCTCCTCACGAAGCGAATGGTACTCCTTCGCAAGCTTTGCCAGCTCCTCCTTCTCCTGGGTGAGGCTCTCAAGCTCCGTCCTGTACTTGGAAAGCGCTACCTCCTGCTCACTGAACTTCTGCTTCAGCTTTTCATGCTCGCCCTTCAGTGCCTCAAATTCATAAAGCTTCGCTACCATGCGAGAAATTTCCCTCTCCATCTGTGAGTTCTCTTCCAGCAGGGCTTTAATCTTGCCTCTCGCCTCCTCAAGCTCCTTCGCATTTTTCTCATTCTCTGCGGTGAGGCTGGTGATTTGTTCCTTTGCCGCCTCAATCTGAGCCTCAAGTTTTGCCACCTTGCTTTCTTCCGCCGCTAACCTCTGCCTCAGCTCCTGATTTTCCTTCTCATAGCCTTCGAGAAGCTTTATCCTTGAAACCAGCTCCTGAATCTCCTTCTCCAGCTTTTCCCTGAGGTTCTCAAGCTCGCCCTTCTCCTCCCTGGTTACCTTGAGCTCTTCCATTCGCTGGGAAAGCTCCTGCTTCGTGCTATTAAGCTCCTCCTCCAGCTTCTCCTTCGTGGCTTCAAGCTCAGCGAGCTTTGCCTCAAGCTTCCTAATCGTATCCTCCAGCTCGACGATCCTATCCTTGGCCGCGAGAAGCTCTCCCTTCGCCTGCGTCGCCTCCTCCTCGTATTTTTCCAGCAGCTTCACCCTGCTGGCAAGCTCACTCCTCTCGCTACGTAGCTCTGCAAGCTCATTCTCAAGCGTCGCCTTCTCCACATTCAGCTTCTCTACAAGGGTCTCAAGCTCCTGCTTGGCCTCGGAATCTTTCCTTAGCTGGGCTATTTCCCTCTCCTTCTCCTTCAGCTCCTGCGTAGCCTTGCCAAGCTCTTCCCTTTGCTGGGAAAGCTCATTTTCCAAGCTCGCCTTCTCAGCGAGCGTCGTGGTAAGCCTGTCCTTTAGCTCGGCTACCTCTCCCTCAAGTTTTTCAATGCTGCGCTTCGCAGAAGTCAGTTCCGCCTTGAGGTCTTCATTTTCCTTCTCAAAACCCTCGAGGAGCTTTATTCTACTTACATATCCTTCTATTTTCTCGCTCAATTCCTTAATCTTCGCCTCGTTGTCTATCCTGACCTTCTCAAGAACCCTCTTCTCCTCTTCGAGCAATTCTTTCTCTTCCTTAATTTTAAGAAGCTCCTCAATCTTTTCCTTTGCCAGGTTGTGCTCATTCTCAAGTTTCCTGTACTCCTGCTCCAGCTTTTGATGTTTTTCTTTAAGTTCAGCCAGCTCCTGCTTCACAGCATCGAGGGTTTCCACCAGCTCGTTAAGCCTGGCGCTCTGCTCCTCGACAGTAAATTGGGAGGCACGGAGATTCTCAGTTAACTCCTCAACCTTACCTTCAAGCTCGTGCTTTTTATCAACCAGCACCTGGAGCTTCTGCTTTAGCTCCCGTATAAGGGAGCGCATCTCCTTCTTCTCAAGATCATCGCCCGCAAACTCCCACTTCTCAACCCTCTCCGCTGAGAAGTCCAGAATAGCGCGAATGCTCTCATGGGCCCTCTCATAACCTTCAAGAAGTCTATCTCTGATAAACAGTGTGGCGCGCTCCTCAAGCATCTCCTGGTTTCTCGCCAGCATCGCGTCGATCTCCGCCTTCCTCATCCTTAGTTCACCGAGCTTTTCATCAATCTCCCTCTTCCGCTCCCTCAGGCTATCGCATCTCTCCTTCATGGAAGGTAGGTCTGAAAACTCCCTTAGTATCTCCTCCTCCTTCTCCAGCTTTTTCTTTTTAATCTCCTCGTACTCAGAGGAGAAATGTTCCAGCTTAAGCTCAAAAAGCTCTGTCCTTGCCTTAATCTCCCCTACACTCGCCTTGCCGGTAATCTTTCCCACAAAACCTCCCTTTGGAGAAATCTCAAGAACACCTCTCCCTGCTGAATATTCATCAAGAAGAGTTTCCAGGGTAACTGGCTTACCTGCCAGCTTGATTTCTACATCCTCAGCATAAGGCGCAATGTCTCTGATAAAAGCCTGCCTCACCCTCGAGGCTTGCGCTGAGAACTCACTCTCCACCTCATCTCTACTGCGTTCATATTCCTCAATCTTCTTTGAATAAGCCTCCTCGCAGCTCTTCAGCTTGCCGTTAACTTCCTCAGCCTCCTTCTCCAGGGAAGCTATCTCCTCCCTAAGCTCCGCCAGCTCCCGTTCGCCCTCAGAAACCGCCGATAGCTCCTCACGGGTTTTTGTGACCTGTTCACAGAATTCCTCGAGCATCTCAGAGGCACGCATCCCCGTATTTTTAATAAAATCCCGCTCCTCAGGGAAATTCTCGTGCATCAGCTTAACCAGCTCCAGGAAGGGGTCGCGTAGCGATAGGGAGCGCTTTTCAATCTCCGTCAGCCTGTCTATAAATTCACTGCTTGCAGGTTTCTCTAGAGAAGAAAGAGATTTTATGTCCTCATTAATCGAGTACCACTCTCCCCTGAGCATATCGAGAAGCTCATTTGTCCTCATATAAATCACACTCACTTGAGGTGTTTGATATCCATTTTTAAAAGCCTTACGCAGGGCAGGACCCTGTGTGGGAGTTTTGGAGATATTTTTCCAATAGTAGAGAGGATGTGTGTATCAGTTATAAAAAAGTTTATATCAATTAAATTTAAAAATTTTTAAATAATAGTTCAGATAGAATTGAGATGCTCGGTGCCATAAAAAAGAAAGGTCGGCGGTGAAGAATATGAAAATTGTTTATAAAATTGTGGGAAGTTTTCTGATTATTGCTCTTCTATCCCATGCGGTGGGTATAATCGGGTACATGAAAATCGGAGAGATAAACTCGGCAACTGTCAGGATATCTCAGGAAGCATGGCCAAAAGCAGAAGCCTCTGCCCGGCTCTCAGAAGAACTCTTTCTGCTTTCAGAATCTGCGCTCAAATATGCAGTTGCAGGTCCTGAGATGCGCATGGAGCTAAAGGATAGCTACTACACCCGCGGGGAGAAGTTGAGAGAGCTTATAGCTAAAATGAACGACCAGTCCCTGAATGCCCAGGAAAGAGAGGCGATGCTTGCAATAAAGAAGACATACCAAAAGTTCTTTGACGCGGGGCTTGTGCTGATGAGCGCTTATGAAGAGCTGAGCGCCGTAAGAGAAGAAATTTCTGAGAAGGCTGAAGAGCTCCATGAGGTGGGAGATGAGATTATCGAAACATCTGAAAGCCCTGCAATTAAGGAAGGTATCACAGAGCAGATGCTGGCAGCCTATGAGTACATTACCATTGGAGAGGAGGAAGAAAAGGACAAGTTCTGGGAGGTTGGAAGCGAATTAAAGAAGCTACCTGAATACTCCAGCATAGAGGAGGAACACGCGAAGTTTGAGGAAATAGGCTCAGGGCTTTTCGAGACTTACGATAATGTTAAGCTTAAGGAAGCTTATGCGGAGGAGAGGAGGAGAGAATTTGAGAACCACAGGAACATTATTGTAACAAATGCCGGGAATCTAATTGATGTGCAGAAGAAAACAATGATAAGTGCAATGGGTACTGCTATTCAGGAAAGTCAAAATGCAAAAGAGCAATTGCAGACCGTAGCTGGTGTTGCAGTGCTTCTCGCACTGATTTTTGCATTTGTTGGTGTGAGGACGATTACCCGCCCACTGAAAGAAATTTCAGAGAAGGCAAAACGCGTTGCGAGAGGCGACCTGACAGTGGAGATTTACAGCCAGAGCAAAGATGAGTTGGGTGAAGTGGCCAATTCCTTTTCTGCCATGCTTAAATCTTTGAGGGAGCTTATTGGAGATGTGAAAGGGGTTGCCGAAAATATTGCCTCCTCCTCCCAGCAGCTTTCCGCTACCAGCCAGAATGTCACCGCCTCAGCGGAAGAGATTAACGGCATAACGCAGGAAATGGCGGAGAACTCTGCCACAGTCTCGGCTAAAACCCAGGAGACCATGAGGACAATGGACGATATGGAGGGCTCTCTTAACAGAGTGGAGGAAAGTGTGGAAAGGGCGATGGGCATCGCAGCCAGAACACGGGAGGCGGCTGAGCATGGAAGCGACGCTGCAAAAGAGGCGCTGGGCAGGATCAGTGAGATGAGAAAGATAACCTCACGCACATCTGAGGCGGTAAAAGAACTGGGGGAGAGCACACAGGAGATAAGAAGGATAGTTGAAGTGATCTCTGGCATCGCGGAGAAGACAAATCTGCTCGCTCTAAACGCCGCAATAGAGGCTGCGCGCGCAGGTGAGCACGGTCGAGGCTTCGCTGTAGTTGCGGAGGAGATAAGAAAGTTGGCAGACAGTTCTGCAAAGTCGGCAGAGGAAATAGGAAGCATAATCGATGAAGTGGGAAGGAAGATAGAGAAGGTTGTAAGCGAAATAGAGCAGAGTGCTGAAGATATAGAGAGCGGAACCCAGGTGGTGAGTAGCGCCCTAGCTTCTTTCAACGAGATAACCAAAAGCGTGGAGGAGACCAGCAGTGTGATAGGTGAGATAAACCTCGCCACCAGAAAGCTTAAAAATGATGCAAGGAGTGTAATCGAATCAGCAAACTCCATCGCCGCGATGATAGACGATACAGCTGCCGCAACCCAGGAGACGGCTGCTTCGGTTCAGGAACTGAGCGCTGCGATGCAGGAGCTTGCCGCCATGGCGGAACATCTCTCCGAGGCAGCACAGCGACTTGAGGATTCTGTGGAGATGTTTAAGCTCAATGGATCAAAACCTTCTAAGTCAAAGGAGACTCCTGCCACATCTAAAAGCGTTTTATTGGAAAGCTTAAGTAAATAGCATCTCAAATTTCGTAATTGTTGCGGGAAAAAATTTTATATTGCCAAGATAAAGAATATAGATAAAAGAACACGGAAGGGATAGCCCCTTGGAAGTTATGTTAGAGGAAGTAGCTCAGCTTAGAGAGCTTGAGAAAACATACCTTAAGGTTATAAAGGCACTCAATATTGAATGTACTCGACTTGAGAAGGAGGTATACCAGCTAAGGAAGCTGAAGGAGGAGGTGGAACATCTCCGCAAGCTGGAACAGTGGTACATAAAGGCGCTTAAAGGATTAAACGAAGAATGTAATCGCCTAGAAAGGGAGGTTTATGAGCTTAAAAAGCGTAGTATAATGCCTCAACGTGAGATTAATCTCGAAGAGTACTTCAAAAGTTACCCCCAACTAATAGGGCTTTTTGCCTTCGCAGAAGGTAAGATTCGTCTGAAATTACTTAAAGAGGTATCCAACTGGCTTGGAGTGGAATATAAAAAGGCACAGAGGGAGATAAAGAAGCTCGAGAGAGATGGAGCAATCTATCTCAAAAATGGGCATGCTGAGATAAATAGAGAGGTGCAGCAGCAGCTCAGAAGATATATGCTCCGCAAAATCCCGACGAGGGATGAGATAATCGAGAGTCTGAACGCCGACGCTATAGAAGCAGTGGAGCTACTCCGCCGAATGCGAGGAGCGCTGACAAAAGAGAAATTTGAGGAGCTGGAAGCAGAGAAGAAAGCTGCACTTCTCAAGCTGGTTGAGGAGGGACTGTTATTCAGGACAATAGATAAGGACGGAGAGCCAATATACTTCATGCCCGAAGAGATTCTGGAGCTGATGGAGGAGCTTAGAGTAGAGGTTGCAAAGCGCACCACGCTCACAAGAGAAGAGCTGATGAAAAAACTGAACATTAAAGACCCAACTGAAGAGGAGATTGAGATTATACTTAACGCTTTAGATGAATCTGAGCCTGGATTAGGAGACCTTGAGGGCAATAAAGAACTCATCGAAGCCTTCCGCAATGAGCAGGTAGATGTGCTGGTGGATGCACTAAAAAGCGATGATGTTCAAGCGCGAAGATTTGCAGTCTCAGCCCTGTGGAAAATTGGAAGCAGAGAGGCTGTAGGACACCTCATTAAGACACTTGACGATAGTGATGTATACGTTAGAAGGCTTGCCATCTCAGCGCTGATGAAGGTTCCCAACGAGAACATGGTGGAGTCTATGATAAGAAAGCTCGATGACGAGGATAGCATGGTGCGCTACTCCGCGGCGTCCTACTTTGACAACTACCCCCACCCAAGCGCGTTCCCCTCGCTGGTAAAGGCTCTTAGGGATGAGGACAGCATGGTGCGCACCGTCGCAGCCTCAGCGCTGGGCAAGCTAGGCATGAAGGAGGCAGTGCCATATTTAATTGAAGCGTTGCGTGATGAAGATGCGTGGGTAAGGCACTGCGCTGCTGAAGCTTTGGATAGGATAAAGGCAGGGTGAAAATGTACGAGTGGCTGGCGAAGTTGCTGGATGATAAAGAAGAGGAACAAAAGGAGATTTCATTTCCCAGAGGTAAGAAGCTCAATAAAGAATTCAGAAACCTGAAAGAAGTAAAGAAATTTATTGAAAAATCAAAATTTACCGGGATCGTAAGAGCCAAAACCAGAATTGAAAACATCAACCTCCTGTATCTCAAAGGTGAGCTTGCAGGTGTGGCTGCCTTCTCAAGACTCGGGCTTTACAACACTTTTGGGGAAAAGGCTCTTAGAAACCTCCTAGACTCCAGCCTCGTTATAGAGTCCATAGAGGAGTACACCTACGATGAAGTGTACTCAACGCTTATTTCAAATAGAGACATGATAGCCAACAAGCAGTTATTCAGTAGAATTTTCTCAATAATTGAGCTGTTTGACACCCTGCCTAAGGCGGCGCTTGGACTGCTGGAGATGCTGGTATTCAGCGAGGGGGCGGTGCAAAAGGAACTGCTGAGGATAGTTAGTCTTTCAGTATTCCTTTCCGACTTCGGAGAAAAAGACTTCGATGCCGCCTTTGACACAATAGATAAGCTCGACTTCGTAATAAAACATAAAGGTGGTTATGAGATCAACGCTGAATACAAATCCCTGCTTCGGCAGATATTCATAAATCGTGCCAAGGTGGACAGAGCGAGAGAGCTTATTAAGACCGACGAAATCACAAATCAGTTCTGCTCCCTGCTTTCTGATACAGGAAAGATCACCTACAATGAGTTAAAAAAATTTCTGGGTGTAGATGTAGATATAGCGATAAGCAAACTTGTGAGTCTTGGAGTAGTGTTTAGAGGTGTGGACAGCGGCGGTTTACCTACCATATTCATGCCCAAAGCGCTTTCTGACCAGTTTTTCAATGTTGAATTTGAATGCCAGAGTGTTGAGGAGGAGCTGAGCAGGGAGGAGCTGATGAAAAGACTCAACATCCGTGAACCTACAGAGGAAGACATCGAAGCACTTGTTCGCTCAATGCTTGAAGATGTAGAAGAGGTGGAAGACGAGGCTGAAGAGAGCGAGGTTATGGCAAGAAGTGTCGCAGCCTCTGCCCTCGCAAAGATAGACGAGGAGCAGGCTATTAAGCCCATAATAAACGCCCTCTTTGAGAAAGATAGCATTGTGCGTGCAAGCGCTGCTAAAGCTCTTGGGGTAATGAAGAGTCCAAAGGCTGTGGAACCTTTAATTAAAGCTCTCAGCGACAGCGACAGCAAAGTGAGAGCAAATGCAGCAAAAGCACTTGGCAGAATAGGTGACGAACGTGCAATAGAGCCTCTCATCGATACCCTGAACGATAGGGATATTGCAGTGCGAGCAAGTGCCGCAAGAGCACTGGGAAGCCTAGGTAACGAACGCGCAATTGAACCCCTGATTGAGGCCTTCTACAATGAAGAAGATGAAATGGTGCGCAGGGATATAATCTCAGCGCTCTCAGGATATAGAGACGAGAGGGTGCTGGATATAATGATACAGTGCCTCAAGGACAAAGATGCCAATGTTCGCAGAATAGCTGCCTCTGCACTCTGGAAGACCGGTGGAGAACGCGCAATAGAGCCACTTATCGAGGCCCTGAGCGATGAGGAGAGCACAGTAAGGTACTGCGCCGTCTCCGCCCTAGACGGCGTAAAGGACGAACGCATAGTTGAACCGCTGGTGAAGGCGCTCAGCGATGAGGATGATATGGTGCGCACCGTCGCAGCCTCAGCGCTGGGCAAGATTAAGGACGAAAGAGCTATAGAGGCGCTTAAGAAGGCACTTAACGATAGAAGCGAGTGGGTTCGAAACTGCGCTGCAGAGGCATTGCAGAATCTCGGCATCAGCCTGCCTTCCCAACCTCAGTCCTGAATGCTATTTTTAAGAAAAATTAATAAGCCGCAAGCATATAAACCTGTATGGAGGTATTGCGAATGGGCACATCTATCACAGTAGCTGCTGGCAAGGGAGGCACGGGTAAAACAACAATAAGTGCCAACCTTGGGATTGCGCTGGCACAGAGGGGGAGGAGGATAACAATTCTCGACGCGGACATCGCAATGGCAAACCTGGAGCTTATCCTGGGCATGGAGGGGAAAAGCCGCACACTTCAGGATGTGCTTGCTGGAGAGTGCGAGATAGAGGAGGCTATATATGAGGGACCAGGCGGAGTTATGATAGTTCCGGCAGGCATAAGCCTGACCAAGCTCAGTCGGGTTGACCCGGAGAGGCTCGTTGAGGTTATGGAAACTCTCGTTGAGAGCACCGATATTTTGATTATCGATGCGCCCGCTGGCCTAGGAAAAGAGGCATACATCGCCCTGTCCATGGCGCAAAACCTCATACTTGTGGTAAATCCAGAGATTTCTTCGCTCTCGGACGCGCTTAAAACAAAAAAGGTGGCAGAGATGTGCGGCACAAAGGTACTGGGCACAGTCCTCAACAGGGCAACATGCAACGAGTTTGACCTCACCGCCCAGCACGTTGGTGCTGTGCTTGACACTCCTATCCTGGCCGTGGTGCCGGAAGATAGCGAGGTTAAGAAAGCATCTGCAATAGGCGTACCTCTGGTGATAAGCTCCCCCACGTCAAAAGCTGCAGTCGCAATTAACCGATTGGCTGCAGAGCTTCTTGGCGAAGAGTACATACCTCCCACAACCCCTGAAAACAAGAAGAGCATCCTCCAGAGGATTCTTGGTGGGTTAAAGCTTAGGACAAAAAACACATCCTGAGGTCATGCGATGGTGGATGTTTACACATCCTTGAAAATCCTCTATGTGCTCTTTGGAATAAGTTTGACATTAAATGTGGTCCTTGCATATAAGGTTAAAATCCTCCGCTCACAGATGAAGGAGATGGAAAATAAGGTTACGCTATCAGAGGAGGAGATACAGCAGATAACCTCCCGCCTAAAGCGCCTGAGCGAGCTTCACGGCGACATAGAGCTTCCGCCACCAATCAATCTGAGGAGATAGTGCAGTGTATCTGAGAATTCCCTGAGCTTAGCTTTCGCCACCTCCCTGCCCTTCGAAGTTACCACATAAACCTTACCTCTACCCCTGTTTGAAGCCTCCTGCTTCACAAGCCCTTCTTCCTCCATCTCATGCAGCAGTGGATAGAGCATGCCCTGACTCACAAGCACACCGCACCGACGGAATATCACCTTTATTATGTTGTAGCCGTGCATGGGTTCCTCGGAAAGTATGGAGAGGATTATCAGGTCAAGAAACTTCTTCACCAGGCCGTCGGCCACCTCAGTTGAGATGACATCAATCTTCCTTGTTTCTGTTTTCCCGCGAACCACAACAGGCGAGGCGATGGTTTTCTCAGCATCCGCTGAAACCACCACCAAGCTGTAGAGCTTAAAAATCTGCTCCAGAAATTCGGTGTCTATCGCCTCTATGCTGAAGCAGGTGATGACGGTGGCTTCTGGAAAACTTTTAAAAAAGCTCTTAAGGACTGAAATAAGCTCCTCGCGCAGTATGTAGATGGGGGCTGAATCAAAATCAAGGATCGCAGTACCTTCTCTATGCTCTCTGAAAAATTTGCATAGTGCGTTGCTCAGGTCCTGGAGGGTGTTCTCAGCCTTTTCAACTGACCTTCTTATACCCATTTCATAAATCCTCAGCCCGCCCTGCCTTTCAAGTTCAACCGCACTCTCCGGAAAGGCATACGAATAGAAAACACTTTTATTATCAAATAGACTCGCTCTAACAAGTGTTCTAAGCGCTTCCTGCTTGTCAAATTTTGAATCGCAGAGAAAAAGCACCTTTTCCCCATCTACAATGTTTTTAAACACAACAACTTTACTTTTCACCGGAAATGTGAAAAACTTGCCCATGCAAATTAAATCCACGCTGAGAGGTAATAAAATTTTCTCATGTTTAGAGACTTCGAATGAGAAAATCTAGCGCAGCTCCTCCAGCACGCGGCGCAGCTCGCTCTCCTTTATCGCCACTGTTACCTCGCCTAGGGTGCGCTCCACTATCATTCTGGCAACGTCCTGCTTGCGCTTTATCGCCACTATGGCGCTGGGATAAACAAGCGAGTTTAGTTCATGGGTTATCTCATCCATAACATCAAGGAGACGCTCTATCTCATCGAACTCCTCCTCGCGCAACAGCTCCAGAATTCGCCTCCTCAGCTCGCCCACCACATCGCCTAAGCCAAGGAGATACCACTCTGCAGGCACGCGAAGCTCGCGGTGCGAAGGTATCTCCTCGCCGCGAAGTAGCCGGAAGGTGAGCATTGCCTCCACGTACTCCTGCACAGCCTCTTGAAGTAGGCCGAATCTGAAGTCATCTTCGGTTAGCCTGGAAATCAGCTTCTCCGCCTCGCCAAGAAGCTCTGCTGCAGCTTCATACTTGCTTAGGTGAATCTCACGCAGGGCACGCGTAGCAAGCCTTCTTATTTCACGTGCTACGGCAAAGACCTCCTCGCGACGCGCATCTTTAGCGTCGAGTTCTTCCTTAATCTGGGTGATTATTTCCTTTAGACCCATGCTGCTTCATCCCTTTTTAATAAGAAATACTTTGCTGTCCCTGGAGGAATCGGCTACGACATAGTCCGTAGCTTCTGCCAGTGCCTTGGCGAATGCTCCTACCTCCTCATAACTCGGCATGTGCTCCCGCGTGAGGCGACGGCGCGAGTAGCCAACGTGCACATAGCCCTTAGCCTCCACAAAGTCCGGCTCCGCTCTCTCAATAAGCGGGGCAAATGCCTCAGGCGTCTCGAGGTTGTAACCGCGCACAAGTGTTATGCGCACCACTTTGCGGCTCCTGCTCTGGGAGAACACCTCGAGGCTGTGCATTAAGCGCTCCCAGCCTTGCTTAACGCGAGGCACGTTTATCCTGCGGTAGAGCTCCTCGTTATATGCGATGAGGGAAAGGTACAGACTGGTAGGGCGAACCTCTGCTATGCGCTCGGGGTTCATACCGTTAGTTACCAGAAAGGTGGTCATTCCGCGACGGTGAAAAGCTTCAACCAGCTCAGCTATTCTCGGGTAGTTCGTGGGTTCACCCGCTAGGGAGATAGCTACATGCTTTGGGGAGTACGCCTCCTCTATCTCCTGCCTGGTAACCCGTTCCTTCTCACCCCCATAGCCGCTGAGCAGGGCACGCTGGGCCTTAATCGCCTCCTCTACAATAAAATCAGGATCATCGCCTTCGCACTGCATCTCAGCACTGAGGGTGTGCTCCACAGGACGCCAGCAGAATAGGCAAGCATGCTGGCACCACGCTACGCTGGGTGTCATCTGCAGACAGCGGTGCGATGCGATGCCGTAAAACCTGGATTTATAGCAGGAGCGCTTCCTGAGCAAACGCTCTCTCGTCCAGTGGCATACCTTAACCGCAGAGTGCCTGCCAACTATGCGGTAGCCCTGCTTTTCAAGAATCGCCTTGACCTCTGGAGTAAGCATGGTTTTTATACTTAAGGTTAACGTCTTAGCATAATGCGATACACATGAGCTTCGATGAGATTGCTACAAGGGCAAGGAAGGCGCTGTTGATAGGAATTGGAGGAGGAGGCGATGTAATAGGCTGCATCCCAACGGCGAGATACCTTTCTCTTCTCGGGGTAGAGGTCATGCTTGGCGGCTTAACATGGGAGCGTCGCGTTGTCGATCCAAAGCCTGGGCCGAGACGAATAGAGGAGCTGGAGAACATTACACAGGTCTGCGAGGGCGTGGCACTCGCTAACCCAAGAACCAAAACCACATATGGCACCCCCTTCACCGAAAGCGTCGCCTCGGAGGTGCTGGGCGAAGAGGTGCTTCTCCTCGACATAAACGGCGGCGCCGTGGGTACAGCTGAAGCGCTTAGGCAGGCGATTGAGAAGCTGGGCATAGACATGGTGGTGGGCATAGACGTGGGAGGCGACTCTCTTGCAAGGGGAGACGAGCGGGGCGTGCAGAGCCCTCTCGCAGACGGAATTATGATTGCAAGCCTCGCAAAGCTTCCAGTTGCCAGCGTTCTCGGGGTGATAGGCTATGGCAGCGATGGTGAGCTCACCCTTGAGGAGCTTAATCGCAATGTGGCGGAGCTTATAGCCAAAGGCGCCTTTCTCGGCGCCAGAGGTGCTACGAAGCAGGACCTGGAGATTATGGAGCGCATCGCCAAGGCCACGGCTACTGAAGCGAGCAGACTTGTGGTGGAAGCAGGTAAGGGGAAGTACGGAGCGTATAAAATAAGAAAGGATTCTCGCAGCGTTTACCTCACCCCCTGCGCCCTCGTAACCTTCTATTTCTCCCCAAAGCAGGTGTTTGAGTTCAGCAGAATAGCTCAGCTTATAGCCAATACTAATTCACTTAAAGAAGCTGACGTAATTCTGAGAAACCACGGCTACCTGACGGAGCTTTACTTTGAGGAGGGTGGCTCACAGGGGGAGTAGTATTTTTTCCTTACAGTTATTCATGACAGAGGAGGCGCTAAATTTTAATACCCCTCCAACATTCCTTATTAATATGAAGCGCGAGCTTGTTGGTATACTGACGAGAAGCCAGGACCAGCCTGCGATAAAAGATGAGGAAGGCAAGGTACGCTTAGTTTACAACCTCTTCGATGGGCTGAGTGGGAAAAAAGTAAAGGTTACAGTTGAAACTCTCGAAGACTAGCCAGCACCTCCAGGGGTGCGCGTTGCGCGTGAGCGAAATGCATCCTGAATTTTCGCCTGAAGCTCCTTAAGGCGAGAAGTTACCTTCTCCTCCTGGCGCTTCAGCGTATTTATCCTGAGCTCCAGCGTCTCCTTTCTCTCCTTGAGCTCCGCCTCCACATTGCCCTTCTCACTCTTTATGAGCAGGTTTCCCACACTCTTGTACACCTCTGCATCTTCGCCAAGCTTCTGTACCTCCTCCAGAGCGCGGGTAACCTCCTTGAGCTGGAGCTCCATCTGCAGTCTCTGTGTCGCTATAGCTTCAGCCTGCTGCTGAAGCTGCTGAAACTGGGCAAGCTGATGCTGAAGTTGGGGCGACAACTGTTCCATTTCTCAACCTCCTAGTTCAATCGCAAGCTTAAGCCAGCGCATGAAAGATGAAATTGAGGCTCTAAGCGAAGCCGCATCCTTTGCGCTAACCTCGAGTATTATCTTGCTACCCTCTCTTTTAAAGGTTGCCCTTGCGCGATTCGATGGAGAGGAGTGCACCTCAGGTAGCACCGCTGCATGAACCACCTCTGCTTGAGCCTCTGTATCGAAGTTTATCTCAATCCTCGCCTCGCCCTTGAGCACCTTCAATCACCTTCTCCACATTGAACTCAGGCCCATCGCGAAGCATAAGCGAAGTGCCGCGCTGCATTACGATACCCTCTTCCACACCCAGAGCACGGGATAGCTTCCTCGCGAGCTCTCCCTTCGCAGAGTATCCATACCTGCGCTTAATCTCCCGGGTGAGCATCGCCCTGCTCAGCTTTAAAGCGATCACCCTCTCACCGCGGTGGTAAACCTCAATGAGCGAGGGATTACCCCGCCTCTCCTTAATCATGACCAGGCGATCCTCCTCGCCCGGAACAAGGGCAAAAACCTGCTCGAGGTTCGCCTTACCTCGCGTAAGGTAGCTTGCTCTCAGCGCCTTAGCTATGTCTCTGCTGAAGCTTCTGGTACGAGGCGAGGGCTTGCGCGAGGTAGTAACAAGGATCATCCTCAGCGAGCCTTAACCCGCTTCACCACATTTGAGCGAATCTTGAAGAGTATCTTATACCCGCAGAAGGGGCAACGCACGGGTTCGTCCTTCGTAAGCTCTACCTCGCGCTGACAGCTACCACAGCGGTACATGTTATGCACCCGCCACCTTCTTCACAGCGCGCTCCACAGTAAGTGCTGCTGCAGTCTGCGGGATGTACGCACCGCCGGTGAACTTGGCACCGCACTTCCTGCATGCCCATATCCCTGAGGCGACGCGCTTCACACCGCGGCGCTGGCATACGGGACAAACGTGGCGAAGCCTCTGCTTCCTGTCTATCTCAACCCACTTCCTGCGAAGGCGCATGCCGTAGCGTGGGCCAAATTTACCTGCTGAGCCAACTTTCTTTGTCCTTCCCATAAGAATCACCCTGGCAAGTGCTTCCTGAGAAATTCTGCCTTCTCTCTTCCCCGCTTAACGATGTCAAGGATTTCCTCTTGGGTGAAGGTACCGCTTCCACCCTTCTGCATCGCGACGATCTCGCCCTTCTCGTTGTATCCAATAGTCAACCTGGCGTCAAGCACCTCCTCCTCTTCCAAGCACGGGTCAATTACAATATGCCCGCCTATCTTCGCAAAGGTCACCTCCACCGGCGTATCTACAATAGGAAGCTTCTCCTCCGTCTTTGTCTTGTAGTCCACCCTGCCGTTCTCTTCCAGCTTTGGGAACACCGCATTCTTCAGCGCGGCTATAGCCCCTAGCGTACAGGCGTCGAAGAGGTTGCCATCGTAGTCAAGGGGATGGAGGTCTATAAACACTATCCACACCAACTCGCCTTCCTTAATGCACAGCTTCTCCAGGTCTATGCACTGGGACTCGCGTATTGCGCGGTCAACCACGCGGGCAAGCTCCACGGTGTCCTCGTCGGGAGGCCCACGTTCAAAGCTGGGGCTGGCAAGGGGGATAAGCTCAGCATTGGTGGTAAGCACGCCAGAGTCGGGCATGTCTGGAAAAGGCTCACCCACAGCAAGCTTCACACCAACCATCACCTGAGTCTTGCCCAGCTTTACAAGCGCAGAGCCCTCAGCGCGCTGATTTATTCCAACCTCAACGCTGACCTCGCGGTACTCGTCGAAGGCTCTGCCATCGATGCGCTTGCCGCTGTTGAGGAGGTTGACAATGTGGTCCCGTTTAACGTCAGCGATGATCTCATGCTTCATTCCTCGCTACCTCCATATCGCTTTCTCAGTGCTTCCTTCTGCTTCTCGTAAACCTGCATGCATCCCTTTATGGCAAGCTTAAAAGCCTGCTCAAACTCTTCCTGGGTTAGGTTGCCGTCCATCTGAAGCAGGCTCACCTCACCTGTGCGGGGGACTATCGCAACTGGTAAATCAGCCTCGCCGTAATTGTCCTCAATGTCAAAGAGATCCAGCACTATATGTCCGCCCACCTTGCCTGCGGCGCACGCGGGCACCAGATCCTTCATGGGTATACCGGCGTCGGCGAGAGCGACGCTCGCCGCGGTTATGCCAGCGCATCTCGTGCCAGCCTGCGCCTGGAGAATCTCTATATAGACATCTATGGCTGTCATCGGATACAGGTGGGTGAATACGACGCTCTCCAGTGCCTGCCTCGTAACCTTTGAAATCTCCATGCTCCGCCTATCTGGACCCGGGCGCTTACGCTCATAAACAGAGAATGGAGCCATGCTGTAGTATGTGCGGAGCACCGCTCGCTGCGGGTTTGCCTCATGGCGGGGGTGAATCTCCCTTGGGCCATAGCAAGCCGCCAGTACGCGATTTCCACCCCATTCCAAATAAGCCGAGCCATCCGCTCGCTTCAGAACGCCTGCCTCAATCTTCAGCGGCCTGAGCTCGTCCACGCGCCTGCCGTCGAGGCGCTTCCCGTCTATAATAAACTCCTCGGGTTCACCTACCTTCATACTTTTCCCTCTCTCTAACAATCATCTCTTTTATCCTGTCAGTTAAGCCTGAAGTGTGAGCCTCTGCTTCAATCTTCTTCACAGCGCGCTCCACCAGGTCAGCTATGTCTGGTTTTGCCTTTATCCACACTAAGCCGTTCTGCCCAACCAGCATTCTGCAGCCCGTCTCCTTCACAATCATGGATATCATGGAGCGCTTTCTTCCAATCACTCGCGGAACTTTCGCGGGTGAGATCTCAATCAGACGCCCGCCTTTTATTACCCTGCTACCTCGCTGGCGCAGGGTGATGTAAATCCTCCTGTTCGGTGTGACCTCACGCACATAGGCGTAGATTGTCGTGCCAGGGCTCATTATCCTACGCAGCGGCGTGCGAAAGGGGTCGATCTCGCGGTAGTAGTCACTAGCGTTAAGTATAGCCGAGTATGGGCAGTTTATATCCACCTCCCACGCAGTCTCATAGACGGTGCCCTTCACAGTGCCTATTATAAAGTCCCCAACCTTAGGGAAGTACCTGCCCGTGAGGGGGATAACCCTGACCACACCTCTCGCGGTATCCAAGAGGCCAAGAACAGAGGCATAAACCTTATCTCCATCGCGGTAAACACCATCGCCCAGCTTTACTCTACCCTCAGCAACCTCTTCTCCAGGTATAACAAGCTTCCTCTCCATGCTCCTACCTCAGCATCTTCGTCTCAAAATCACCTTTTGTAAGCGCATTGAGTTCCCGGAAAAGCTCATCCACGGCTCCGGCTGGGAGCTTCATCATGAACGCCCAGCTTCCGTCTTTCAGCCACTCTTCCTTCTCGGGCTTGCCAAATTTTATAACAACTGGATAAGCCTTTGCAGCGTAATTCGCAGGAATTTTGACGGCGAACTTGCGCTCCTCAAATTTTATGGGAAGCAGGGGGCGCAGAGCCTTTATTATCGCAGGTATCTGCTCCTCAACACTCTTGTGGATGTCGATGTTAACCCTCGCTTCTTCCAGCGCCTTTTCGATGCGCTGCGGCGGGTGAGGCGTGCCTGTCTGCGGGTTTATCGCGTGCCTGGCGATGTAGTTGACTATCTGCTTGCGGCGCTGCTCCTGCATCTTTCTGCGCTGCTCCGTGGTGAGCTGAATCTCACCCTTTCTAATAATCTTACGCACAGCCTCCTCGAGGTTGGAGACGTTAAGGAGCTTAAACGCGTGCTCCAGCGAGGCTTTATCTCCCCTGCGCGCGTCTTTAAAGATGGTATCCACTGCTAAAAGCTTCTCAAAGTCAACCTCTTTTCCATGCTTAAGATCAAGGGCAAGGTCGGGATCAACCAGAATCTCAAAGCGCTCGCCTCTTGTTTCGAGGCGAGCGATCACCGCCTCATCGAGGCTGACCATTGGCGTTACTCCTCTTCTTCCTTCTCTGTCTTCTTGGGTACGCGCTCCAGGTAAGCTTTCACTTCCTGTGGGGTGAACTTCCTGAATTCATGCGTTGAAAGCTCAACCACAGCCATGTCTATGGAAGTCTCGCTCATCTTACCATCGGTAACCTCATTCATTATCTTGAGCGCAAGGTCTATCGCCTCATCCTTCGTTAAATCATCGCGGTACTCATTCTCAAATATCTCCATCGCAGTGCCCCGCCCAGCGCCTATCGCTGTAGCCTTGTACTCAATCAGTGCGCCGCTTGGATCGGTCTCAAACAAGCGTGGCGTCTCGTTCACGCCAGCGATGAGCAGCGCTATACCGAAAGGTCTTACCCCGCCATGCTGGGTGTAAAGCTGCTTGAAATCGCATATCTTCTTGGCGAGCAGCTCCACATCTATGGGCTCACCATAGGTAATGCGGTGCACCTGGCACTCCACTCTTGCGCGGTCCACAAGCACGCGGGCGTCGGCTACCAAACCTGAGGTAGCAGCACCGATGTTATCATCAATCTGAAATATCTTCTCTATGCTTCTCGCCTCAACAAGCTTGGAAGTAATGCGCTTATCCACCGCAAGAAGCACGCCATCGCTGTACCTTATTCCCAGCGAGGTTGTGCCCCGCTTTACCGCCTCACGAGCGTACTCCACCTGGAACAACCTACCGTCAGGGCTGAACACAGTGATAGCCCTGTCATAACCCATGCTAGGCATCGGCTGCATCTTCTTCACCTCTCAAATCACTTTTTGTTACCCCGATAAACCTCATCTTACGGAGCTTCAGTCTTTTAATAAGCTCCTCATCACAAGGCAAGGCATCGCAGCAATCTCCACTTTCCCTAACTACTACAAACTCCTTGCCCTTAAACTTTACTGTACTCTCAGCATTTATAAAGTGTCTCTTCCTATTTAAAAACTTTCTTTTGAGGGCCTTCACAGTGCCGCTCACGCCTAAGGTGCGGATGTGCACCCGCTCGCCTGAGATTTCACTCACCAGGCTCAGCGAAGCGATGGCTTCGGTTACGCCCCGGTGAGAGCACACCACAAAGCCCTGCTGCTCTGCCTCGTCGAAGTCCAGCACAAATAGATTGAACTCCGCCACCTTGGCTTCACCGAACATGGCGAGAGCGGAGCTCACTATCGCCCTGACCACCTCATCTCTCGTGAAGGAACGGTCGCTCTCTACCCTGAAGGCTATGTAGCGCTTCCTCATCCTCAGCGCAGGTGGCAGTGCCTTAATCTTCAACCAGCCTCACCCCTCGGGCAATCTCCTGCTTCGCCAGCTTCTTCTTCTCCAGTATCTCTCTAGGCACCTCCTCCAGAGCGCGTTTAGCTTCCTTGGCTGTGAAACCTATGCTGGTGAGGATAGCCTCTGCTTCTTTCATGCCACGAAGCTCATACCTGCTTTTGGCACCTGAGGTTACCACAATATTAAAGCCGTACTTCCTGCTGAGGAGCAAAATGCGGTGCACCTTCTGAAGTTGCCTTACCCTGGCAACGCCCTTCGCAGAGATAATGCTCTGCAGGTCCACCTCAATGGCTACGCCGCTCTGAGCCGCCTGCCTTGCAACCACGACGTCTACGCCGGCATCGCGTCTCCCCAGGTAGGGGTGAGCGAGAATATCAACGCGCGTATCTTGCGTAGCTGCGCGGTTAATCTTCGCCTCGCCGCCGTGCACCACCACGTAGTCGAAGTTTCGCCAGCTGGTGCGGAGCGCCTTAATCAGAGCCCGCTTACTCTCCGCCTTTATCTCCACGCCTGAGAGAGCGTTGTCATAAGCTATGCCATCACAGAGCCCAAGCCTTATCCCAAGCGACGCAGCCTCTTCAAGCAGCCTCGCGGGCGAGTCAACGCCTTTGGAATTCAGCGAATGAACGCGCAGATCTATGAACATCTTCACCGCCCGAGAAGTTTTTTAAGCTCTGCTTTTATCTCGTCTTCGTTGTAGGGGTAGCTTGTAACCACAAGCACAACCTGAAGCCCCTGCCCTAAGCGAAGCCTGCCGAGGTATGCCTTCATCTTGTCCAGGCGGATATAGAACCTGCCCTGCTCAAAGCGCTGCTCCACCTCTTCGCGCAGCCTCTCAAGCTCCTCTTCTGGCAGAGCATCCATAAGCATATTAAGAAAGGCGCGAATCTCCCGCTGCCTAGTTACCTCTGCCTCAAGGATAACTATGGGATTACCAAACTGACCCCTCGCCTCGCTATGCTTCACCTCCACCTCAAAAGGAAAGATGTTGGCGAGGGCCTGCTTTACCCTCTCCACCTCTTCGGTTGCGTGGGCGAAGCAACTTGCCTTAACGCTGAGTACCCTCATCACTTTCCTTTGCGCTGATGCGCCCTTATGCTGGGTCTAACCTTCTCAGCACCCTTACCTTTATTCCTCAGACCGCGGGAACGCTTGCCAGCGCTTGTAAGCCCCCGGAACACTCGCCCACGATGAGCCTTGCCCGCGATCCAGCACAGCTCTTTATCATTGCGCACCGACGGGTGGTGGGGGTCAACCATGATTACCTCAAAATATTCGTACTTTCCGTCCTTACCAACCCAGTAGGAGTTAAGCACCTCCAGGTTTGGATACCTGCGCTGGGCACGTTCTTCCGCTAACCACTGCAATGACTTTTTAGGGGTGTACTTCACCACACCCATGCGCTTTGGCCTACGCCCGGCGTTGGGACGATCCTTCCTGCGCCCACCTTTGCGAATCCTGGCGCGAACAACAATTATGCCCTGCTTCGCCTTGTAGCCCAGCGCCCTTGCACGGTCTAAGCGAAGTGGCTTTGGCACGCGCACCACACTTTCGCCGCGACGCCATTCAGGTAAGCGCTCGCGAAGCAGCTGGTAAACATAACTCTCGCCGGGCCTCTTCCATGCCTGCGCTATGTACCTGTATGCACCCATTTTTTTCACCTTCAGAATTAGAGGATAAAAATCCGAGTCTTTCTAAACAAATGTGGTATCGTATATAAAGATTGTTGTGAACTACTCACCTACAAGCAGGTGAGCTTCTCTCCTCGTGCTCTGAATCGCTAGCTGGTCCCCATTCGGGGTGCTGTGCAATGGGGGAGTTTGGAGCTGGTTCACGTCAGCCCTGCTCCTCAACATGTAGCCGAGGAGCCTGTTACCAATATTCACACTACCGTTTAAGTAACGGTTGTACTCCAATCCGCAGTCTCTGCACCTGAACTTTTTCCTCACAACCGTATTTGTTGAACCACATCTCCAGCATGTATTTGAGGTCCACGCTTCAATTACCATAGCTACAGGAATTCCAGTCCACAGGGCTTTGTATTAGAGCATGTGCTTTCGTCGTCGAACCATTCATAAATGCAGAATCCTTTTGGACAAGAGCTAGCCTAGCAGATGCTGAAAGAGCTCACCTCAAACTTTTAAAAGCCCCAGGATTTCCTGCTTTTAGCTTCTACAAGCGCTGCTCGTCATCTCTATTCCTCCATATTGGCAAAGTGAAGCAGAAGGTGCTGCCTTTTCCAAGCTCACTCTCGACTGTTATCCTTCCCCCATGGGCTTCCACCAAAGTCTTGACTATCGCTAGACCCATCCCCGTGCCCCCATAGCGTCTCTTGGGTGATGGGTCTATCTGATAAAGCTCCTGGAAGATTTTGTCCTGTTTATCCTTTGGTATGCCTATGCCGGTGTCGCTCACACATACCTCTATCATACCCTCCTTTTCCTTCGCCTCAACGGTTATTTGACCACCTGGCTTGTTGAATTTTATGGCGTTGCTCATAAGGTCGCGGAGCACCTGCTTGAGATACTGGGGGTCACCTTTTGCCATCGGAAGGTCATCCGCCAAATTTACACTCAGCTTCAACCCCATTTCATCGAGTACGGGCTCAAAAATGCCAACCACATGATTTATAAGCTGAGCCAGGTCCACCTTTTTAAAATTCAGCTTTACCTCGTCCTTCTTAAATTTCGCAGCCTCCAGCAGATCTTCCACTATGACGTCCTGGCGCACGAGGGCATTGAGGGCAATCTTTAATAACTGGTTCTTCTCCTCTGGGTCTTCCTCATCCATTGCCAGCTCTATTGTCCCCTTGGCTATTGTTATGGGTGTGCGAAGCTCATGGCTCACGTTGGCCAGGATATTACTCTTGAGTTCGTCTACGCCTTTTAGCTCTTCATACGCTTGCCGCATCCGCTCATGTGCCTGCGATATCTCATCAGCCATATGGTTAAAGGATCTTGCCAGCTCTCCAAATTCATCATCGCCTCTGAGGCGTCTGTCCATCACCCTGACCCGGAGGTCGCCCTCACTCATCCTCCGCGTCGCATCCACCAGTATTTTAATGGGCGTGGTTATTTCCCTTCCAAATATATAGCTCAGTCCCAAAGCTACAACAAAGCTCAGCACTGCCACCATGGCTATTGTCCTTTCAACACTTCCCATCAAGGCAGTGAACTCTTCCTCCCTTTCGCCCACCGCTATGAAGCCAACAACCTCGCCATCTACATTCCGTATAGGTTCACCGATGAACACATAGGGAACACCTTCTATTATCTCCATGCTCCTGTGCACTCTCTCAGCTGCGAAGTCTTCCAGAACATCGCCTGGAATCTCTCTACCAACAACGCTGCTGCCCTCTTCCCCTGATATTGAGGATATCACCTCGTTACCTTGGATAATGAGCATCTGCATTTTGGGAAGCTCTTGCCTCACTGAGTCAGGCACCCAGCTGTCGCCGTTGAGCAGGTCTCCGGTGATTATAACCCCCAGGACGTGTCCGCTATCGTCTAGCACTGGGGTGGCGACCAGAAGCACGAGCCCATATTCTCCCACCATAGAATCTATTCCCTCTTCTCTGAGAACATCCCATGGGAACAGCTCGGGTGAAACTACTGGTTGCTTATTCTTAACCGCCTTTTCAACGATTTTGGCATGGTAGAAGATGTCACCCATCTTATCGCTTCCCAGCCTAACGATTACCCTGCCTTCCGGGTCTACCACCATCCATATGTCCACGTAGGGACGGTACTTTTTCCACTCTTCCATCTGCACCCTGAGAGCTCCAGCGTCTCTAGAGGCAACCCAGGCTTTGATATAGCGCTCAGCAGCCGCTTGGAGCATTCCATACTTCATCTGGTTCCCACGTACATAGAACTGTACCCAAGCCAGCTCCAAGTCGTGATCCAACTTATTGTGAAGACTTTCCTCAACCTTTGCCTTGGAAACAGAAATCGCCAGCGATGAGAGAATCGCCAAGGGAATGGCTGCTACCACAATTAATATCAGAATCAGCTTTACCCTAATCGTCATTGTTCTCACTGTTCCAACTATGTCCTAATTTTAATTTAAATAAAATTTAACATAAGAATCATTCCTGAGCCATAACTTTTTTGGATTTATTTTTACATTGTTCGACAACATTTTTCATATTTCTGACCTATATTTTCTTTACTATTGCCAAACCATATACCACCACCATAAAGTGTCGACAAATCTTCAATTATAGCCAATCTTGAGGCAGACTAGCCATATATCATTCTATTAGAAGTGTTTTTCACATAAGCAACCATATTTGAGTTTTAAAATTTATTTTAAAATTAAATAAGCATCTCTCAAGCTTCTCCATGCTCCAGAACACATCCTCCTCGCGATGGCACTATAACAGAGCTCTTAATCTTTATAGTTACATCCCTTTCAGTTCCAGATAGCGTTTCATCAATTGTGTCACTCAAGGCAACCTACCTCCCTTACCAAAG